>JAPOYS010000057.1 GCA_026706455.1 Chloroflexota bacterium | reverse complement strand
GGAGACATAAACTACTCAAACAACCGCACTTTGACACACTACCGGACAAGCCTTGTAGGGGCGACTCTGTGAGTCGCCCGTCGCCTATTTTCTGACAATGGACGGGCGGGCCACCGGCTCGCCCCTACAATTCACCGCTACTGGGTTGGCGCCGTCCCCAGCCGCCGCCGCCCGGCGTCTCGATCAGCACGCGGTCGCCAGCCTCCAGCCGCGCCGAGTGCTTCCCGCCGACCGTTTCAGCGCGATCACCGCGTAAAATCGTGTTCAGCCCGCGCGCGCCCGCCCCGCCTCCATGTACGCCGTAAGGCGCGTAACGCCGCCGTTCCGAATTGATCGTAAGCGTCGCCGGCGCCAGCATTTCATACTCGCGCGCGATGCCATCGCCGCCGCGATGCCGCCCCTCGCCGCCGCTGCCCGCGCGCAAGTGATAGCGCCGCACCCGCATCGGCAGGCTGTATTCCAGCGCCTCGACCGGCGTGTTCAACGTGTTTGTCATGTGGCAGTGCCGCCCCGAAAGCCCATCGCCGCGGCTGGACGCGCCATGCCCGCCGCCAAGCGTCTCGTAATATACAAATTGCGAATCGCCATCAAAACCGCCGACGGCAACATTGTTCATCGTGCCCTGGGAAGCCGCCGGCGCCAGCGCGGGCAATGCCTGCGCCAGCGCGCCCAGCACCGCATCGACGATGCGCTGGCTCGTCTCCGTATTGCCGACGACTACCGCCGCCGGAAAGCGTGGATTCAAGACGCTGCCCGCCGGCGCCGTCACTGTCACCGGTTCAAAGCAGCCGTGATTCACCGGGATGTCTTCATCAGCCAGCAAGCGCACGCAATACCAAGCCGCCGAGCGCACGATCGCCGGCACCGCGTTGACATTGCCCGGCGCTTGCGGCGCGCTGCCGCTGAAGTCCACGGTCATCGCTTCGCCGCGCGCCTCGAGCCGGACTTGTATCGGAATCTCAACCTCCGCTTGGCCGTCGCCTTCCATCGCGTCGCGATAATGGTAGACGCCATCCGGTATTCGCGCGATCACCGCGCGCGTCAATCGCCGCGAGTAAGCGAGCAGCGCGGCCGCGTGTTCCGACGTCTCCCCGACGCCATGCGCGATCATCATATCAAGCAGGCGCCGCTCGCCGATGCGATGCGCCGCCATCTGCGCCTCCAAATCACCCACCCGTTCGGCCGGATTGCGGCTGTTGGCAACGATGAGATCCAGCGCGCCCTCGTTCATCCAGCCGCTCAGCCGCAGCTTCAAGGGCGGGATGATGATGCCCTCTTGATACAGCTCCGTGCTCAGGGGCGCCGAGCCAGGCGTCATGCCACCGACATCGGCGTGATGCGCGCGGCTGGCGACGAAATAACGCAGGTCGCCGCCGGCGAAGACGGGCGAGATCATTGTGATGTCGGGCAGGTGCGTGCCGCCGCGGTAAGGATCGTTCAGCACCACCAGGTCGCCGGGAAAAAACTCCTCAAACTCGGAAACAGCCGCCGCCACCGAGGCCGGCATGCTGCCCAGATGCACCGGGATATGCGCCGCCTGCGCGATCATGCGCGCTTGCGCGTCAAATACCGCGCAACTGAAATCCAGCCGTTCGCGGATATTCGGGCTGAAGCTGGCGCGCCGCAGCGTCACGCCCATCTCCTCGGCGACCGCCGCGAACAGATTCTTGAAGACTTCCAGACTGATGGCGTCAACCGGCATCTCAATCCGCCTCGTGTACGCAGACACTGATCAGTAGGCTAGCACAGCGCGCAACGACGATGTAGGGGCGGCCCTGGGGTCGCCCGCGCCCGCCCGCGACGATGCCGCCTCCGGTGAATGCGAATCGCCAGCGCGCCCCTTGCTTCGCTGCCAATCCCTATGTTCAAATGGTGAGGCGACTCTGTGACCTGTCCACAGCCACAAACCGATTTGTAGGAAAATGCAAACCCTGCTCATCGCCAACGGCGAACTCAATCGCGGCGCAATGCTTGACCGCCTGCTCAGGCTGCTTGATTCGCCCCGCGTCATCTGCGCTGACGGCGGCGCCCTGCAGGCCCGCGCCCTCGGGTTGAAGCCGCAGACGATCATCGGCGATCTGGATTCGCTCAGTCCCCAACAAGTCGCCGACTTCGCAGCAGCCGGCGTCGAGATACTGCGCTACCCGCCAGAGAAAGACGAGACGGATTTGGAGCTGGCGCTGCACCATTGCCGGTCAATCGGCGCTAAGGAAGTTCACATCCTGGGCGGCTTGGGCGGCCGCTACGACCAGACGCTGGCCAACATTCTGCTGCTGGCGCATCCCGCTTTCCGCGGCTTGCGCGTCGATTTCGTCGATGGCGACCAGCAGGTCCGCCTCTTGCCGCCGGGCCGGCACCATGTTCGCGGCGGGCGCGGCGATACGGTCTCGCTGATTCCCTTGGGCGCGGCCGCTGAGGGCATCACGACCCGGGGTCTGCGCTATCGTCTGGACGGGGAACCGCTGCAGCTGGGTCCGGCGCGCGGCATCAGCAATGTCATGCTGGAAGAGGAAGTTACGATTGTGTTGCGCGCCGGGCTGCTGCTGCTCGTCCATACGCTTGGACGCGCCTGATGAGCGCCTTCACCATCGTCAAACGCGATGCCTTTGGGCGCGACGAGCTTTCATACCAGGGCGTTCTTCACGAGCGAAACGCCAACTTCCTCTGCATTGACGCCGCCTTCGCTCTGGACGATCGCGATCTGGGGTATATCCAATTGCGCCGCGGCGATCGCTTCCGCGAGTGGTTCTACCGCGACCGCTGGTACAATATATTTCGCGTTTGCGACGGGCAGTCGGGCGCGCTCAAAGGCTGGTACTGCAATATCACGCGGCCTCCGGTTTTCGAAGCGAATCGCGTAACGGCTGAGGACCTTTGTTTGGATGTCTTCGTCTACCCCGACGGGCGGACGCTGCTGCTGGACGAGGAAGAGTTCGCCAATCTTGAACTCCAAGCGCGAGAAGAGGAAATGGCGCGGGCGGCGGTGGACGAAGTCCTGTGCCGTGTGGAGAATCGCGGGCCGCCCTTTGATGAAATAGCGGGGGAATAGATTCGATTCTTGAGAGAAACGCGCCTTACTCCAGGTCGGGGCGGATGACCAGCACGGGCACATTGACATCATGCATGACCTTGTTGGCGACGCTGCCGAAGACCAACCGAACGAGACCCGAGTGGCCGTGCGTCGTCATCACCACGAGATCGGCTTTTTCCTCTTTAATGTAATCGACGATGTGCTGGGCAACGCCCACCGCGTCTATGATATGCAAGCGGCATTCCACGCCCACATCGCGCACTTCATTGCGCAAGCCCAGCAGATGCTGCTTGATCTCCTCGCGTATTCGGTTCGCCAGCTCGTATTCACCGGCGATGGCCAATGAATCGACGAATTCATGCATCGGCGGAGTGAACACATGCAGCAGAACCACTTCGCCGCCACTGATGCGCGCGAAATCCACCGCATAAGGTATCGCGCGCTCACTCCAAGCCGAACCGTCGGTCGGCACGATAATCTTCTTGAATGGACGGTGTTGGAACATCGGACCCTCGCTTCCCTAAGATGTCGCTCGTTTTCAGTATATCATAATTTGTGAAACTTTTCTCATTTGGCCATTGACAATATCGGAGAAATCTGTATAGTATATTCTTTAAATCTCTATAAATCTACAAAAACATACATGGAAAAACCAAAGCGGCCTGACCTATCCGTCGGTCACAACCTCAAGATCGCTCTCTTCCACCTCGGTTCTGGCATGGCTGATGTCCTGACCACCGGCGTATGGAATCGGATCATGGTCGCTGATCTCGGCTTCAGCGCTACTTTTGTCGGTCTGCTAACGGGTCTGCGCTACTTCCTGGCGCCCATCGGCGTCATCGCGGGCCGCTTCTCCGATACCCATACGATCGGCGGCTACCGACGCCTGTTCTGGATCTGGCTCGGCCGCGCCATGATGGCAATAAGCACCTTGATGCTGGGGTTCGCCACAGCCGAGCTCGTCCGCCGCGCCGGGGTCGAAAGCGCCGCTGCGGCGCCACCCCTCATTTTGACGGCACTGGTTATCTCGTTCTTGCTCTTTAGCTTGGGCGTCGCCGTTTCCGGCAGCACCTTCTTGGCGCTGATTTACGATCGCGCGGCCGAACATCAACGCGGGCGCGCGGTCGGTTTGGTCTGGACCTTCCTGATCATCGGTTTCGCCGTCGGCGGGGTTGTCTTCAGTCTGTTGCTGCCGCAGGACGCCGGCGCCGGTCAAATCGGCTTCACGGCCGAAGCGCTGCTGAACCTGTTCATCGTCGCCGCTGGCGTCTTGAGCCTGCTCTGGTTTCTGTCGCTGCTCGGCGAGGAGCGGCGGTCGAGGTCGGCGCCGAGCGAGCCGCGCTTGAAAGGCGCCAGCTTGCGAGATGATCTGTCGTTGGTCTGGCGAGACCGAAGCCTGCGCGTATTTCTCTGCTACCTCACGCTGTCGATGGCTTTTGCCTTCTTGCAGGACACGGTGCTCGAGCCCTTCGCGGGCCAAGTTTTCGGCATGGACGCGCGCCTCACCAACCGCTTCGCCGCCTATTGGGGCAGCACGGCAATTCTTAGTTCATTCATCGTTCTCTTTCTTCTGCGCCGCTGGCCCGCTTTCACTCACGGCAACGTTTCGCAGGCGGGCGTCTTCATTCTGATGCTCGCCTACCTTGTTTTCGCCGCCTCGTCGCTCGGCGAAATCCGTCCGCTAGTGACAATCGGCTTGATCTTGTTGGGAGTCGGTCTAGGCGTATGGAATATCGGTACGCTGGGTTTGATGATGGACATGAGCCCGGCGGGCCGCGCCGGCACTTTCCTCGGCTTCTGGACTCTCTGCGTCACCTTCGCCCGCGGCGGCGGCGTCGCTGGCGGCGGCATCCTCCGCGATGTGATCCTGGCGCTCTCCGGGCAACACTCGGTTGCCTATGGCGCGGTTTTCTGCTGCGGGTTGGTCGGGCTCTTCGCGTCCTTGCTTGCCCTGCGCAATGTCAAACTCGCGCGCGAACATACGAATTCCGAGCTTGCTGCCGCGCTTTCAAGCCCACTCGATTGAGCTGCCGGCGACCTAGTCTCGCAGCCAGTACAGATCCTCTCGGTCGTAGATGTACGCTCTGAGTTCTTCCTCGCTGAGCCGGTCGCTCATATCGACGATTTGCCGCAGGTTCATGTCGCCGTCTGTGATCCGCGCGCGCTCAATAGCTGAAAATTGAAACACCGTTTGCAGGATCTGCGCCTCCAGTATGGCGTCGCCGCAGGTGCCAATGCCCCTCAGCTGCCCGCCTAGGGCAATCTCGGCAAAGCCCGCGTCGATGTGAACGCCGGCGACCGACAGTCCCAGCTCCTTGATCCAGTCTTCCGTCTCGACTTCGCCGCCTGGATGCATCCGCTCCGGATCAAAGAGAGCGCTCAAAGCCAGTGAAAGCTCGGCCAGCGTGTTGCGCCCGCGCGTCAAGCCCGTGTCGACCGGCAGCAGGTAGCTCAGGCAACCGATCTCAAGGCCGCGCCCCTGATAATTGCTGAAGCTGCCCAACCAGAATCGCGTCTTGAGTTCGGCGCTGACGAATGCTGTCGCCCAAGCCTGCCACTTGTCAAGCAGCGGCGCGAGGTCCTCGCTGCTGCCAATGCCAAGTTGAATGTCGTTTTCCTCGTAGACCACAGCCCGTAACTTCGCAATGGCAATTAGGGTTAGAGAGAAGCTCTCAGCGCAAACGAGATTCTCAGGACTCCCTATGCTCTGCCAGAGTCCATCAAACGAATCCGCCGCTTCTGTGCTCGAGAAATCGCGCTCTTTCTCGCGCATTGCGTCGAGCGTCTCAAGTACTTGTTTGACAGCCTCGCGGTGAGCGCTGTTCTGGCTGTCGCAAGGTGGGAAGTCAGGTTCCACTTGCGGCGTCTGCGCTTGCAATGTCGCTACGCACAAGCAAATGACCAGCGGCAAAAGTCCAATCAAACGCATAAAGTATACTCTAGCCCCGCTCGCTCATCAGCGCCTCAACATCGGTGTATCCCATGATGTTGTAACCGGCGTCCACGTAAATCACTTCGCCCGTGATGCGCCGCGACAAATCCGACGCCAGGAATAGCGCCAAGTCGCCGACATCGTCCTGGCTCACCAACTCATTCATCGGCGAGGTGATCTCGGCGTATTTCAGTAGATCGCGGAAGCCTTGAATGCCGCCGGCCGAAAGCGTCTTGATGGCGCCGGCGCTGATGGCGTTGACGCGGATCTTGCTGCGCCCTATGTCAGCCGCCAGGTACATCGTAATCGCTTCCAGCGCCGCTTTGGCGATCGCCATGGCGTTGTAATTCGGGATGACCTTGCGCGAGGCGTTGTATGTCAGGCTCATGATACTTCCGCCATCTTTCATCAACGGCTCCGCGCGCCGTGTCAACTCGATCAAGCTGACCGCGCTGACATCGATTGCGCTGAGCAGGGCCTCGCGCCGCAGATCGACGAAGCGCCCGCCAAGGGCGTCGCGTTCGGCGAAAGCCACCGAATGCGCCAGCACGTCCAATTTGCCGTATTTCGCTTCGACCGCGGCGAAGACCGCGTCCATTTCGTCGGCATCGGTTACATCCGCCTGGATGAAGAGCTCGCAGCCAATCGACTCGCCGAGGGGCCGCACGCGCCGCTCCAGCTTGTCCATGGCGTAACTCAGCACGATGGTGGCGCCTTCGCGCTGCAAAGCCTGGGCGATTCCCCAGCCGATTGAGTTCTTGTTGGCGACGCCGAATATCAGCGCGATCTTGCCGTCCAGTAAGCCCATGTGGTCCTCGCTAAGTTAGGTGAACATATTTCAATCGGCTTGCCCGCCGCCAGGTCCGCGTCGAAACTCGGATTCAAGCACTAGAATCCGCGCGCTCAGGTTTGCTCGACCATCTTGCGCTTCCTTCTCACTTTGATGCCGTTGCGCCATCTCACGGCCCAGTCGGTTATTCACATTCGTATTCTGATTGTCGACATTGGACTCCAGGTTACCAATGCGCTCTCGCTGTTGGTCAAGTTCTCGGTATACAGCGTGACCTAGCAACCGGTAGGCAGTCCAGACTCCGCCCAAGACCGCAACCAAGCCGCCGACAAATCCCAAGATGAGGTTTCCGTCTATCATCGAGTGGCCCCCTTATAAGCCGAATGCGTCAAAGCCGCTGAGATCGACCGGCTCAAGGATCTCACGATACTTTTCATTGGTGTAAGCGACCATCTTCTTTAGGTGGTTTGCGTCGCGTTCGTCGAAAATCTTGGGACCGCCCCATATTATCAAGGCATTTCCGCTGACCTCCGCCTGCCTGCCTAGTCTGCCCGGCGAACCAAGCAATGCGGCCTTACAGATCCCCGCCCAGCGTGGCGGCGGCAATTCTGAAAGCACCAGAACTTGTCGACTCAACTCGACATCGTCAGCTGTCGGACGTTCACTTTGCTGCTTGTCGTGTCGCTCTATTGTAATGTCTTCCCATTCGCTCATGGCTCCTCCTTCTTGCCACAGAGTTGCTTCCTTCCGCTTATGCGCGCATGACCGGATTGGGTGTTGATTGTATGTATCATATCGCAGTGGCGCGAGGCCTTCCAGACCGCGTCCACATTGACCGCGCTGACTCAAACTGTTATTCTCATTACGATTGGCGGGAGTGAATGGACGCAAACTATGTCAGAACTAGAGCGAATTGTCGTCACGCTAGCCATCGACTTCGCCGATGAAATCGTTGATGAATTGCGCGAGATCTCGCCGCGCTTGCAGATCGAACGTCACTTCCCCGATGTGCCCTCCGATGTCATCGCCCGGACTGAAGTGCTCTACACCGTTCACTACTTCCCTGAGCCGGAGCAGGCGCCGAAGCTGCGCTGGATTCAGATGCACACGGCCGGCATGAACCACGCCCTCGACTACCCGATTGCGCGCGCGGAAGACATTATCGCCACCTCCACCAGCGGCATTCACGCCACCAACATGGCGCATTGCTGCCTGATGATGATGCTGATGTTCAACTACAACATGCGCGTCGCTTTTGATCTGCAGAGCCGCGCCGAGTGGCCCGCCGAGCCATACGCGATTTTTCAGCCGGTTGATATGGAGCGGCAGACCGTCGGCATCGTCGGCTACGGCAGCATCGGCCGCGAGTTGGCGCGGCTCTGCGCAGGCATGGGCATGACCGTGCTCGCATCCAAACGCGACCTGCGGAACACGGCCGAAGTGAAGGCCTACGCGCTGGAAGGCGCGGGCGATCCAAGCGGCGAAATCCCCGACCGCATCTATCCGGCCGACACGGTCGCTTCGATGGCAAGAGACTGCGACTACCTGGTTGTGACCGTGCCGCAGACGGAGTTCAGCGAGCATCTGATCGACGACGAAGTATTGGAGGCGATGAAAGAATCAGCGGTGTTGGTGAACGTCTCGCGCGGCGCAATCGTCGACGAAAAGGCGCTGATCACCGCCCTGTCATCGGGGCAGATCGCCGGCGCCGCTCTTGATGTCTTTGAAGACGAGCCGCTGCCGACTATCAGCCCGCTTTGGAACCTGGACAACGTCATCATCACGCCGCATGTCGCCGGATTCACCCGCGACATTCACGAAAAGGCGGCGCGCGTTCTAAAAGAAAACCTGATCCGCTATCTCGAAAATCGTCCTCTGCTCAATCAACTCGATCGCGCCAAGGGCTATTGATTTCCCGCGCAAATACCTAGGGTTGTAGGGGCGGCTTTTGGGTCGCCCACTCTGTGACCCCTGCGTTCTCTGTGTTCAAAAAATGCTCTGCGCGGTCGGGCGAGTCACCGGCTCGCCCCTACGAAATCTTGGCGGGGGATGGGTTTACCACAGGCAGAGAATGGTGGGGGCCTCTGTGAGTCGCCCGCATACCTATTGCGACCGCAACTCCGCCTTCAACCGATGCCGCGCCGCGCCGATGATCTTCTTGCGAATCTTGGCCGCGCCCTTGTCCGTCAGCGTCTTGGTCTCATCCTGATACGCCAGCGCGTAAGCCAGGCTCTTCTTGCCGGGCGGGATCTGGTCGCCTACATAGACATCAAAGAGCAGCGCGTCTTTCAACAGCCGCCCGCCCGCCTGCCGAATCACGGCTTCCACTTCGCTCGCCGGCGTGTCCGCATTTACCACCAGGGCGATATCTTCGAGCACCGCTGGCGTTGCAGGCAGCGCCTCAATCGCGTGCAAACGCTGGTGATGGCGGATCAGCAGCTCGACTGCGAACTCGCCATAAAGCACTCTCGCGGCCGTCAGCTTGAAGCGCGCCGCCAGCTCGGGATGAATCTCGCCGAAGCTGCCGATGCGCTCGCCCGCCAGCAGCAGATCGGCCGAGCGCCCCGGATGAAAGCTGCTGTGTGTCCCGCGTTCCAGCGTGTAATCCGCGATGTGCAAGGCATGCAGCAGGCTCTCCAACACGCCCTTCAAATCGAAGAAGTCCATCTCGCCCCTACTATTGCCCTCGCCCCACCAGGCTTGCTTCCGCTCGCCAGTCAGCAAAATGCCGAGATGCAAAGGCTCCTCCGGCAGCACGTCGCCTCGGCTCAAGTACACTTTGCCGATCTCAAAAACCTGCTGCGTCTTCTGGAAGCGGGCGTTATTGATCGCGGTCTCCAGCATATTGGTCATCAGCGTGTGCCGAAGCGCGTCGCGCTCGCTAGCCGCCGGGTTGGCAATTTCCACGTAATCAGCCTCCGGCAGCGACGAGGGCGCGCTGGACGGCGCCAACATCGCCTCGCGCTCGCGGCTGGTGAATCGATAATTGATCACCTCATACAAGCCTTGACCAACCAGGATGTCGCGGATGCGCTCCTCAATCAGCACCGTCGTGTTTTCACGCTGGGGCGGCATTTCATCAGCCATGATCGTTTCCGGGATCTGGTCGTAGCCGATGATGCGGGCGATCTCTTCCAGCAAATCATGCTGCCCGACGGCGAGATCGGCGCTGATATCCAGCCGGTGATCGGGCGCCGTCGCCCGAATGACATCGCCTTCAAGCGCGACGTCAAATTCGAGACGCCGCAGAACAGCAGCCGCCTGCTCCAGCGTAACTTCCATGCCCAGCAGCCTAGTCACTCGTTCAATCGGCAGCTGCACCGTCACCGTCGCCGGCTGGCGCGGATAGGCGTCCAGCAGACCGCTGGCGATGGCGCCGCCGCCCAATTGCCGCATCAGCTCGATGCCGCGCCCGCAGCCCAAGATCGCCTGCGACGGATGCACGCCGCGGCTGAAGCGCGCCGAGGCTTCGGTGTGAACCTTCTGCTGCCTGATCGTTTTGCGAATGCTGATATTGTTCCAGGCAGCCGCTTCCAGCAAGACATTGCGCGTTTCTTCGCTGATTTCGGTATCGCCGCCGCCGATGACGCCGCCCAGACTCAAGGCGCCGGCCGTATCAGCCACCAGGATCGTCTCCGAGCCCAGGTCTCGCATGACGCCATCCAAGGTCTCCAACTGCTCGCCGGGTTGGGGCAGGCGGGTGATGATCGTGGGCGGACCGCCGGCGCGCTCGACCAGCTTGTCATAATCGAAGGCGTGCATCGGCTGGCCCAATTCAAATGTCAGATAATTGGTCACATCCACGATATTGTTGCGCGGCCGCTGCCCAATCAGTTTCAGACGGCGCTGCAGCCAAAAGGGCGACGGCTTGACCGCCGTTTCGCGCAGCAGAGCCAAGGTGAAGCGCGGATTCAAGTCCGGCTCGCGGATATCGATTTTGACTTGCCCGTCAATGGGCGCCCCGGCCGCCAGGAAGTCGAATGAGGGATACCGCATCTTCACATTTAGGACGGCCGCCACCTCGCGCGCTACCCCAATCATGCTGAAGCAGCGCGCCAGATTCGGCGTGAATTCGATATCCAGCAGCACATCGCCCAGCACATCGGCCAGCGGCGCGCCCGCGACGTAGCGCGCCTCGTGCTCCATCACGATTACGCCTTCGTGCTCGTCTGATATGCCCAGCTCTTTCTCCGAGCAGACCATGCTCTTATTGTAAATGCCGCGCAATTCTCTGCCCTTGAGTGTCATTCGCTTCGGCTTGGCGCTGCGCCCATCCCAGACTTCCGCCCCTTCCCGCGCGAAGGCGCTCCAAATCGGCGGGTCGATCGCGCCTTTGTCTTTGTAGCCGAATAGATTCGTTGCGCCAGTGACGCATTGCTCCAGTTCCTCGGCGCCATAATCGACCATAGCCAGCACCAGCCGATCGGCTTTTGGATGCGCTTTCACCTCGACAATCCGCGCCAGCAGCAGCTTCTCCCGATCCCACACCAGATGATCTGAGCTCGGCATCCGAAGGCCGGGGACCGACTGCTGCGGCAGACCGATATACTGAAGATGAGCCACTTCCAAGCCAGCTACGGTCAACCGCTCGGCCAGCAGCTCAACTGGCACGTCGATGTCTACAAATTCTCTCAGCCATGAGATGGGAACTAACATTGTTCTTTGCATCCTTTCGCCCGTTTGAGAGCGGGATTGTGAACTTTATTCGGGAATGATCACTTCAGCCAGAACCTGCATATATGGCGGTTCCGCTCGGTTTCCGATCCAGTCGAAGCGCTCGCTGCTGCGGCTGTCATACAGAATCGCCATCAGCCGATAGCGGCCCGCCGGCGCGCCGCTGAGGTCTATCGAGAATTGACGCAGGCGCTTTTCATGCACCAAGGGCAAATCGAGCTGCGCGACCAGTTCCCAATCCGCGCTGATCAATTGATGCGACAGATTGATTCGTTCAGGCGCAAATTCAGTCTTGGCATTCCACTTGTCGACGAAGTAAATTCGGTCGCCCGTCGCGGCGAGCTCCGCGCCATAGAATTCGTAGTCGATCAGCTCGGTCGCCTGGCTGGACGCGACTTGCGCTTCTTTGCAGTTCAAGACGGGCCAGCCATACAAGACGAGCGCGGTGTCGATGCCGAACTCGCTCGTATCGCAAATCTCGTAGCCGCTGCGGCTCATGAAGCCATTCAGGTCGGCGGCATAGGCGGCCTCAACTTTGGAAGTCTGATAGAAGACGCGCAAGAAGGGTTCAGTCAGGCCATTGTGAACGACATACTCTCTGAATAGCGCCGGGTCTTCGCGCGTGATCAGCTCCAAGCCCCGGTCGGCAAAGTAGAATCGGCTCTGCGAGTACTTGATATAGCTGCCCCAGCGGAGAAAGAAGGGCTCAACGAGATAGCTGAGAATTGGCGCCGACGGCTGCGATTGGCGCGCCACGCGGCTAACGATGTGCCAGGCTGGCAAAGTGAATGGCGGTTGACGCCCGGCGAGCAGCGCGCTCCAATCCGCCGTCCGCTGAAAGCTGATGCCGGCGATGATCCACAACAGCAGAAGCGAAATCAGCCACTTTCGCCAGCGAACCCAACTATAAAATCCGGCTGCGATGACGACGATGAGCGGGGGCCAGCCAGCCAAAGCCAGCCGCCCCTTGCTGACGTCAACGCCATCCCGCAGCAGTTCCACCAAGCCAAATGCCACGAGGAAATAGAGAACGATCGGCAGGAGGCGCGCCCAGGCCTCCCTTTGATCACGCCAGCCTATGGCGATGCCGCCGAGCGACAGCAGCAATAGGACCGCGCTGCCATTAAAAGCCACCGCCTGTAGAGCGGCCAATACCTGAGCCAGGTCGTCGTTGTCGGGGCGCTGGAGCGCGCTGCTGCGTTCTAGACCAGTTGTGAGCAGTACGCTTAACCAGGGCGAAAACAGCAGCAGCGCAGCCATGACAGCCAGTGAAATGTACAGCCAACGCCGGTCTTTGCGCACATGCAACAGATGGTAAAGTCCAAGCGCGCTGAAAAGCAGAGCGCTAGACGCGTGCGTGTTGGCGAGCAAATAGCAGGCGGACCCCAGCAACACATAATCGCGGGTTTTGGGCGCTCTTAGCTGGTGTGCGATGCGCAGGTAAAGCCACAGCACTAGTGCCGCCAATAGTAGCAGCAGCGCGTACATTCGCGCCTGCGTGTAATAGAAGTTGAAGAAGGCGGTGCTGACGGCGACTATGAGCGCCAGCAAGCCCGCGGGCGGCGCCGCAAAGTCGCGCGCCAGGCGATAGACCATCGCCAGCGACAGCAACGCGATGAACACGGTCAGAAGGCGCAGCGAGGCGATCTCGCCGCCAACGAGATGACTCCACAAGTTGAGGAGGATGAAATAAAACGGCGTATGATTGCTGCTGTAACGGGCGACCGAGGCTATTGTATCAAGCGGCGTATAGGCGCCAGCGGTTACTATGCCAACATTGTACATGCCATAGAATTCGTCCACCTCCGGCACGATCAGGTCAAGCTGACGCGCGGACATCCAGGTGACAAATAGCAGGACTGGAAGCGCCCAGATCCAATGCGCCAACCGCCAGTCACGGTCCCGGAATGCGTCCATCGTCCTCGCCAATGCCATCGCTTAACCCGCAACCGACCTAGAACTGTTCCAGAAATCGCAGGTCATTCGCCCAAAAATAGCGGATATCCTGGATGCCATGCTTCAGCATTGTGATCCGCTCCGGCCCCATGCCAAAGGCGAATCCGCTCCACTCGCTCGGGTCGTAACCGCCGTTGCGCAGGACATCCGGATGCACCATGCCGCTGCCGGCGATCTCCAGCCAGCCCGTGTGCTTGCAGACGCGGCAGCCTTCGCCGTCACAGAGAAAGCATTCAACATCGACTTCCATGCTCGGCTCAGTGAATGGGAAATACGACGCCCGGTAGCGCACCTTGGCTGTGGGGCTGTACATCCGCTTGGCAAATTCGGCGATCGTGCCCTTGAGATCGCTCATGCGGATATTGCGTCCGATCGCCAGACCCTCCACCTGCGTGAACTGAATCTCGCTGCGCGCCGTCACTTGCTCCTGCCGATAGCACATGCCCGGCAAGATGACGCGAATGGGCTTCGTTCCGCCGGCGCCCAATTCTCGCATCGCGCGAATCTGCCCCGGCGATGTATGCGTGCGCAGCAGCACGCGCGGATCCTTCGTGTAGAAGGTATCCTGCATATCACGCGCCGGATGATGCGGCGGCAAATTGAGCAGGGTGAAATTAAACTCGTCCTCTTCGACATCGCGGCTCTGATACACTTGGAAGCCCATATCCGCCCATATCGTCTGGAACTCGCGATGCGTGCGCGTGGACGGGTGCAACCCGCCGCGCCGCCGTGGATAAGCGGGCAAGCTGATATCGATCTCGCCCTCTTCCAGATCGCGCGCCATCAGTTGGCTCTGGATCAGCGACTCGCGCTCTTCAAATGACTGATTCAATTCCTGCTGCAAGGCGTTGACCCGTTGGCCAAAGCCGGCGCGCTCTTCGGGAGGCAAAGCGCCGATCGTTCCGAATAGCGAATTCAGCGCCCCTCGCCGTCCCAAGAACCGGCTGCGCCAGTCCGCCAGGCGCTCGCCGTCCGCGATATGCGCCAGCGCTTCCAAAGCTTCCCGGCGAATGTCTTCAATCGAACCAGTCATCTCTTTTCCTCCACAATTGAATCGGCGCTGGGCTCCAATTTGCCCCCTAAGAAAAACGCCCTCAGTCCATCAAGGGACGAGAGCGTGAAAGTTCCCGCGGTACCACCCTGGTTCGGCGCCGTCGCCTGGCGCCGCGCTCATTGTGCCCTGTCACGCCGGACCAGCGGAGCGGACTACTCCGGCGGTTGATCGCCGTTTCACCCGTCAGCTCGGAAGTGAATTCTGCATCTGCCTCCGCGAGCGCTTCCAGTCCCTGACGCTCGCTCCCTGGTGATGCAAGCGCGTATCCGCGCAAATGCAGACTGTCTTCGTCGTCGCCTTTGGTTTTGCTATTTTATTGCTGATATTATCCAGTGGCGCGCAGTACAGTGTCAAGTGGGCATTTGTCTGTATTGTCGCCTGGTACTAGAGCCTCGACGTATAATCGCCCTTGACGATCCACTTGTAGGTCGTCAGTTCTTCCAGCGCCATTGGCCCGCGCGCGTGCAGCTTTTGCGTGCTGATCGCCACCTCGGCGCCCATGCCCATCGCGCTGCCATCGGTGAAGCGCGTGCTGGCGTTCCAGTATACAGCCGCTGAATCGACCTCGTTCAAGAAGCGCTCGGCGTGCGCCGCCGTCTCCGTCAGGATGCAGTCCGAATGCTGCGTTCCGTGGCGGGCGATGTGGGCGATCGCCTCGTCCACGTCATCGACTACTTTCAGATTCAGCGTCAGATTGTACCACTCAGTATCAAAGTCGTCCTCAGCCGCCGGCACGACCCGCGCGTCCCCGCCGACAATATCGTAGGCGCGCTCGTCGGCGTGGAACTCGACGCCAGCCGCACCCAAGACATCAACTACGCTTGGCAGCAGCTCGGCGGCAATCGATTGATGCGCGAGTAAAGTCTCCATCGAATTGCAGACGGCGGGCCGCTGGGTCTTGGCGTTGTCCAGCAAGGGCAAAGCCTTGTCCAACTGGGCGCTCTCGTCAACGAAAATATGGCAAACGCCAATGCCGCCGGTGATCACCGGAATGCTGCTGTTCTCGCGGCAGAAGGTGTGCAAGCCGTTGCCGCCGCGCGGGATGATCATGTCGATATACTCGTGAAGGCGCAGCATCTCGCTAACGTAGCGGCGGTCTGCGCTGCTGATGGTCTGAATCGCATCCGGCGGGAAGTCCCGCGCCGCCAACACATCTTGCATTATTTGCGTTAGCTGCAGATTGCTGTGGAGCACATCGGAGCCGCCGCGCAAAATGACGGCGTTGCTCGTCTTCAGCGCCAGCGTCGAAACATCCACCGTGACATTCGGGCGCGACTCGTATATCGTCCCCAGCACGCCCAGGGGCGTACGCCGCTTGAGTAAGCGCAAGCCGTTGTCCAATGTCGTATCTTGCAAGACTTCGCCGACCGGGTCGGGCAAGTCGGCGACCTTGCGCACATCGGCCACGATGCCGGGCATCCGCTTTTCAAGGTCGATGCGGTCGCGAATCCAGATGGGATCAATGCCGTTCTGCGCCGCCAGCTCCAGGTCGCGCTGATTGGCTTCCAGAATGCCCAAGGTATTGGCTTCGAGCGCGTCGGCAATGGCAAGCAGCGCGGCGTTCTTTTCGGCCGTGGTCTTCCGCGCCAGGATGCCGGCAGCCGACTTCGCCCGCGCCCCCATCCGCGCCAGGTCCATTTTTTCGAGAACGGTTTGCGCCATGATTTTGCCTCGACTGGTTCGCAAGCGGTTAGACGTCAAATATCCCACATGAAGCATCGAATTGCAACGATGTTCAAACGAGAGGCGCGAGCGGCGATACGACCCCAAATGCCTCAGTCGCCGAAGAGCTGACGCAAATCCAGTTCAAAGCCGGGCAGCAGGTCCTCGCCGTCCAGCTTGCCATCGGCGCCGACGGACTTCGTTACGAACTGAGCGTCGTCATCAATGCGGCAGACCTCCGCGCCTTTCCGATCCGGGTACAGGATCCATACAAGGCGCGTCCCGTTGCGCAGGTACGTCGCAGCTTTCTCGCGCAACTCGGCGACTGTGTTGGACGGCGAAGCGATCTCGACAGCGAGGTCGGGCATGAAGCCGGCGAAGGTCTGCGGAATCGGCTGTGGCATTCTGTCTTTGCTCACGAAAGCGACATCGGGCGCAAATAAATTGTGGCGATCATCAGGCGGGGAAAAACCACCTTCAACGCCGCCAAAGCCGATATCATGTTTCTTCAGGTAGTCTCGAATCTCGCCTGCAATCTCAAAGGCTAACCAATTGTGCAATAGATTCGCTGGCGACATTTCAATGAGATCTCCGTTGATCAACTCATACTTTCTGTCTCGTTTGCCGTCCCAACCCTGCAACTCCAAAACATCATCCACGGTATAGAGGCGCTTTTTGACTTCCATGACGCTATTCTTCCTTGTCACACTTGCCACGATTCTTGCTTGGGTGAGTATGGATGAGACTATCGGCGACAATCACAATGCTATAGAAGACGATGCATTCAAGTGGACCTTCTGCCGAATAGATGACGCAGTTCCAGTACAAATCCGGGCAGCAGGTCTTCGCCGCTGAGCTTGCCATCCGGTCCGACCGTCCGGGTCTGGAGTTGCCCGGATTCTCCTAAGCGGCAGATTTCGGCGATCCGCTTCATTGGGTCAATCAGCCATACCAATTGCGCGCCATTTTCCAGGTAGATTGTGGATTTCCGGCGCAGTTCAGCCATCGTATTGCTCGGTGACTTTATCTCAACTGCGAGGTCTGGCATGAATCCAACCAATGTGAATGATTCAGGATCAGGGAGTCGCGCGCGTGTAATGAAAGCGACATCCGGCGCCAAAAGCGTCGACCGATCGTTTGCCGGATGAAAGCCAGCTTCAACGCTTGCTTCACCCAAGTTGCGGCTTTCAGCGTAGTCTTCAAAGTAGCGGAATAATCGACCGGCAAGTCTGCCATGTGGATAATTTGTCGGCGACATTTCAATGAGATCTCCGTTGATCAACTCATACTTTCTGTCTCGTTTGCCGTCCCAACCCTGCAACTCCAAAACATCATCCACGGTATAGAGGCGCTTCTTGACTTCCATATCCGAATCTTGTCCTCATCCCACTTGCCGCAATTCTAACACAGCAGGTTTTGCATAGGCGCATCCGCGGGCGCCGGCGCTACAGCAGCGCCAGGTTGTTTCGATGCAGCACGGCGTCGCCGTAGCTGTAGCCGAGGAGTTCGACGATCTCGCTTGACTTGCGGCCCGAGATCCGGCGCAGGTCATCGCTCTGATAATTGCTCAAACCATGCGCAATCGCGCGCCCGTCGGGCCTCAGCACAGCCAGCGTCGCCCCCCGCTCAAACTCGCCGCGCACCTCGCGGATGCCGACCGGCAGCAGACTGGCGCCGCCGCCCAGCAGCACCTTCACCGCGCCCGCGTCCACCACGAGCGCTCCCTGCGTACGATCGGTCAAGAGCCAGCGCTTGCGGCTCTCCGAGCGGTCCTTGGCCGCCGCTATGCGTGTGCCGATCCGCTCGCCAGCCACCAGCCGCCTGACCACGTCTGTTTCGCTGCCGCTAGCGATGATCGTTTCGATGCCGCTGCGGCTGGCGATCTGCGCCGCTTGAATCTTGGTGACCATGCCGCCGGTGCCTTCCTTGCTGCCGGCGCCGCCGGCCAGCGCGAACAGTTCGTCCGATACCTGCTCGATATTCTGGATCAGCGCCGCCTCGGGGTTCTTGCGCGGGTCATCCGTGAAGATGCCCGGCTGATCGGTCAGGATAATCAAGAGGTCGGCGTCGACGACGCTGGCGACCAGCGCCGACAGATTGTCGTTATCGCCAACCCGAATCTCGTCGGTGGCGATGGTGTCATTCTCGTTGACAATCGGGATGATTCGTTGCTCGATCAGCGTGTCCAGCGTGTCGCGCGCATTCAAATAGCGGACCCGGTCGCTCAGGTCGTCGCGCGTGAGCAGGATCTGCGCCGCCGTGATCTCGAAGATATCGAATAGATCCTGATAGATGCGCATCAGGTGACTTTGACCGACCGCGCTGAGCATCTGCTTCGCCGGCACCGATTTGCCCAGATCCGGGAAGTTGAGTTGACTGCGGCCCGCTGTCTGCGCGCCCGACGAGACGACGATTATCTCGTAGCCCTGCGCGTGCAAGCGGGCCGCCTGCTGCGCCAACTCCAGCATGCGCTGGCGATTCAATCGCGGCGTGCCCTTGGTCAGCACGCTCGTGCCGAGTTTGAGGACGATCCGTCGCATTTGCTCAATCCCCGCGCGTCATCCGCAGCACATAACCCAGCCGCAGCGCCGCTCGCCGCAAAAGCTCGTCCGCGTTCGCCAGCGCTTCCGTCAACGGCATCGGCTTGTCCACGATCGAGAAAGCCGCTTGCACACCGGCTTCATGCAGCGCGCGGTCGTCGATATTCAAGCCGCCGACGAGCGCGATGGTCGGCACGCCATACTCGCTCGCCAATTTCGACAGTCCCAGCGGACCCTTGCCCTCAAGCGTCTGCTCATCGATCTGGCCTTCGCCGGTGACTGCCAGCGCGCAGCTGGCCAGCCGGTCGCGAAAGCGGTTGTGCGCCAGCACCAGGTCAATGCCCGGCTCTATCCGACAGTTGAGAAAAGCCATCAGCCCGGCCGCGAATGCGCCGGCCGCCCCGCCGCCTTTGACCGCCCGCAGGTCCAGGCCCAGCTGCTCGTGCACGACCGTGAAGCAGTGGCGCAGATTGCGCTCCAGCTCTCCCACCATCGCTGCATCGGCGCCCTTTTGCGGGCCGAAGACGCGCGCCGCGCCTCGCTCGCCCAAAGTCGGATTCTCCACATCGGAAGCAATCACGATCTCTACATCGCGCCAGCCATCGTCCAGGTCGCTCGCGTCGATCATCGCCAGCGAGGCCAATCCGCCACCGCCCGGCGAAATCTCGCAGCCATCCGCGTCCAGCAGCCGCAGCCCGAGCGCGCTCAGACAGCCCATGCCGCCATCCACCGTGGCGCTGCCGCCCAAGCCGATGATGATGCGTTCGACGCCGCGCGCCAGCGCATCCGCCATCAGCTGACCCGTGCCGTAGGTGGTCGCTTTCAGCGGGTTCAACTCCGATGGCGCCAGCAGTTCCAAGCCCGAAGCCAGCGCCATCTCGATGACGGCTGTCCGCCCGGCGTCGATCAGCCCGTACTCAGCGTCAATCGGGCGCATCAGCGGGTCCATTGCTGGGACGGAGACACGCTCGCCGCCCGTCGCCAGGAAGGCGTCCAGCGTGCCATTGCCGCCGTCAGCGATTGGCAGCTGCTCGACAGCCGCGCCCAGACCCGATTCGCGCAGCCCGCGCGCGATGGCGGCGCAGGCTTGGGCCGCCGTCAGACTCTGCTTGAATGCGCCCGAAGCCACCAGAATTTTCACGCGCCGCAATCCTTCATCGACAAAGCGCCCCGCAAACGCTTCTATCATTCATTGGCAAACTACGCTTCAAACACTATCATAAGCGTGAATCGACGTCCAAATTATAGCAGCTTGAAGTCAGGCGGAGAAATGGACAGCAGCAGCGCGCTCAAAGCGATCAATGCGAGCGGCATCGTCGCCGGGATGCGCGGCGCCTTCCCGCCGGCGGTCGCGCTCGGCGTGGCCGATGTCTTGATGAATGAGGGCATTCATGTCTTCGAGTTGATGATGAACTCGGAGGCGCCGATCGAAGCCATGCGCGCCCTCAAGACCGAGTTCGGAGCGGAGGCTTGCGTCGGCATGGGCACCGTGCTGGATGTGGAGACGGCGCATGCGGTCATGGATGCCGGCGCTGATTTTGTCGTTTCGCCCGCCTTCCAACCAGCCGTCGTGCGGGCGGTGATGGAGCGTGGCGTCCTCATGGGGCCTGGAGCCGCCACACCCTCGGAAGCCCTGGCCGCCTGGGACATGGGCGCGCCGCTCATCAAGCTCTTCCCCATCGGCGCTCTGGGCGTCGATTACTTCCGCGCCATTTTCGGTCCGCTCAATCACATGGCTTTCATGTGCAACGGCGCCCTAAACGATCAGAACGCGCGCGAGTTCATTCTGGCCGGCGCGGTCGCCTGCGGCATGGGACCCTGGCTGGTCGGCGATGGCGCGTGGTCGAAGTCGCAGCTGCGCAGCCGCGCGCGCATCCTGGTGAACGCGGTGGAGTCCGCGCGGGGGGAGTAAATGGACAAGAAAATCAGAACTTGGAAAAAGCATGAAGATGATAACCTGTCTGTGATGGAGTTTCTGGAGAAACACCATAACGGCGTTTATGAATTTCGCTACCAGACAATGAAAGAGGCCGTCTTTGCATTCTATTGCTGGGGCTGGCATACGGCAACGACGCTGCCATGGACTTTTACAAAGACATACTCAAGCTGTATAGAAAGTACGATGAGAAGTTTCAGAGACCGAAAGAAAATGCGTAAAAGTAAATTGCCGGTTACGCAAACTGCACAAGTGTGCTAAAATCACTTTTGGATGGATTAGTGAGATTCTGAACAATGATTCTAGATAGAGTAATCCCTGCCCTAAGTTTTGAAGACATCCCAATATCCGACGATTGGGCGTTCAGCGAAGCGAAACGGTTGGACACCACTTATATCACCCACGGCTACCATCGTTACCCCGCCAAATTCATTCCACAATTGGCTAGGCGCCTTATAGAGGAATACTCAGAGGAAGGAAACACAGTTCTTGATCCATTCTGTGGCTGCGGCACGACGCTCGTCGAGTCCGTAGTTTCCCGTCGCTATTCGTACGGTTATGACATAAATCCGATATCCATTTTGATTTCACTGGCAAAAGTACGACTCCTTGACCCTCAGTCGTTGAGCGAAGCGTATGAGGAAATTAGGATTAGGAGCTTCGAAACTGTTCCCGAGCTACCCCAAAACGAAAGAATAGATTACTGGTTCAGAGAAAGCGAAAAAAAGGAATTGTCAAGACTGTTGCAGGCGATACACGCCATAGATGATATTGACATCCGTAGATTCTTTGTCTGTGGTTTTTCGAACATTCTAAAGAACTGTTCCATTTGGCATCAGAAGAGCAACAAGCCTACACGCGACTTTAAGAAGAAAATTCCCGATGTCATGCGTACGTTCAACCGCCAGATTCGTATGATGTCAAAGGGCAACTTGGCATTTCATGAGTTGATGAATGGGCGCGCTTTCTCAGCCAATGCAGAGTGCCGAGATTCGAGATGTCTGCCGTTGGTGAATGAATCCGTGGACCTGGTTGTAACTTCTCCGCCGTACGTGACTTCCTATGAGTATGGCGACCTGCATCAGCTATCCATGCTCTGGCTGGAGAGACTGGATGATCTAAGGGCGTTTCGAGAGAAATTTATCGGGTCTGCGCTCAGACGAATTGAGTGTGCAACTGGAACATACGAAGCGCATACGCGTAGTTCGCTTGCCGCTGAGATTGGCGCCGAGTTGGCATCAGTGAACGGCAAGACCGCATCCAGCGTCATCAGCTACTTCGAATCCATGTATGAGATTTGGGCGGAGCTTTATCGCCTGCTTCGCGTCGGCGGCAAAATTTGCATCGTGATTGGAAACACTAGTCTAAAGGGCGTCCAAATCGCAAACGCGGAAGTATTTGTTGAGCAAATGCAACGTTTGGGCTTCTACCTGATAGATGTGATCAAACGCGAAATTCCGTCTAAGAATCTGCCATCAACAAGGGACAAGGCGACAGGAAGATTCGCCAAGACTTCCGATGCTGATGCTCTAGCGTATCCGACTGAGTTTGTATTGGTGCTTGAGAAATGACAAAGAAGCGGAAGAAGGATGATGGAATGAGCGCGGAGGATATCCGCGACTACTTCATTCAGCGTTGTTCGCCAGAATACAAAAACATTCCTGAATTCCTCTTGGATGCTGAAAAAGAGCATGCGAGAAGACTGTCGCCCGTAATAAATGCGAGCCAGTCGTGGCGCAACGTGAAGGGACTCGGGCTGGAGAAAGTGCTTGAGCATATTATTACTCAGAAGCTGAAACCGCATAATCTCGAACTTATCTCTGTTGAAGAGGCGAGCGATAAAGTGGAGATTGATTTCGGAGACTATGGCTCCCACTTGCCTGATGTGGATCTGATTGTTTATCAGCCAAGTCGAGAACGAATTCTCGCGATTCTATCCATCAAATCCTCGCTCCGAGAACGGGCGACTCAGACGGCGTATTGGCGCTTGAAACTCCATGCCCAGAGCAATACCAAAAATATCAGAGTGTTTTTGCTAACACCGAACAGCGACAATGATTTGAGACGAAGGCCCCGAAAAAAGAAGAACCGAGCAGTGCTGGAAACAGATATAGACGCAATCTATGTCGTGAACCGTCCTGAGTTTAATCTAGACGACTATCTTTATCCCGGTCTTGAGTCCAGAATACGCCTGATAGATGAACTGGCGGACGACTTGGCCGAGCTGGCGGCCCGAAAATACTTGTAGTCGTGTCGATATCCACCCAATCTATCCAAGGCAGTAAAGAGCGCCGCCCCAGCCACCGCGCCTCCTGCCTCGTCTCCTGCGCATCCATCTTCATCGCCGCCGCCCTCGTCGCCTTCAGCCTCTTCCTCCCGCCCATCAACCTGCCTGCGCGCCTGCTCGCCCGCCAATACAGCCCGCTCAACGCCGCCGCGCCCACCATCGCCCTCGACGCCGAACTCCGCCTCAGCCTGCCAGCCGATGAGCCGGCTGCCGACTTCGCCGTCAAGCTCAGTCGCCTGTCTGGCGCTGCCTTCGAAACAGCCGATGCCAGCCAGCCCGCCTGGCTGTCCAGCGCTCGTGAGGAACTGCCGCCCTTCTTGACGCTCGCCAGCCCATTCTATCTGATCGAGGCGCGCGGCGACGCGCCCGGCGCGCTGCAGATCGAATTGACGCCGCCGGCAGCGGCAGCCAGGCCCGAGCGCCTGGCTCTCTATGGCTGGAGCGGCGCTGTCTGGCGTTTCATCCCGTCGGAGTTCGTCGCGGGCGCTCTGCTTGGCGCCGCCGATTTTACCCCGCGTCTCTTAGCCGCCTTTCATTTTCGGCGGACCGAGCCAGTTGTCTTGCTCGCGCAAGATGTCGCCCAAGACCTCGACAGCGAGGTCGCGGCGCTCGCCGATATCCTCAGCCCGGCCGGTTTGCGACCGACGCGCAGCGGCGCTTTAATCGGCAGCCTGGCGCCGGGCGGCAGTTCAAGCGCGCCCTATCTCTTGCTGCCAGCAATCCGCAACTTCACCGACCCGCGCGCCATCGACCGCTCCACCGTGGCGACGCTCATTTCGCAAGCTGGCCCGCGGGCGCTTCACATCGCCAAGATTGCCGAGCTGGCCAAATTCAACGGATTCGATGGCGTCTTCATTGATTATCGCGGTCTAACGAGGGAACATCGCGACGACTTCACGCGCTTCATTTCCGAATTGGCGTCCAGCTTGTCCCAAGATGGTCTGCGCCTCGGCGTGGTCCTGCCCGCGGAATCGGGCGCGGACGGTTCCCGGGGCAGCGGCGGCTACGACTGGCGCCGAATCGGGGAAGCGGTAGACTATCTTCAGCTCGGCGCGGTCATCGATCCGCGCGCGTTTTTGCCGGCCGGCGCCGTCCATGATCTGCTGCGAAAAGTTACGAGCCAAGTCGCCCGCAACAAAATCCTGCTGGGCTTGAGCGCCCGCTCCGTTCGCGAGGTCGATGGCGTCTTTCGCCCGATCGGCTGGCATGCCGCCTTCGCCGCCCTGGGCGATGTGATCGTAACCGCTGACGACGTAAGCCAGACCGGATCGATACCGCCGGGCGCCATCATTCGCGCCTCGCTAAGCGGTTATCGCGCTGTTTCCGGCATCGACCGCGCTATCCAAACGAGCCATATCGATTACCGCGATGAGACGTCCAGCGTCATCGCGCGCGTCTGGCTGACTGATGCCGCCGCCCTGCGCCAGCGGATGGCCAGCGCCGAGGCCATCGCTGGCATTGCCTTTGATGATCTGTTTGCGCGCGAACATAGCCCGAGACTGCTGCAAGCCATCATGGATTTCAAAGCGCGGCAGCCGGCTAGCAGTTCGCCCGCTCGGCTAAAGGCTCGCTGGACCATTGACGGGGCGGGGGCGCCGCTCGATCACGTCGTTACCAATCTGGATGAGATGTTCGTGCTGACTCTGGAAGCGCCCGAGGGCAATTACGCCATCAATTGGTCGGCGGCGGACGATCTTGGCGCGGTAAGCGCGCGCCGCGGCGCCGTGATTCCGTTGTTCCAGCCGACGCCAACGCCAACGCCCACTCCGATTCCGACGCCGACGCCCGTGCCGCAGCCAGTCATCGCTGCGCCCGTCGCTACAGTTCGCCCGCCCAGTAGCGCGGACTATGGCGCGGACCCGCCGCCAGCGGGCAGCATCCGCATCGAGATTGGCGGCCACGTGCTCAGCACCGGCAGCGGGCGCACGATCGGGGCGCTGCGCTCGGCCGGCATGACCTGGATGAAGATCCAGTCGCGCTTCTATCGTAATCGGCCGCCAGATGTGTCTGGCGACATCAAAAACGCGCGCAATAATGGCTTCAAGATTCTAGTCGGAACCGTTGGC
The DNA here is from genome assembly GCA_026706455.1 of Chloroflexota bacterium. GTDB lineage: Bacteria > Chloroflexota > Anaerolineae > Aggregatilineales > Phototrophicaceae > UBA6055. The sequence continues at coordinate 22,041 of JAPOYS010000057.1, read as the reverse complement.
GATCCAGCGGAATTGGCTGCTGGCGGCGACGCCTACATCCATGCCTATACCGATTGGCTCCAGCGGATCGCGGCGCAAGGCGCTGACGCTATCGAAGTTTGGAATGAGCCTAACATCGACCGCGAATGGCCCCGCGGCCAAATTAGCGGCGTCGCCTATGCGCGCATGCTGTCCCAAGCCTATCGGAAGATCAAGGCAACCAACGGCGCCACCATGGTCATCAGCGCCGCGCCCGCCCCCACCGGCGCGGAAAACGCCTTCCCGGGGCAAGTGATGAATGACGATCGCTGGCTGCGCGAGATGGTAGCGGGCGGCGGGCTCGACTATCTCGATTGCGTCGGCGCCCACTACAATGAAGGCATCATCCCGCCCAGCCGCACCAGCGGCGATCCGCGCCAAGGCGATTACTACACCCGCTACTTTCACGGCATGCTCAACACCTATTATGGCATCGCCGGACGGCCCATCTGTTTTACCGAATTGGGCTATCTCACTTCCGATGGCCTGCCTCCCTTACCCGCATACTTCAGTTGGGCGCAGGACGTCACCGTGCAGCAGCAGGCGGCTTGGCTGGCGCAAGCGGCGGCGCTGGCGTCCCAGAGTGGAAAAGTACCGCTCTTTATCGTCTGGAATATCGACTTTTCGCACTACGGCGCCGATCCGCAAGCGGGCTACGCCATTATCCGACCGGACGGCTCTTGCCCGGCATGCGGCGCATTGGCGCGCGCTCGCTAGGAGGGCGGATTACACTCCCGCGTTTGCGCTTTTTGATGTAACCTCTGCTTATCGCGCCGGCGACGAACCGCAGGAGCTAACGTGGTAACGAAAGCGGTACACAAGCAGATTCGCGGCTTCGTCTTCATCTGGCTCGTCATCACGCTCGTCATGGTGGCGGCGACATTTCTCGCGATCTACTTCACATCCGGCGCCGAGCGAAATGATAGCGCTTCCGGCAATCCCCTTCCGCTGGCGGCTGCCGACGATGACGACGAAGAAGAGGATGATGGCACGGAGGTCGCGCTTGCGCTGCCCAGCGCATCGTCCCAGCCGACCTCCACGCCGACTCGAACGACGCCCGATCCAACCATGCCAGTCTTTGTGGAAGAGGTAACGCTGGAGCCAACGGCGACGCCAAGGCCGACGGCGACGCCGATTCCAACACCATTCCCCGTCGATCTTAAGCGTTTTGAAGTAGGCATCCAGGTGGAACAGGCGCCCGACTTTGACCCGGTGAATCAGGACAATTGGTATCGCTCCGTCAGCGCCGATCTGGGCTTGCGCTGGGTGAAGCAGCAGGTTCTTTGGGAACAGATGGAGCCGCAGCAAGGTCAGATTGACTGGCGCGTTCTCGATTTCGTCATGCCCAGCGCGCAGCAATTCGACATCAAGATGCTGCTGTCGATCGTGACCGCCCCCGACTGGGCGCGCGAACCTGAGGCCAACCTGGAGCGGCAGGGACCCCCGGCCGATCCGCAGACCTTCGTCGATTTCGTCGCCGCCATCCTCAACCGATACCCGGGCCAAGTCCACGCGATTGAAGTCTGGAATGAACAGAACCTGGACCGCGAATGGACATCGATTCATGGTTTCAGCGCCGGCAAATACATGGAGCTATTGCGCGCCGCCTACCAAACGATCAAAGCTCTTGAGCCGGGCATCATTGTCATTAGCGGGGCGCTTTCGCCGACGGGCGTCGACGACGGCCGCACCGCGGTCAACGATTTCATCTACATGGAACGGCTAATCGACGCGAATTTCTTGGACTGGGCCGATTGCGTCGGCGCCCATCACAATGGCTACAATGTCAGCCCGGATTATCGTTATTTCGAGATCCCCGATGATCCAACGGCGATATTCAAAGCTCCCTCCACGAACCGGCATCATAGCTGGAGCTTCCGCAGTACTTTGGAAGGCTACGCCCAACGAATCCGCGCGGCCGGGCGCGATACCAAGCTGTGCGTCACCGAGTTTGGCTGGCCCTCGTCCGAGGACCTGGGCGAGGCGCGCCCGGGCTTCGAGTTTTCGCTGGATAACAGCCTCGCCGAGCAGGCGGAATGGATCCTCCAAGCCTTGACCAATATGGAAGCCTGGGGTTTCGTCTGGTTAGCGTTCATTTGGAATTTCAATTACGGTCCCCAAGCCGGTTATGACATTTCCAACGACAACGTGCCTTATTCATTGATCGGACCAGATTTTACCTTCCGCCCCGCCTACGACTCGATACGGGCTTGGCAGCAAAACTATCTGGCTCGCGCGAGCGCCTAAGATGCGAGGGTTGACTCGCAAGAAGATCGCCGCGCTCCTGCTTGCCTACGCCGTCGTCACTGCCGGCGGCGTCTTAGGCTGGCGCTACCTGCAGCCCATCTGGGACCCGTTCAAGGCGCGGTCCATAGCCGACGCGCCCTTTGCATCGCTGACTTACGGCGTTCATACTTTCTTATGGTGGGATGTTGGAACTGTCGGCAAGCATTTGGACTGGGTGCGCCTGATGTCGTTCAGCCATGCCAAGCAGATCTTCGCCTGGCGCGATTTGGAGCCGCAGAGGGGCGTCTGGGATTGGCGGCAGGCCGATCGCATCCTCAGCGAGGTTCAGCGCCGCGGACTGCAGCTCGTCGTTCGGCTTGGGCAAACGCCTCAATGGGCGCGCTCGCCCGGCGCAAGCCTCGCCCGTGACGCTCCCCCGGAAAGCATGACGGAGTGGCGAGCCTACTGCGCCGCCGTTGCCGAGCGCTACCGGGGCAACATCAGCGCTTACCAAATCTGGAACGAACCAAACCTGAGCCGCGAATGGGGCGATCAAAGCCCGGACCCGGCCGCCTACGTTAACTTGCTCGCGGAATGCGGACGCGCGATTCGCCAGATCGACCCGGCCGCCATCCTCATCTCCGCCGGCTTGGCGCCGACCGGCACCTACGACGAGCGCGCCATGCCGGACGACGTGTATCTCGATCAGATGTATCGCCACGGCTTTCAGCGCTATATCGACGCTGTTGGCGTGCACGCGCCGGGCTTCGCCCCGCCCGAGATCGGACCGGATGACCCGCAGGCCCTCCATCGCTGGTTCACTTTCCGCCGCGTTGAGGATCTGCGCAAGATCATGCTGAACTACGGCGATGAAGCGCGCCAGATGGCCATCTTGGAGTTCGGCTATACCATCGACCCCGTCAATCCCGAATATCAATGGTTCAGCGTTACCGAACAGGAGCAAGCCGATTTCATTGAGCGCGCTTATGAATACGTCATCGCCAATTGGCGCCCTTGGGTCGGGCTGATGATCCTGATCTACCTACCCGACCCGGCCTGGCATCCGGCCGATGAAGAATACTGGTGGTCCATCGTCGAAGCGGAAGGCAGCCGACCGCGTCCCGCATTCATCAAAGTCGCCAACATGCGAAAAGTCTGCGGCGACTTCTTGATACCTGCGCGCGTTGACAATGGTCCCGTGGCCTTAGGCAAAGTGGTAGCGCCGATTTGCCCAGCATAAAGAGATAGCGCTTCAATTCGTGTAATAGAATCCGCTCATAATTGACCGCCGTTTGCGCGGTCGATCGCAAGCCGCAAGCAACTACGAGACGCAGCGCTTTGAAACAGGTTTTCTCGCAATTTGAGGTATACTTGCTGACGCTATGACCGTTCAATCGTCGTTGATAAACATGGTCAAGGGTCACGCCTTGATGACCAGCCGGATGAGCTATCTGCTTGTCATCGGGTTATTGCTCTTGGCGGCACTCTTGCGCACCTATGATCTCGCCAATCTGCCGCCAGGCTTCAGCGAAGACGAAATCACAAATATCCGCCTTGTCGACAACGTCCGGCAAGGCGATATCTATGTCTTTTACCCGGGCGAAGACGGCGGGCGCGAAGGCGCTTACCACGTCTTGATCGCCTTTGTGACTTCATTCGTTGGCGAAGGCACGATCGGCTTTCGCATTACCTCCCTCTGGCTGAGCATGTTGTCGATTGCGATCATATATACGCTCGGCAACCATCTCTTCAATCCCATCATCGGCGTACTCTCGGCCGGCTTGGTCACGGTTAACATGAGCAGCATCCTGCTCGCCCGCGCGGTGTCCAGCGATGCCGCGGTATTGTTCCTGATTTCGGCGACGATGCTGGCTTTGGCGCGCTCCTTGCCGGTGTACCGGCGCACGCGCGACGTCAGCTCAAGCATCGTCTCCTTCGCCGCATTGGGCGGGCTGCTGGGCATTGGCGTCTACGCGCATCCATCGAGCCTCTTTATCGTGCTGGGCGCTATATTCTATATCGCCCATTTGCTTTATTTCCGCAATGTGATGTTTCGCCAGCACCGCAGCTACACGCTTTTTGCCATCTTGCTCATGCTGATCATTAGCATGCCTTACTTGATTTCTTCCATAAATCTGCCGCAGTATGCCGCCGGGCAACGCATTCTGCCTCACTATAACGACTCGCTTTTGACGTCAGCCGCCAATGGTCTCCTGGCGATCGTATCCAGCGGCGATGTGAACCCGCTGCATAATCTGCCCGGGCGCCCCCTGGTTGACGCCTTTAGCGGCATCTTGATGCTGGCCGGACTCGTCATCTGCATCCTGCGCCGCCATCGGCCGCGCTTCATGCTGCTCTTGATTATGTTTGTACTGGCGCTGCCCGCCGCGCTCATCGTGGAAAACAGCCCCAATTTCCACCGGATGAGCGTGATTTTGCCGCAGCTCGCCATCTTCTTCGGGATGGGCTTCTATTCGCTGATTCGCGCGCCCATCTTTGTCGATGTCATTTTTCGCCGGATGGCGGTCGCCGGCGTGCTCGCGCTCCTCGCCATTAACGTCGTCTGGACCTGGTCCGATCTCTTTGCCGACTGGCGCGATCACGAGGCGGTCATGCCCTTGGTCAACGGGGATCTGGGTCAGATCGCCCACTTCTTCGATACCGTCGGAAACGAGCTTCCGGTGGTCTTCTGCGATGCCGGCTGGGATACCGAGCAGGAACAGCGCGCCATCGGCAGCAGCGACAAGACGCTCCTGATGATGAATCGCTCCGGGTTCAGGTATCAAGAAGCGGATTGTAGCCGCAGCCTCCTGCTCACGAATGGCGGCGCAAAGCAGCGCATCGTCTTATTCGACAGGCAGACGCGCGACAGCGTGCATCCATATTTGCAGGAATGGCTGGCCAATGGACGTCCCCTAACCGGAAACCTGCCGCGCGATACCGTATTTGAACTGGATGCCGCGCAACTGCTGGCCGACCGCGCCGGCGCGCTAACCACCACCGCGCCGCTCTCCTACGCGCCGGAAGTGGCCGAGCCCGAGCCGATCGCGCCGCCAATCCGCTTCGGCGGCAACTTGACCCTCCTCGGCTACGAGCCCGATGTCCAGCGCGCCTTCCTGCCAGGCGAAGCCGTCGAAGTCATCACCTACTGGCGAGTCGAAGGCGAGTTCCTGCCCGATATCACCCTCAAGAATCACATCCTGGCCGACCCGGTTACGCCAATTGGCATCCGCGATGTCATCAGCGTCAACCCGCTTATGCTGCGAGAACGCGATGTCTTCATTCAAGTGACGTCGATACAGTTGCGCGATACCGCCTTGCCGGGCAAATACATCGTCTCCGTCGGCGCCTATCGCCAAAGCGACCAGCAGCGCCTTCCCGTCCTCAAAGATGATCAAGCGCATGGCGACCGCATCTTTCTTTACGAGATCGAAGTGCTGCCGCTGCCCGCTGCCGATGAAGACGGCGCTTGATGTTCGAGCTGGTCTTCCTCGGCACATCGGCTTCCGCGCCGTCGATCCATCGCGGCTTGCCCGCCCTGGCCGTCTTGGCTGGCGAGCAGCGTTTCCTGGTCGATTGCGGCGAAGGCACGCAGCGGCAAATCCTCCGCAGCGGCATCGGCTTCAAACGTCTCAATCGCATCTTCCTGACGCACGCGCATCTCGACCATATCCTGGGCTTGGGCGGCTTGCTCTCGACCTTTGGCCGCTGGGAAGCGCTCGACGAGATTCATATCTGGGGCGGCTTGCCCGCCATTGAGCGGGTTCAGGGCTTGGTCTATCAAGTCGTCTTTCGCCGGCAATCGCCGCCCGTCCCCATATACTTCTACCGCACACAGGCGGACAAAACGCTCTTCCGCGGGCGCAATTTCAGCGTGCGCGCCTTTCCCGTCTCGCACCGCGGGCGCGAATGCTACGGGTACATCTTCGAGGAAGACGCGCGCCGGCCCTTCCTGGCGGATAAGGCGGATGCGCTCGGCCTGCCACATGGTCCGGAGCGGGGCCAGCTTGTCGCGGGCCAATCGATCGTCACGCCAGCTGGTCGCGTCATCCAGCCGGATGAGGTCTTGGGCGACGAAATCAAGGGCGCCAAAGTAGTCATCACGGGCGATCTCGCGCGAACCGATGATATCCACGAGGCTGCGCGCGACGCCGACGCCCTCGTGATCGAGTCAACCTACCTCGACGTAGACGCCGATATCGCCCGGGAAGTAGGGCATATCACGGCGCAGCAGGCGGCCGAGCTGGCGCGCGACTGCGGCGTCAAGTTTCTCTTCCTTACGCATATCTCGCGGCGCTATCGCGAATTCGAGGTGATCAGAGAAGCGCGCAAGACCTTTCCCGATTCTTACGTTGTGCGCGATCTCGATCACTTCGCCATCTTTCGTGATAAACTGCCACAAAAGCTGAAGCGACAATTTGGCGATGATGTCAAATCTGAGCTGCCCGAGGGAGGCGAGTGAAATGAGCGAAAGCTTGTCGCAGCGCTACAACAGGTACGTCAACGAACTCTTTGTGCGCGAAGACGAAACCCTGCGCCACGTCCGCCGGCAGACGGCCGCGCGCGGCTTGCCGCAGATCAACCTGGAGCCGAATGAAGCGAAGCTGCTGCAAATGTTGGTCCGGCTTTGCGGCGCCGAACGAGTCGTTGAAGTTGGCGCGCTGGCCGGCTACAGCGGCATCTGCATTGCCCGCGCCTTGCCCGCCGGCGGCCGCTTGTTCACCATCGAAGTGAGCAGCCTCCACGCAGGCGTCGCGCGCGAGCACTTCGACTATGCCGGGCTGGCGGACAAAGTGACGGTGCTGCAAGGCGCCGGAGCGGATGTCCTGCCCAAGCTGGTGGCGCAAGGACCATACGATATGATGTTCATCGACGCCGATAAGGGCAACTATCACAATTATCTTGAATGGGCGGCCGCCAATCTGCGCGTAGGCGGGGCGGTGATCGCCGACAACGCCTTTTGGCAGGGCAATATCTTTGACCCGAAGACGGACGACGATCAGGCCATGGTCGCCTTCAATCAAAGGCTGGCGGCGCATCCGCAGTTCGACAGCACCATCATCGAAGTTGGCGACGGCATCGCCCTCGGCGTGAAAACCGGCTGATTGGAAATGCCCCTCCTTCTTTATGGGGGAGGGGTTTGGGGTGGGGGTTCAATCATGCCCGCGCCATAAGGCCGTCCCGCCTCAAGCACGACCGGCGCGCCCACATCAACCGTCGCGGTCAAATCGTAAATCGTCGCGCCTGTGATTCGTACAGGCACGATCTCTCCGATTGGCAATTCGCCTTCAACCAGCACATACCCGTCAATCTCGGGCGCGTCACGGTAGCTGCGTCCCAAGCTGATCAAATCGCCGGTCTCGTCGCCCGCTTCATCTTCGCCGACGCCATGCCCCTCGACCAGAATATCGAGCGTCTTGCCGACCAGGGCTTGATTCTTCTTCAAGCTGATCCCGCTCTGGGTTTCCATCAAACGCTCGTAACGCTCTTGCTTGATGGCGTCATCGACATGCTGCGGCAGCGCCGCGCTCGGAGTCCCCAATTCATAGCTGTACTGAAAAGCGCCCAGCCGGTCAAACTCCAGCTCACGAACCATCTTCAGTAGCGCCTCGAACTCTTCTTCGGTCTCGCCGGGATAACCGACGATGAAGGTCGTTCGCAGGGCCAGCTCCGGCATGGTCGCGCGCAGCCGGCTGATCGCTTCATAAACCCACTCCACCTTCGCGGGCCGTCTCATGCGCTTCAAGGTTTCGCGGTGGCCGTGCTGCAGCGGCATATCAAGGTAGGGCAGCACCTGCTCATGCTGCGCCATCGTCTCCATCAAGCGCGGCGTCACATAGCCCGGATAGGCGTACATGATGCGCAGCCAGGGGATCGCCGGCGCCGCCGCCACAATCGCGTCCAGCAGTTGCGCCAGACCGTCTTTCATACCCAGGTCATAGCCATAATCGGTGCTGTCCTGCGCGATCAACATCACTTCCTTGACGCCCATCGCCTCCAGCCGCACCGCCTCAGCCACGATCGCTTCCAGCGGGCGGCTGACGGCCGTGCCTTTGATGCGCGGAATGGCGCAGAAGGCGCAGGGACGCCGACAGCCATCGGCGATCTTCAGATAGGCGGAGGCGCCCTGCAAGCTCGCCCGCAGCACGCCACGTTCATCGCGCCCGACCACATCGGCAGCCTCCGGCAAATGATACAGCGGCTCGGGATGTTTCCGCGCCCGCAGCCGCCCGATCAGGTCAAAGATATCCATCCAGCGCCGCGTGCCGATCACGCCATCCAGCCCGGGCACATCTTGCACCAGCGTAGCGCCATAACGCTGCGACAGGCAGCCGGCCGCGATTACCATCTGATCGGCCCGCTTGCTCGCCGCCAACTCGCGCAAGGCATTGACCGATTCTTCCTTCGCCGCGTTGATGAATCCACAAGTGTTGACGATCAGCACTTCGGCCGCTGCCGGATCGCCAACGCCGCGCATGCCGCTCCGATGCAGCACCTGCGCCATGCTCTCGCTGTCGACTGTATTCTTCGAACAGCCCAGGCTGAGCAGGTAGTATTTGTTCTTGCGCCTGTTACGTTGCGCCATACGTTCCGCCTGCATTATAGATGCTCATTTGCCAGCGCCACCGCGAGATTACGACGCGCCTAACCAAGACATGGCGATTCACGTTCCCTCCTTCGTCGGCAACAGACCCGCCTGCGTCACCCGCGGCGGCAATATCGCCGTCGGCGGTCCCTCTGTCGGCGTCGCGCTCGGGATTGGCGTTGCCGTCGGCCGCGGCCTATACGTCGCTGTCGGGATCGGCGTCTCCGTCGGCGTCGGGCTCGGTCCCTCAGTCGCGGTCGGCTCAGGTTCAGCCGCTACTACTACCGCCTCGACCGTCGGGCTCACCGGCGTTGGCGCGCCCGCCGGACCCAGCTCGACAATCGCTTCGGTCGCCGTGAAGCGGATATCCGCTCGTTGCCCGCGCGCCCCGATCGGTCCCTGCTGCTGCCCATTCCAGACGACATCCAGCGCCAGCGCGTTGGCGGCCGCCAGGCGCACTTCGCTGACCGCGTCGTATTCCAGCAATGTATCTGGCTTTGCGATGCCGCTGAAGCGTTCGACCCCATCCACCGTCACCTGCATCCAACTGCGCTGCGTCACCAATACGCTGACCAGTATGCCACTCCCGCTGAATTGCGCCCTATCCGAACGAGTCGGCGCGCTGGCGACTGTGTCGGTTGCTGACGGCGCATCGGTCTGGGCGAGCGGGGACGGCGTGGTTACAGCGCTCGCTGGCGCTGCGGCATTACCCAGTTCGACGCCCGCCAACTCGACCGTCACAAAGACGATTACCGCGATGGCCGCCGCTGAAAAGATCAGAAGCAGCAGAATGCGCGCCAGGCTGCCGCAGGTCGCCGAGCGCCGTTCAGCCAAATGCGCCTCATGCAGCGGCTGCGTCGAGCTGAGCGCCCGCTCCGCTTCCGCCTCGGCTGGGCGCCGTCTCCGTCCGCGGCGTCGACGCCGGCCTTTCTCCTGCGCCACGCGCATCTGGTCATAGAGCAGCAGGACATTCTCTTCGTCCAGCTCGAGGAAGCGCCCGTATATCCGCAGCATCCCGCGTACCTGGATTTCTGGCACGCCCGCGATCTCAAATTCGCCGGCTTCAAAGGCTTCCAGAATGGGCTGGCGGATCCGGAGCTTGGCGACCGCCTCTTCAATTGTTGTCTCGCTGGCTTCGCGCGCTTCTCGCAGTATCTGCCCGAGGGAGTAGGCATCCATCAGCTGTGACGACCCTCAATCAAAAAACCCCGTCGTTCAGTATAATCTGCTACAAACGGGGCGCTAAATTCTCGATTGCCTGGCGCTCGAAGGCTGTCGACAGCGCTGACCCTTACTCCTTAATGGCTTCCGTTTCCATCTCGCCGGCTGCCGCCTCATCTTCCGCTGGCGCTTCTTCGCTCGCGTCCGCGGCGGCGTCGCCCTCCGCTGGTTCTTCTCCCTCATCGGCCGAGGTCGCGTAGCGAAAACCATCCACCATAATATCTTCCGCGCTGACCATTTCGCCGCGTTCGCGCGCAGCCAGGAACTCGGCCAATTCATCGGCTGGCACGATCGAAATCTTCAGCGTCGGCGCGCTCTCCGTGCCCAGGCGCACGGGCACATGATGCGTCCCTACCTCGCGCAGCGACTGCTGGCTGATGCGCCGCCGATTGATGTCCACGCTGGTCTCGCGCTCCAGTTCGTCAGCGATCTCCTGCGTCGTCACCGAGCCGAAAAGCTTACCCGTTGAGGCCGCCCGCCGCCCAAAGATCAACTCAACATTGTCGATCTGGCGCGCCAAATCATTGAGCATATTATTGTATTGCGCCTTGCGCGCCTCAACATTCTGGCGGATCGTTTCCGTCTGGCGCAGGGCTGAGCGCGTCGCTTGCGCCGCCATTTTGCGCGGAATCAAGTAATTGCGCGCGAAGCCAGCGGACACATTGACCACCTCGCCCGCCACCCCGTGCTTGTACAAGTCCTGGAGCAAAATAACTTGCATCTCTCGTCCTTCACACCCTCGCCGCTGTCGCCGCCGAGGCAGTCTCGCTTCGTCTAAACTGGTATATTATAGCAAGGCGCAAGGCGCTGACCAGTGGCAATCCGGCCGCCCAGCGCATGACCCGGCTAAGGCTAGACGATGAGCGCAAGCAAGGCGCTGGACAATCGCGAAATCATCGAGAAATCCCTGATTGTGCTGGCCGGCTTCGTCGCCAGCGGTCTGTTGGGCTTGATTCGCCTGGCGGTGGTCGGCGCGCAATTCGGCACGGGCGCCGCTTATGACGCCTTCGCCGCCGCCCAGCAATTGCCCGAGTCCGTCTTCGTGCTGGTGGCTGGCGGCGCGCTCGGCTCGTCTTTCATCCCCGTTTACGCCAAGGTTCGCGCTACCGACCAGGCGAGCGCATCTCGTCTGGCCAGCGCCGTCATGACCCTGTCGGCCGCCGCCGCCGGCCTGCTCGGGCTGCTTGTTTATGCTCTGGCGCCGCCATTGGTCAGTTTCGCGCTCTACAGCGAACGCTCGCCGCAGGAACAGCAGCTGGTGATCAACATGGTCCGCCTCATGATGCTGACGCCCGTCATCTTCAGCGTCAGCGGGCTGCTGATGGGCTTGCTGCAATCGCACGCCGCCTTCGCTTTGCCCGCCATCGCCATCAGCATGAACAATATCGGCATCATCATCGGCGCGCTGTTCATTGCGCCCCTGCTCGCGCCGCATCCGAATGTGGGGCAGGTCGGCGACTTGAACATCATGGGCTTGGCTTACGGCGCCGTCTTGAGCGCCTGCCTGCATCTCGCCGTCCAGCTGCCCGCCGTCGCCAAGCTATCCGTCCGCCTGCGTCCCTTGCTGTCCCTGCGCGTCCGGGGCCTGCTCAATGTCTTGCGCTTGATGGGTCCGCGCGTGTTTGGCTTGGCGGTGGTGCAGGTCAATTTCCACGTCAATATCATTTTGGCAAATAGCATGGTCGCCGGCAGCGTCGGCGCCATTCGCTACGCCTTCATGCTGATATTCTTCGTGCTCGGCATCATCGCGCAGAGCCAGGGCTCCGCCGTCTTTCCCAGCCTGGCGGCGCTAAAAGCCGAAGGCGATTACGATGGCTTCAAAGACCGCCTGTCAAGCGCGATGCGGAATGTGCTCTGCCTGTCCTTCCCCGCTTCCGCCCTGTTGATCGTGCTCGGTCAGCCCCTCGTCAGCGTCTTGCAGCGCGGCGAATGGACGGCAGACAGCACCGCCGCCGTCGCCTGGGCGCTCGGCTTCTACGCCATCGGCATCGCCGGCTTCGCCCTGCTGGAGGTGCTCTCGCGCGCCTTCTACGCCCTGGAAGACACGCGCACACCCACCATCGCGGGCGCCCTCGCCATGCTCAGCAATATCGTACTCAACCTCGTCTTCATCCGGGTCATCGGCGATCCAAGCAGTCTGGCGCGCGGCGCGTTCGCGGGCTTGGCGCTCGCCAACGCCCTGACGACCATCGTTGAAGCGCTCGTCCTATGGTGGTTGATCCGCCGTCGCCTGGCGCATCTGGGCACAACGCGGAGCCTCCACGACCACGAGATTCTCCGCAGCGCGGCCGGCAGTCTGTCGCTCTCGCTGCTGATGGCGGCCGCCCTCTGGCTCTTGACGCGCGCGCTGCCGGCCGGCGGTCTTACGCTGGCGCTCTGCGGCTGCGCTGTCGCCGGGCTGATTTTCTTCGGCGGCGGCTACGCATTAGACATCAGCGAGGTTCGCCCGCTGCTCGCGCCATTCGTCCGCCGCTCGTTTCGATCCGAGTTGTAGTGGCGACTCAGTAGAACCAATAAAGTAATGCAAATTTCACTAAAGCAACGATTTGTAGGTGCGACTATACCATGTCGCCCAAAACCACAAGTCGCAGCGGCAGCGGGCGACCAGATTGGTCGCCCCTACGAGGCTCGCTTCTTTCGCATGATTAACTTGGAACTACTTCTGTGAGTCGCCTGCCCGCCGCCACGCGCCGCCTGTAGGGGCGACCCTTGGGTCGCCCAAAATCCCAATCAGTGAAAGAGAACCAACCATGACCAAGCAACTCGAAGGCAAAGTCGCCGTCATCACCGGCGCCGGGCGCGGCATCGGGCGCGCCATCGCCATCGGCTTCGCTGCGCAGGGCGCCACAGTCATCTGCGCCGCCCGCACACAATCGCAAATCGATGATACCGCCCGCGCCATTCAAATGGCCGGCGGCGACGCCATCGGCTTTGGCTGCGATGTGGGCGACGCCGCAGCCCTGCAGCGCCTCTTCGCCGAAACTCGCGCCCGCTACGGTGTGCTCGATATCGTCATCGCCAACGCCGGCGGAAACTTCTCGCGCCAATCGGTCGAGGAGAGTGATATCGCCGACTGGGAACGGACGATCCGCGTCAATCTGCTCGGCGTCTACTACACCTGCAAATTCGCCATTCCCGATCTGAAAGGGCGGGGCGGGCATATCATCGTGGTCGGCTCCGGCGTGGGCCACCGCGTGGTCGATGCGGCGCATTCCGCTTACGGCGCCTCCAAAGCGGGCGCTTGGATGTTCGTCCGCGCCCTGGCGGCCGAGCTGCGCCCCTATCAGATCTGCGTCAACGAATTGATTCCGGGCTTGGTGCGGACGGAACTCACGGCTGACGGGCAGCGCCCGAGCGATTCCCCCTTCCAAGCCGAGTGGTTCAAGACGCCGGCCGATGTCCTGCCGCTGGCGCTCTTCTTGGCGACCCAGCCCCTGACCGGTCCCACGGGCCAGAGCTTCAGCCTCATGCGCCGCGATTCGCAGTAGGGGCGATGCTGCGAATCGCCCGCCCACGAAACGTTGGGGCGGCCCTTGGCTCGCCCTCCCGTCAAGACGAACTGTAGAGGCGAGCCTTGGCTAGTCCGCATGAACAGATACCAGTTGCGGAGCGGGCGACTCACCGAGTCGCCCCTACAATTTCTAATTATTTTGTAGGAACTACTTCTGTGTACTCGGTGGTGAAAATGCGCTGGCCGTCTTAAGACCTCCGCACCCGCGCGAAGAGCGCCTTCAAATATGCCGCCTCCGGAAAGCCGACCGGATGATCCAGCCCATGTCCGGTCTTCAAAACATCTTCCAACTGGTATCCCGATACCTCCGCCGATCGCTCCACCAACTGAAAGAACATCTCGGCTTTGATGCGGCTCGAGCAAGAGGCCATCACCAGCAAGCCATCGTTCGCCAGCAAGCGCAGCGCCATCTCCACCAGACGGCGATAAGCCAGCACCGCCTTGCGCATGCTCGCGCGACTGTTGGCGAAAGCCGGCGGATCTACGACTGCCAGGCTGAACTTGCGCCGCGCCTCGATCAGCTCCATCATGCCGGCGAAGGCATCGACCGCGAGCGCATCAACCTGCTCAGCGTCGAAGCCGTTCCGCTCGACGTTGACTTTCAGAGCATCCAGCGCCGGCTCGCTTATGTCCAGCGCCGTGACCGACCGCGCGCCGCCCGCCAGCGCATAAACCGAAAAGGCGCCCGTGTAGGAAAATACATCAAGCACGCGCCGGCCCTGCGCCAGCTCGCGCGCCTGCTGTCGGTTTTCACGTTGATCAAAAAAGAAACCGGTCTTGTGGCCCCGCCTCAGATCCGCTTGAAATAGCAGACCATTCTCAACAAAGGCGACCGGCTCATCGGCGCCCGTCCCGATCAATTGCTGGCCATCCGCCAAGCCATAGAGCTTGGCGACATTCAACCGATCCGATTGCAGCGCGCGGCTCAAACGCAGGACCAGCCCGTCAAATACGATGCTGTCTTCCAGCGCCCCGATCAGCGCTTCCAAATGCGGCAGCCAGGCGGTCGTATACAGCTTGAGCGCGAGCATGTCGCCATAGCGATCGATGACCAGCGCCGGGAAGCCGTCGCTCTCGCCATGAACGAGCCGGTAGCCGGTCGTGCCATCGTTGATCAACGGCTGCCGTTTCGCCTGCGCCGCTTTCAGCTTTTCAGCGAAAAAGGCGCGGTCAATCCGCATCGGCTGCAGCGCCTGCAAGACCTTGATGCGAATCGGCGATAGCGGATCGTACAAGCCGACCGCCAAGAAATTGTTCTTGTCCCGATCATAGATCACCGCCAGGTCACCAGCGTTGCCCAGATGGCTCTGGCGCAGGATGGCGTCCTCAAACACCCAGGGATGCCCCTGCTGTATGGCTCGCTCAGCGGCGCCCTTGACGCGCACCGAGATATTCTTTTCGGCAGCGCTTGGAAGTCGGCTGTAGTCGATCATGCGCGCTTCCTAATCCGGCGCTCCGCCATCCGCGCTGGCTTCGTCCACCAGCTTGATCTTCAGCTCCGCCTCTTCCAGCAGCGCCTGGCAGTGAGCCGCCAGCTTCTGGCCACGTTCGTATAGCGCTACCGACGTCTCAAGCGGCAGCTCGCTGTTCTCCATTTGCGCCACCAGCGCTTCCAACTCTTCGTAGGCGGCCTCATAACTCAGCTTCTCGATTTCGTCCATCACTCTTCGACCCTGACCATGATTCGATCTTTTGACAATTGTACGTTCAATCGCTCATTCTCGCTGACCTGCGCCGCCTCGCGGATGAGCTGACCACGCTCGTTCCTGACCAAGGCGTAGCCGCGCCCCAGGATATGCTGCGGGCTGGCTGTCTCCAGCGCTTTGGATCTATTCGCCAACCGTTCGCGCAGCCGTTCCAGCTTCAAACTGGTCGCCCGCCCGAGCCGCAGGCCTCCGGCGGCCAAATCGCGCTGCGCCAGCGCAATCCGACGCCGCGGCGAGACGAAAACCAAGGTGCTGCGCAACCTGTCCAGCGCGCGAATTCTGTCGGTGAGCGCTGCGCCAAATGAACCCGTCAAGCCGGCGCGCAGCCGGTCCAGATCCAGCAGCAGATCATCGCGATTCGGCGTCGCCAATTCAGCCGCGGCCGATGGCGTCGGCGCGCGCAAATCGGCGGCGAAATCCACAATCGTGAAGTCAATCTCATGGCCTACCCCGCTGATCACCGGTATGCGGCTGGAAGCCACCGCCCGCGCCACGCGCTCATCGTTGAAGCACCACAGATCCTCCAGCGAGCCGCCCCCGCGCGCCAGGATTATCGCGTCGATATCGTCGCGCCGATTCAGTCTTTCCAGCGCGCGCGCAATCTGCGGCGGCGCCTCGACGCCCTGAACCAGCGTCGGGCTCAAGACGACTTCCACCAAGGGAAAGCGCCGGCGCAGCACGTTTGTGATATCATGCCAGGCGGCCGCCGTCGGCGAGCTGACGATGCCGAGCCGCCGCGGAAAAGCCGGGATCGCCCGCTTCCGCGCCGGATCGAATAGCCCCTCAGCCTCCAGCTTCGCCTTCAGCGCCTCGAACTGCCGATGCAAATCCCCGGCGCCGCCCACCGCCTCAATCGTATCGGCGTAGAGCTGATACTCGCCGCGCGCCTCATAGACGCTGACGCGCCCGTGGACCAGAATCTCATCGCCCGCGCGCAGGTCAAGCCGCACAGTCCGCGCCGCATTGCGAAACATCACGCAGCGCAATTGCGCCTCGGCATCCTTGATCGTGAAATACCAATGCCCCGAACGCGCCTTCGTCAAGTTCGAGAGCTCGCCCCGCACCCAAAGCGCGGACAATTGGCTGTCGGCGTCGAATAAGCCGCGGATATAGCGTGTGATATCTCTGACAGAAAATGTTTGCATGTGGCGCCCGCATAGTTCCCGTTGTGATGCCGCCCGTCGACAGCTACAATTATCCCAGATTTCGCAATTGTGGGCTAATGAGGACCAGCTATGTCCTATCTCAATCAGGCAGAACGCCAAGCCCTGCTGCATGAGCTAAGCGGGATGCGTCTCTGGCGCGCCAAATTCAAGCTGCGGCTGATGGACCCGAAAGGTCGCTTGCTCTACTATCGCAATGTTCAGCAGACCGGCGAGTGGCATACCAAGTACGTCCTCGAAGGGCTCGGCACGGAGGTTACACTGGTCGAGGTCAACCACGCCGAGAACACCCAATATCGCAACAAGCAGAAATTCGAATTCGTCAACGTCATCGTCGAGCCCACGCCCGACAACCGCATCTAAGTCAAACAACCTTCAATCGAATGTAGGGGCGAGACTAGTCTCGCCCGCATGAACCGATACCGGTTGCGGAGAGGGCGACTCACCGAGTCGCCCCTACAATTTCAAATTGTTTTGTAGGAACTGCTTCTGTGTCTCTGCGGCGGAAAATCAATGCTCCCCGTGATCATGCAGCGGATTATGCTCATGATAAATCCCCCGCCGGTGCATCAGCTGATGCAGCCGATTATGCGCCGCCTCGATCGTCGCGCGCACCCGCTTAAATTGCCGCGCCGCCGGCCGAGGCGCCAGCGTATCCACGAAGGCGATCGCCCCTTCAATCTGCTCAAGCACCGCGATCGCGTCGTCCCGCTTGAAGGGTCCCGCCCCATCGACGCGCGCCTGCACGCAACTGCTATGCGCCGCAATCTCGCCGGTTCGTCCACCATGGCTGCCCCGCACGCGCAGGGCGATCCAGGTAGGCTCGCTGATATTGACGCGGCAACCCCCTGAGGCAGCCAGCGCGCCATCGACTGACTGCTCCTCAACCGCGAAGCCGCCAAGGACCAGCTCAACTTTTTCAATCGGCATCGCGGCTGAAGCCACC
Source organism: Chloroflexota bacterium (assembly GCA_026706455.1). Taxonomy (GTDB): domain Bacteria; phylum Chloroflexota; class Anaerolineae; order Aggregatilineales; family Phototrophicaceae; genus UBA6055. The sequence continues at coordinate 4,664 of JAPOYS010000057.1, read as the reverse complement.
CGCCAGGACACATCGACCGTGCCGCCGCCGGCCGGCAAGTCAAGCGTGCTGCCGGGCGCTAGCCCTTCGACTTCCAGCTCCAGCAGCGGACCCACGGTCACAAAGGTATTGCCTGATTTCACGGCTTGCATCCAGCTCTCGTAAGTGAATTCGCGCGCGCCCAGCTGCGCGTAAGTGCGGATGCCGCCTAATAGCGACGCGGCGTTCATCTTGTCCGACCCGCCAACCACGGGAATCTGATAGCCAAGATTCAGAAAACGATACCAATCCAGCAGTCCGTAGGGCGTGATCTGCATATCGAATGGATTAAAGGTCATCATCTCCATCGCGTGGACCAGGCCGAGCACGATATCGGCGGCGCGCTCCGCCTGCGGGTTGGGCGCATGCGGCAAGACGACCAAGCCATCCTGTGCAATGCAGCGCTCCGCCCAATCGGCCATGCTAAGCTCCAGCGCGTCGCCGATCGCTGATTCCGACGGTCCGCCGCTGCAAAGCGGATGAATCATCGCGCCCGAATAGCCGAGCAGCGAAATATGCCCCAAGACCTGCATGCGATTTTCCGTGCCCACGCGCACCAGGAACTCGCCGTCGCCGCCGAAGTCCTTGGCGCCCAGGGTCGTCCGCCCGTCGAAGTCGGTGACGTTGCTGAACATTTCGCCCCATTGGCTCGCCAGCAGGTTGACGACGTTGACGCCCTCGGCCGAGCCCTCGAGCAGCGCCGTCTGCGGGCTCAGGAAATGCACATGCGTATCAGCCGAGACCCAGCCGCGCTCGCCCCAATCCAGCAGCTTCTCAAGCGTGAAGACGACCTCCGTCGTTTCCGGCCTCACCTCGAAGGAGCGCCGAATCGGCTTCATCTCGTAGCCGCGCGTGATCTCGACGAAGACCTCGCCCAGCGGCGCTTCCAATTCGCAATGTCCGGGGATATAGGCGTACTGATTCAACCCGTTGACGAATTCGCCGTAATTGTCCTCGAACCAGTGCCGATTCACGCGCCGGTGATTGCCGCGCGGCGGCAGGTATTCGCCCTGCGCGCCGTGAAAGTGTATGCGCGTGGCGACCTCGCGCCCGCTTTCATCGACCGTGCGGACGCGGACCAACTGCCGCGCCTCCGCCACTTCGACAATGGGCGCGCTAGCCGATTGGCTCAAATCGTATATTCGTTGCTCGCCATTACCCGTCTCCAGGTAGAGCTTCGCCTGCGGATGGGCGGCATACTCGACAACTGCCTCGCGATCCGAGCGCGCGGGCTGGGCATTGGTCGCCTCGCCGAACCACAGGTCGCGGCGGTACTCCAGCTTCGCCCGCGCCGAAATCACCACACCCAAGTCAATATCGACGCCGTCCAGTTCGCCGATCGCGTTGAAGGCAACGCCTTCCGGCAGCGCCACTGCCAGCTTGCGCCGCGTCCAAGCGCGCAGCGGATGCGCTTCCAGTTGCGTCGCGCTGATGCCGTAAACCAGCGCCCGCTCGTCCTTGCCCGCCAGCCGAATCTCGCTGATTGCTTTCTCGGGCGCCGGGTTGGGCAGGGCATACAGCCAGATATGCTCGTCGGCCGCATCGCGCCCGCTGCCATGCCGCGTCTCGCCGCCTCCATAAGCGCCGGTTGGCATCCGCCCCAATATGACATTCTCGGTGTTGCTGCGAACGACATCGTCCTGCCGGTGTGGCACGGCGGCGAAGGCGCTCGCGCCCCAGGTGATGCGCGGCTGCTGAATGGCAAAACGCCGCCGAATCGCTATCGACTCGCGAGCGCCGTCGCGGTAATGCAGCTCGTACTCGGCGACCTGGTCGCCCAATGTATTGCCCGGCGTGGCTCCATCCCACAGATCGCCGCGATCATAATCTTCCAAGTCGGCAGTCAGCGCGGGCCATTTGTCCTCGACGATATGGGCGAATACCAGGTAGCTAGCATGCACCCCGTCCGTAGCGATGCGGACTTCATCGCCATCCAGCAGAATGGCGTTCGCCTCGCCCGCCGCGCCAAAGGCGAAGGGAATGCCGCGATAGCTCTGCGCGCCGAAGGCATCGTCCGCTTTCAGCCGCAGCCCATCCCCCAGCGTCGCGCGATCACAATTGAAGGCTTCATCCAGCGGAATGGGCCTGAATAAATCCGAAGGTGGGGCAGGCATCTAGTCTCTCTCCCGTTCTATGGCAATTGCGCTCTGCGCTGATTGTATCGAATGTTGAAAAAACTAACTGTTAATGCCCAATCAACAATGGTTCCCATCTGTGACGAATCCGTAGGAGCGAGCCTTGGCTCGCCCACAGGCGCCAACACTACCGATCACTTCTTCGAATGACTAACTTGGTACTGCTTCTGTGCCCTCATAACCCTCGGTGTCCTCGGTGGTGAAATGCACTTGCCCTCAGCTCTCATCTACGCTAGTCCATCACCAGCTCGAAATCCGCGCCGCCGAGCACGCGCCCATTGACCTGGATTTCCAGCCGCTGTCGCCCCGGATAATACTTGCGCGTCGAGATCGGACGGATGGCGAAGCGCTTGCTGATGCGAATGGACGCGTCCGCTTCCAATCGCGTCTTCTTCAATTTGAAAACCTTCGGCGCCGTCCGCCCATTCGCCTTTACAAAGTGCATCACAAAATCAATCATCAGGTTCTGCGCCCCGGCGCCGCGATTGCGCAACTCAAATGAGAACTCGATTTCATTGCCAAATCGCAAAACTGGCGGGATCAGCTTCAATGCGCGTAGTTCGACCGCCGGCTCGCCATAACCCAGGATGGCCAGCGCCCGCCGATCGCCCTGCTTGACCAGCGTCCGCAGCGCATGATTGATCAGCCAGAGCCGCTCTTTGCCCGCGTCCGTCATCCACTCTTCCATAAGCGTCAGCAAAAGCCCCGGGTGATCCTTGCCAATATCGTTGAGGTGATTGGCGACCGAACGCCGCACGTACAGCGACGGATCGTCTTTCAAGCGCGCCAGCAGCGCCAGCGACGGCCTCGGATCGGCGATCAGGTCGGTCAACTGCGGCCACCAGGGCAGGCGCGGCCGGCTGCCTTCGCTCGCCAACCGGCGCACATCTTCGTTTTCATCCAGCGCCCATTGACGCAAGCGCGCCAGCGTCGCCTGCGGATATCGGATGATATATGGACGGATCGCCCCCTCGCATGATGTGTGCCGCGTGATGACGTACATTGCGTCCAGCGACTCCTCGGGATGGTTCAGCCCATGCCGGTAAACAAAGGTTGGGATCGGCAGCAGGCGAAAGCCTGGGTCTTCAATCGGCTCAAAGCGACCCTCCGCGTCGTCCAAAATCCGCAGCAATATTTGCAGCGCCGTCGGGTAATCGTCCGGTAGGAACTCGCGCAACTTGTCGGCGACCCAGGCGAAGCGCGCTTTCAACTCCAGACTTTCCAAATCCGCCGTCGCCGCCCGGGCAAATCCGCCGCCGTCAAAAGCCGGGTGCGCGTCCGCTATCCGATCCGCAATCTGCGCAACCAGATGCCCGTTTATGAAGTCCTTCAACAGCGGAAACTCAGCCATGTTTGTCAACTGCTTTCCATTTCGAATTGCAAGGGCGACCTAGTAGGTCGCCCGAATGCCCCATTATTGACAATGTAGGGGCGACCCTTGGGTCACCCGCCAATCCGCTACGATATTGTCTATTCCACACCCGTGTCCTGCCAGAAAGCCACCCGATTGCCCGTCGGATCAAGAAACATCCCAAGCACGCCGAAACCCGGCACCTCTTGCCGCGGCAGAATTACCGTCCCGCCCAACTCGGGCACGCGCGCCATATCGGCATCGATGTCATCGCTCTGGAAATACAGAATCACATCGCCGGGCTTCATACCGTCACCCACCACCGAGAGCGCCACGCCCATGTCAACGCCGGTATTGAACATGACATAGGTGAAATCGTCGCTCATCGGGACTTCGTTTATCTCCCAACCCAGCAGCGCGTTGTAAAAGGCTTTCTGCGCATCATTATCCGCCGAGGCAATCTCGACATGAACTATAGGACGCATCGTCCACTCTCCTCCTTGAATTTTGTCGGTAAGCTGCAAGTTTGGTCACGCCGTCCCGCTTTGTCAAGCCGCACATTTGGTCGGGCTCCCGGCTCAATCCCGCTCTGAATTCCAGCGCACCTTTCGCCTCCGATTCGCGTATACTTGTATGGATATCTGGGACAAGAGTTCGAACGCACCAACTGAAATCGACACGGCAACGTGAGGAGACAAAATGCGCGTCATTGTTCATACCGGCAAGGGCGGCGTTGGCAAGACCAGCATCTCGGCAGCGACCGCCCTGCGCTGCGCCGAGCTCGGCATGAAGACCATCGTCGTCAGCACCGATACGGCGCACAGCCTCGGCGATGCCCTCGATGTCGAAGTTGGTCCCGAAGCCATGCAAATCGCCGAGAATCTCTGGGCGCAGGAGCTCGACACGCGCTATTCCATGCAGAAGTATTGGGGAAAAATCCAGGAATATCTCGGCGCTTTCTTCAACCGTGAAGGCATCGCCAAGGTCAACGCCTCCGAAGTTACCATCATCCCGGGCTTGGAAGAGGGCGCGCAACTGCTCTGGATCAGCGAATACTTCCAGGCTGACGAATACGATGTGCTCATCGTTGACGCCGCGCCCACCGCCGAGACGATCCGCCTGCTCAGCCTGCCCGATGTCACGCGCTGGTGGGTCGAGCG
>JAPOYS010000173.1 GCA_026706455.1 Chloroflexota bacterium | reverse complement strand
ATTCCATCTCGCAGGAGAAGACATCCAGATCGCCATCGCCGTCCAGGTCGCCAAGGTGCAAGCTATGCAGCGCGCCCCGCCGTGGTTCGGAGGGCCGGCAAATGTCGCGCCGCTGCCAGTAGTGACCGACGCCGTCCAGGTTCTCCATCCACCACACAGCTCCACCGGGAATCTCCGCGTCGCTGAAGACAATGTCATTCTTGCCATTCCCGTTCATATCGCAAACAGCCGCGCGCACGCCGTCAAAGGCGAAGCGAGGACGGAAATCTTCTGGCGGGTAGGTGTTCGGCCCGATCGGGCGCACCTGCCACTGACTGCCATCGCCCTTCACATTTTCAAACCAGACATTGGCGCGTACGATATCAAGATCGCCATCGCCATCCAGGTCGCCGACCGCCACGCCGGCATGCACTGCCGGGCCGATGACATCATGCGGCCAGGCCTCTGTCGGGTCCGCCGGGATCTTGTACCAGCGCAGATCGTTCTTATCGGACATCGTGATGATTTCCGGGCGGCCGTCGCCATCAATGTCCGCGGCTACAATATCGTGAACCGCCTCCAATTGGGCGTCAAAAATGTGACGCTCGAAGGGTTGGCTATAGTCGCCGGTGTTGCGATACCAGACGCCGCCGACAACAACATCCATGCGTCCGTCGCCGGTGATGTCAAGCGCGGCGCAGCCCACATCCGAAGGCGAATCATAACCGACGATATGCTCGGTCCAACGATCAGGCGCCTGATACTTGTACCAATAGAGCGTGCCGAAGCGCTGACCGACGATGTATTCCAGGCGCCCATCGCCATCCAGGTCGGCGAGGCAGGTTTGCGCTAGCATGGGCGGCACATCCAGGGCGACAAAATGCTGTTTGAAATTGAACTTGCTCATATCATTTCCGATCTCGCGTTTTCTCAGGCGAACTGCGGCAGGTAGGGCGCATTTAAGCGCAGCATTTCATCAACCATCTTCTCGATTTGCATGACGCTTTCGGCAACCGGATCCAGCAGCGCGGCTTGCAATAGGAGCTGGCGCTGGCCGCGCACAGCCGCCTCGACAATCAATTCGGTCTGATCGATATCGCGCCGGTTAAAGGCCGCCAATGGCGCCGGCAGGTCGCCCATCGAGACCGGATAAAGGCCGCCGCCCTCGACGACCGCCGGCGTCTCAACGAAAACTCCGCGCGGCAGATTATTGATTTGCCCCGTATTCACCATATTGACAGCCGGCAGCCGATGGAACTCGTTCGTGGCAACAGCGGCAATGATGGGAATCGCCAGCGTATCAGTCCAACTGCGCGGCGCAAAGAAGGGATCCAGCCGCAATTCCGCCGAGAGCTCGCTTTGATCGCCATAGGTCCGCTCGAATTTATCCCATTCGGCGTCGTTGTTGGCGAGGTCGCCCAAGTACCGCCAGCGGTTTTTCTCCTGTTCCAGATGCCCGGAAAAGTCGATCCCCTTGATGCCGTAGAACTCCCAAGCGTAGGAGATGTACTCGCCGGCATGGCTGTCCAGCGTGCCGGGAAAATAGCCATAGACATCGAGCAATTTCCGAGAGAGCGACTGTTCGTCACCCGTCATTCGGGCGAGACCCGCTTTCATCAAGGGGAGCAAGTCCTCGCCCGTTTCCTTGTGGCGCAGGTCGAGAATCCAGGTCAGGTGGTTTGTGCCAGCAGCGGTGACCGCCATGTCATCGCCATCGATCCCCATGACCCGATTGAGAAAGAGATACAGCGCCATCTCGACGCCGTGGCACAAGCCCAGAATCTGGCCAAGACCCGCGTAACGCTCCAAGGCGAGGCAGATGCGGTTCAAGGGATTCGAAGTCACCATGACCAAGGCGTCGGGGCAGAGAGCTCTGATGTCTTGCGCAATCTCCAGATGCAGCGGAATCTGGCGAAGCGAATGGAAGAGCCCGCCCGGCCCGCCCAGCTCGCCCAATATCTGGCGGCTGCCATACTTGACCGGCACGCTGAAATCTTGCTGCCAGGTGCGGTAGTGCCCGGTGTCCACCGTGATGATGACATAGTCGCTGCCCGCTAGAACCTCGCGCCGATCAGTCGTCGATTCGATTTGGATCGGGACTTGGAGACGCTCGTTGAGCTTACGCGCAAGCTTGTCGTAGATAGCCAGGCGCTCTTCGTTGATATCGACAAAGCGCAGCGTACTGCCGCCGATTTGCGGGTGATTCAGGATGTCGCGCAGCACCTTGGGACCAAAAGTGGTGCTGGCGGCGCCAATGATGGTGATTGTCGGCTTGTCGACCATAGCCGCTCCCGTCAGCGCGAAGCCTCTGAAATCGACACAGGCTGCGTGACCGCGCCGATGAGTTCTCGCACGGCGGCGAATTCCTTGGTCTCGGCAAAGCCAATCGTAAAACGCGCCGGCGTCTCGGTCATGAATTTGGTCAAACCGTCTCGACCGAATCCAAACACCGTCATATTGCCTTCCATCGGCCAATAAGAATCCATAAGCTGATCCGATTCATGATGCGCCAGATAGAGAACGCGATCGGCGTTGGGCGCGCCGAAGTAAATCCATTCCGGCTGTGGCAGGGCGCCCTCCCAGCGCTCGGATAGCGCGCGCCGCCTGCCATCGGAAGTCACACAATAATCGCCCGCTTCATCAAGAGCGCCCCCCGGCGTGCCTTCATACAGAAACCAGTAGGGATGGCCAACCTTGAGCACGGTCAGACGCGCCTGCGTAGGGTAGACCTCCCAGCGACAGGCCCACTGGCCGTCGACGGACTCAGACGCGATCGTGATCTTGAGCGGTCCTGCGTTCAGGATGCGGCTGCGACAGCCTGTGCCGCCGGGGTGAAAATAATTCTCCGGGTGCGCCAGATTGGGGATTCCCCGATAGGCGCCATCAGAGCCGCCAAATGGACGATAGCTAATCCAGTCGTTGCCATCGCGGTCGATCAGGCTGGCGAAGCCGGCGCCGCGCTCATGATAGAAATAGGTCGCGCCGGGCGTCGATATCTGATAGCTCTCCTGCTCCTGATGCAGTACCCCTTGGCGCAATTCAATCAACTCGTCGCCGGGCGGCTTGATGTCAGCCAGTTGGATGCAAAAGTAGCGGGCGGAAGCGGTGGCGGTGGCCTCAGCCAGTAGAAACACTGCCCTTGCCCCACCCGCGTCACGATCCAGTTGACAAGGAACAAAGGCATCCACGATGGCGCCGGCGGCATCCATTTCCGCCACCTGCAAATGTGGTCGCTGCGCATTGGCTATGAAGCCTTCGAGACGGCGCTCAACCACGAAATTGCGAGGCAGCGCGCAAGCGGAGCGGAGGACGATATCCCAGCGCTCAGGCACGACTGCTCTCCAGATTGCGTCGTTCTTCGGCGGTGTAATAGGGCTGCAAAGTTACTTCCTCGGCCAGGTGGCAGGCGACGCTGGTTTCGGGATCCTCAGGCAGCGGCTTCAGCGGCGGCGTTTCCGTTCTGCAGATTTCCACCGCATACTGGCAGCGCGTATGGAAGACGCAGCCCGCGGGCGGATTCACCGGACTGGGAATATCACCGGTCAGCACGAAACGCTTGCGATGGCCGCCGGGCGCCCGTTTGGGTATCGAATTCAGAAGGGCTTCCGTATAAGGATGCGCGGGCTTCTCAAAGATCTTCCTGGTCGGCGCAGTTTCCATCAGCTTGCCGAGGTACATCACCATGACGCGATCGCTGATATATTCAACGACGCTTAGGTCGTGGGCGATGAAAACATAGGTCAGTCCCAATTCTTCTTGCAAGTCCGCCAGCAGATTGAGAACCTGCGCCTGCACGGAAACATCCAGGGCGGAGACGGGCTCATCGCAGATAACAAAGCGCGGTTCAATGCTGAGCGCCCGCGCGACGCCCACCCGCTGGCGCTGCCCGCCGCTCAATTGATGTGGAAAGCGGTTGAACATCTCGGCGCCCAAGCCAACCTGCTCCAGTAAATCTTCAACCCGCGACCGCCGTTCGTCAGCCGTGCCGATCGCGTGGATTTCCAGCGGCTCAGCGATGATGTCGCCGACGCGAATCCGCGCATTCAGCGATGAATTGGGGTCTTGAAACAGCATCTGAATGTCGCGGCGAATCGGCAGCAGTTCGCGCTTGTCGAGTTGGGCGATATCTACTGGTCCCGCTTCAGTCCGGAAATGCATACTGCCGGTGGTCGGCTTGTACAAGCGAACGATGCAGCGCCCAATCGTGGTCTTGCCGGAGCCGCTCTCGCCAACCAGCCCCACAGTTTCGCCGGCGTAAACATCAAAGGATACGCCATCCACCGCCTTCACGTAACCGACCGTCTTCTTGAGCAGACCGGCTTTGATCGGGAAATGCAGCCGCAGGTCCTGGATCTCGAGAATGGCGTCGGCGCCCGCTTTCTCAGCCGGGGTCATGTCCAACCTCGATCGTCTCATCATACAGCCAGCAAGCGACATCGCTGGCAGGACCCAGGACGAAGCGCGGCGGGCTTTCCGCGCGACATACATCCATCACCTGCGGGCAACGCGGCGCGAAGGGGCAGCCCCGCGGCCGTTCATGCGGACCAGGAACCGAACCGGTGATTGGCTCGAGGCGCTTGTCGCGCCCGATCATCGGCAGCGAGTTCAGCAAACCCTGCGTATAGGGATGCTTCGGGTTGTCAAAGATGTCATCGACCGGCGCGCTCTCCACCACCTGTCCCAAATACATCACGATGACGTGGTCCGCCACCTCTCCGATCACATTGAGATCGTGCGTGATCATGATTAGCGCCATGTGATTGTCTTGCTGAATCTGCTGGATCAGTTCGAGGATCTGCGCCTCAATCGTCACATCAAGCGCGGTGGTGGGCTCATCGGCAATCAGGATGCGCGGGTTGCAACTCAGCGCCATTGCGATCATGGCGCGCTGCCGCATCCCGCCGGAGAACTCATGCGGATACTGGTCGACGCGCCGCTCCGGCAGCGGTATGCCGACCAATCGCAGCACATCGATCGCCCGCTCCCGCGCCTCTTCCTTGCTGACATCCTGATGCAGCAGAATCGCTTCCATGATCTGCTGCCCGATGGTGTAAACCGGATTCAGCGATGTCATCGGCTCCTGAAAAATCATGGCGATTTCATTGCCGCGGATATCGCGAATCTGGTCGCCATAGGGGTCGACCTGCGTCAGCTCGATTGGGGGACCCTCCGCTGGATAGTACTTTATCGAACCAGCGACAATGCGCGCGAGGTTCGGCGAGAGCAAGCGCATGATCGTCCGCGATGTGACGCTTTTGCCACAGCCGCTTTCACCGACGATGCCCAGAGTCTTGCCCGCCTGCAATGCGAAGGACACCCCATCGACCGCCCGGACGACGCCCTGTTCAATGTAAAAGTAGGTCTTGAGGCTGTCGACTTCCAGTACGGTTTCCATGTCAAGGCCGAGTCCTTTTCACGGGCGCGCCGCTGCGCATATTCGCCTTCGGTCAGTCCGCGCGCTTGTCCCGCTAGCGCGAGAATGGATCGACCATATCGCGCAACCCGTCGCCCAAGAAGTTGTACGCGATGACCGCCACCAAAATGAAGAGGCCCGGAAACAGCGTCCAGGGATAGAGCACGATATTCTGTATCTTGATCGCGTCATTGAGCAGCAAGCCCCAACTGACCATCGGCGGACGAACGCCGATGCCGAGAAAACTCAAGGCGCTCTCGCCCAGAATGGTCACCGGCACCGCCAGCGTCGCCGTGACGATGATATGGCTGGCCATATTTGGAATCAGATGCACCCGTACGATGCGCGCGGTCGAGGCGCCGGAGGCTTCCGCCGCGTGGACGTAATCCCGTTCCTTGAGCGAGAGCACCAGCCCGCGCGCCTCGCGCGATAGCCCGGTCCAGTTGATGAAGGCGAGCACGACGACAATGCCGGCGTAGACCCATTCGGGCGGCCATTGCGGCGGGATGGCGGCCGCCAAAGCCATCCACAGAGGCAGCTGCGGAAACGAGCGAATCGTTTCGATGAGGCGTTGAACCACATTGTCGAACACGCCGCCATAATAGCCGGACAAGGTCCCGATCACTGAACCGACCGCGATCGTGATCAAAACGCCGAAGATGCCGACCGACAGCGAGACCTGCCCGCCGTAGATGATGCGCGAGAACAGATCGCGCCCGCGCACGTCCGAGCCCATGATATGCAGCCGCTCCGCCGGATCGCTGGAACCGAAGAGATGCACATCCCAAACGATGATGCCCAAAGCCGTGTAGGGCTCGCCTTTGACGAAAAACTGTATCGGTATCCGTTCTTCGCGCTCCTCAACGTATTCGAGCTGAAAGGTTTCCATATTGCGTTTGCCGCGCAGCGGATAGAAGAAAGGCAGATGAAAATGTCCGGTCTCCGGGTCTTGCAGCCGGATAGCCATCGGCGGCGAATAGGTCAATTTGGAGTCGGCGTCGCGAGCCGTATAGGGCGCGAAGAAACCAGCGAACAGCGTTACCGCATAAATGATGACCAGCGCGATGAAAGAAAGCAGCGCCATGCGATTGCGCAGAAACTTGCGTATCATCAGTTGCCGCACGGTCAACAGCTGATACTCATCCTTTAGGCCCGACTCGATGTTTTTCTTTCGTATGCCGAATAGATTGAATCGGCGCTCGTCTCCGCTGCCCTCCAGATTATTCATACTGAATCCTTGGGTCGCTCCAGGCAAGGACGATATCGGCGATCAGATTGCCAATGAGCAGGATAATGGCGAGGATCATCAGCACCGTGCCAGCCAGGAACATATCCTGGCGATTCAAGGCGCGGATGAAGGGCGGCCCCAAGGTAGGCAAGTCCAGCACGATCGAAATGATGATCGTGCCGCTGATGAGCAGGGGCAATTGCATGCCGACGCGGCTGA
>JAPOYS010000122.1 GCA_026706455.1 Chloroflexota bacterium | reverse complement strand
GCCAAATCTGCCGGAAAGCTATGTGCATCGCATCGGGCGGACAGCGCGGGCGGGCGCATCCGGCATCGCCTATTCCTTCTGCGATGTCACTGAACGGAAATACCTGCGCGATATTGAAGAACTGATCCGCAAGCCAATCTCGGTTGTAAGCAACCATCCCTACAGGTCCGCGATCGAGGCGCCAAAACAAGCCACTTCGGCAAGCACAGCGCCGCGCAAGAATCGCCGCCGCCGAGCGCGCCGCTCACGGCATAGCAGCCAAGGCCGATCTGCATAAACAGCCATTTCGGATTACAATCTCACCTAATTAGCGCCGGAAAACAAAGCCAATTAGGAGCGAGATATGACAATCGTTCAGCAGCCGAAAGTCGTCGTCATCGGTTCCGGCAGCCTCTTCTTCGGGCGGCAGGCGATCTGGCAGATGGCGCATTCGCCCTATTTGAACGGCGGGACGCTGGCGCTGGTGGACAAAGACCCGGCGCGCATGGAGAAGATGGGCAGGTTGGCGGAGAATGTCGTTGCGGAGACCGGCGTCGGCTTGCGCATCGAGGTCGCGTCTGACTGGAGGGACGCCTTGCCCGACGCCGATTTCGTCGTGTTAAGTTTCGCGGCCGACACGGTGCGCTACCGCGGGCTCGATTGCGATATCAGCGCGAAGTACGGCGTTCGCATGTGCAGCGGGGATACGATCGGACCCGGCGGCATCTTCCGCGCCATGCGAGAGCTGCCGCTGATTATGGACTGCGCGGCCGACATTGAGCGGCTCTGTCCGGATGCCTGGGTCATCAACACTATCAATCCGACCACGGTCAACGGCATGGCCCTGGCCCGTTACGCCCCGCAGGTCAAGAGCTTCGCCCTCTGCGATTCGCTGCATATGCCGCATGTCAAAGCGCGGTACGCCACTCACGCCGGCATCCTCGACGATGCCGACCAGTGGACCGGCGAGCTGGATGCCGGCTTCGACCTGCGCATCGCCGGCGTCAATCACTTCACCTGGATGCTCAGGGCGGAATACAAGGGGGAGGATGTCAGCGAGCGGATTGCCGAGTCACTGCGACGCAGCGCTGTGCCCGGTGGCATGGACGGCAAGAAAGGCGCCAAGGCGCTCTATAACGATGCGATCGCCTGGCAGCTCTATGAGATCTTCGGCTACGTCCCGACTTGCGTATCTCACACTAAAGAGTACTTGCGCTTCTATCAGGGTCACGGTCGCTTGGTGGATGAGATTCCGGCGCTTTCGATCTGGGAGACGGATGTGCGCTATGCCCGGCACGAAGCGATGTGGCGGCAAGTCGACGATTTCATCAGCGGCGCTTTGCCCATCAGCAGCTTCATGTCCAGTTTTGGTCCCGACCATGCCACCGATGTTATCGAGAATATGGTCGGCGGCCTGGGGCAGCCCTTCTACATCAACACGGCCAATCGCGGCGCGGTCACTAACATGGCGGATGACACTTTCCTGGAGTTGCTCTGCGATGTTGATATGGAGGGAGCGCGTCCGCGTCCGGTCGGCGAGATGCCGCGAGGATTGCGCGGGTTGAACGAGCAGATACTGGATACGCATGAGTTGACCGCGGAGGCCATTGTCAAGGCGGACTACAGCCTGCTGCGGAGGGCGATGATGACCGACCCGCTGAGCAATTCCATCGCCGATGCCGATGCGATCCTGCGCGAGTTGCTGGCGGCGCAACGCGAGGCGCTGCCGGATCATTGGTATGCCGAGGCGGCGTTCTGAGGCTCGTCCGGTAGTGTGGCGCGACGGTCGCTTTTCAGCCCCCCATCCCCCGGCCCCTTCCCCCACAAGGAGGGAAGGGGAGCTGAATTTAGCGGATTTCGTAGTAATTTGTTGACGTTCGCAAGGATGGACCCATATATATTATATTGTTACAGTATTATTTCAGTTATCTATGCGTATGATTTTCAGTATCGGACAAGCCTTCTAGTATCGGCGGTGACATAGGCCGTCGCGCTTGGGGCGCGCTCGACCACCCGCGTCTGCTTGACACCACCAGCCGCCAGCACTATGATGACGCTCTTTGTGCCAGGCGCAACGAAAGTACGCGAACACCATGACGGCGGATCACTTGCTGGCTGTCGATATCGGCGGCACCTTCACCGACCTCGTCGCCTTTGATTTGATCAGCGGGCGCATCACCGTCGAGAAGCTGCTGACCACCTACCCCGATCCGTCGCTGGCGGTGGTCAAGGGCGTCCGCAGCTTGCTCGAAGGCGCTGAAATCCCGCCGGCATCAATTCGTTATGTCGTGCATGGCACCACCTTAATCACCAACACGCTGATCGAGCGCAAAGGCGCCAAGACGGCGCTGTTGGCGACCGCCGGTTTTCGGGACGCGGTCGAAATCGGCAACGAGAGTCGCTACGATATGTATGATCTGGCGCTGCGGACGCCCCAGCCACTGGCCGAGCGCCGCCTGCGCTTCGACGTGCCCGAGCGCATGCTCGCCGATGGACGCGTCCGGCAGCCGCTTGACGAAGCCCCCTTGCGCCAGCTCTGCAGGATATTGCACGCCGAAGCGGTCGAAGCGGTGGCGATTTGCTTTCTGCACGCCTATACCAATCCGGCCCACGAACTGGCGGCGCTGGACATCGTCCGGGAGGCGCTGCCGGGGGTCGCGCTTTCCCTTTCGCATCAAGTCGCGCCGGGCATGAGGGAGTATCCGCGGGCCTCCACCACGCTGGCCAACGCTTACGTCCAGCCGGTCACCGACGGGTATATGGCGCGGCTCGATACCGGCTTAAAAGCCAGCGGGATTGACGCGCCACTGAACATCATGCTCAGCAGCGGCGGCACAACTACCGTCGCGGCGGCGCGGGCTTTTCCCGTCCGGTTGGTCGAAAGCGGGCCGGCCGGCGGGGCGCTGGCGGGCGTCCACTGGGGGCGACTTCTGGGCGAGACAGATGTGCTGGCTTTTGATATGGGCGGCACGACCGCCAAAGCCGCCCTGACCCGGGCCGGCGAACTGGCCATCAGCCATCAGTCCGAAGTGGCGCATGTGCATCGCTTCAAGCGGGGCAGCGGCTTGCCCCTTATGGCGCCGATGATTGAGATGATCGAGATCGGCGCCGGCGGCGGCAGCATCGCCCATTTGAACGCGCTGGGCTTGCCGGCCGTCGGCCCCGAAAGCGCCGGCTCCGCGCCCGGTCCCGCGTCTTACGGCATTGGCGGGGCGCAACCCACCGTGACGGATGCCGATCTGCTGCTGGGCTATCTCAATCCCGATTATTTCGCCGGCGGGGACATCCGGCTTGACATTCAGGCCGCGGGCGAGTCCTTCGCGGAGTTGACGGCGGCGCTGGGATTGCCGCTGGAGCGAAGCGCCTGGGGCGTGCATCAACTAGTGAATGAGAACATGGCGGCAGCGGCGCGAGTCCATGCCGCCGAGCGGGGCCTCGAGGTCCGGCGATATTGCATGGTCGCAACCGGCGGGGCCGGACCGGTGCATGCTTGCGGCGTGGCGCAGGGGTTGGGCATCAGCCGCATCATCATCCCGCCGCTGGCCGGGGTGGGCTCCGCCTTCGGTTTCCTCACCGCGCCGATCGCTTTCGATTTCACACGCAGCTATGTCGCTCGCTTGGACGCGCTTGATCTGGCCGAACTGAACACAATACTGGCTGAGCTCGAGCGAGACGGTCGCGGCATTGTCGAAGCGGCCGGCGTGCCACCTGACGACATCGAGGTCCGCCTCAACATCGACATGCGTTATGTCGGGCAAGGCTATGAAGTGCGCGCGCCCTTCCCCATGCAAGAGCTGGACAGCGGTCATATCGCCAAGGTGCAGAGCGTCTTCGAGGAAGAATATCGCGCTTTCTATGGCCAGCTTGCGCATGGCGTCCCGATCGAGGCGGTCAATTGGCGCGTCCTGATAAGCGGTCCGTCGCCGCAAATCCAGGGCGCCACCTTTGATGTTTCGACTTCGACATTCGACGATGCGGTCGCTTGCCGTCCGGCGCGTTTCTCGCCTGAGGCCGCGCCGGTGGAGACATCGATCTATCGCCGCGAGCGGCTCAGCCGGACCTGGTCCGCGGCTGGTCCTTGTATCATCGAGGAGGCGGCCTCGACGACCGTCGTGCTGCCGGGCTGGTCGGCGCGGATGGCGGAGGGTGGTTGTTTGCTGTTGAGGCATGGAAATAAAATTTGATGAGTTTGTTGCGAGCATCCCATCCGCATAATCCTAATACATGCAGAGGCGACCCAGAATGTTGATCGTGACAGGCGGGCGACCCAAGGATCGCGCCTACAACTATCCTTTTGAATGTCGCACCGTTTTATTGGTACAAATTCTGTGATTGATTATTTGGTCCGGGGATAAGAACATGATCGATCCCATCACGCTTGAAGTCATCTGGAGCCGCTTGATCTCCATAGTCGATGAGCAGGCGGCAGCGCTGATTCATTCCTCCTTCACCACGGTGGTCCGCGAAGCCGGCGACCTGTCCGCCGGAGTCTTCGACCGCGGGGGCAATATGATCGCGCAATCCGTCACCGGCACGCCGGGCCACATCAACACGATGGCGAACTGCGTGCGGAAATATGTCGTGCCAAATCATCCCATTGACAGCCTGGACCCGGGGGACACGCTGATCACCAACGATCCCTGGGAGGCATCGGGCCACCTGTTCGACCTGACTATCGTCTCGCCGGTGTTCTACCGCGGGCGCGGCGTGGCCTGGTTCGCCAGCACCTGCCATGCGGTCGATATCGGCGGCGCCACCATGGGCGGCGATGCCCGCTCGCTTTACGAAGAGGGGCTGGCGATCCCGCTGATGAAGCTCTTCAAAGCCGGCGAGCCCAACCGGGAACTCTTCGAGGTCATCCGGGCCAACGTCCGCGTGCCCGACCAGGTCATCGGCGATATCTACGCCCAGGAAGTCGGCAATCAGGTCGGCGCGCGCAAGCTGCTGGAAATGCTGGAAGAATATGACCTGCCCGACATTGAGGGTGTTTCGGCGCTGATACTCGACCGCACTGAGACGGCGCTGCGGGACGCCATCCGCGCCTTGCCCGATGGCGTCTATCGCAACACCATCACCATTGACGGCTTCGACGCGCCACTGACCATCGCCTGCGCCATCGAAGTCGAGGGGGATGCGCTGCGGGTCGATTACGCCGGTTCATCGCCGCAGGTTGATCGTGGCATCAATGTCGTGTTGAATTACACGCACGCTTATACCACCTATACGCTGATGGCGGTGTTGGCGCCGGATATCCCGAACAATGAAGGCGCTTTCCGCCCGATTGAAGTTCTCGCGCCGCTCGGCTCGATACTCAATTGCGCGCGTCCCGCGCCGGTCAGCGCGCGTCATCTCATCGGCCACTTCGTCAGTCAGCCGCTGCTGACCGCGCTGTCGGAGGTCCTGCCCGAGCGCGTCATCGCCAACGGCTCGGCGGGCTTGTGGAATACGATGATGGACGGCATGGACGAAGATGGTGAAGAATTCGCCTATATCTTCTTCTCGGCCGGCGGGATGGGGGCGGCCCAGGATCGCGATGGCTTATCGGCGACGGCTTTTCCCAGCGGGATTATGGGCGTGCCGGTCGAGGCGATTGAGACGGCTGCGCCGCTCCTGATGCACCGGCGCGAGCTGCGCGAGGACTCCGGCGGGCCCGGGCGCTTCCGCGGCGGCCTGGGGCAAGTGATGGAGCTGGAGATCATCACCGGCGCGCCCGCCAACCACTCTTGCATGTATGACCGCACGGGAAATCCGGCCATGGGGATGCTCGGCGGCGAGCCGGGGGCCGCGGGCGAAGTGCGGCTCTCCGATGGCGGGCGGCCGCACCCAAAGAGTCATTACGTCTTGCAGCCGGGCCAACGGGTCATCCTGTCGCTGCCGGGCGGGGGCGGATTCGGTTCGCCGCTTGAGCGTGACCCGCAGCGCGTCCTGACGGATGTTCAGCAGGGTTATATCTCAGTGGAATCGGCGGAAAAGGACTACGCTGTCCTCATCGACGCCGCTACCATGACGGTGGACGAGGCAGCCACGGCGGCCTTACGCAAGGAGCGGGGCGGATGACAGCAAAGCATTACGACCTGATCGTTGTGGGTTTGGGGGCGATGGGCTCGGCCGCCCTCTATCAAGCGAGCAAGCGCGGCGCATCGGCCCTGGGCATCGACCGCTTCAGCCCGCCGCATACGATGGGCTCCAGCCACGGCGATACCCGCATCACCCGCAACGCCATCGGCGAGGGCGAGAACTACATGCCCTTCATCAAACGTTCAAACGAGATCTGGCGCGAGCTGGAAGCGGCGACCAGAGGCAAGCTGTTTCATCAAAGCGGCGGACTCATCATCGGCGGGGAAGACGCCGTCGCATTTCATTATCAGGGCGACTTCGTGGACGAATCGGCCCGCATCGCCGAGAAATTCGGCATCGACTACGAGATCCTCAAGGCCGACGGGCTGCGGCGACGCTTTCCCCTGCTCAGGCCGCGGGACACAGACCGGGCCTACTACGAACCAAGCGCCGGCGTCTTGCGCCCGGAGCGCTGCATCGACGCCCAGCTTGACTTGGCGCGTCAGAACGGCGCGGCCATCCACACCGGCGAAAGAGTGACCGGCTACGACATCAGTACGAGCGGCGTGACGGTCGCCAGTGAAACATCCAGCTACAGCGCCGACAAGCTGATAATTGCGACGGGGGCCTGGATCGCCGACTTCCTGCCGGAGAGTCATCGCGGCGGCATCCGCGTCAATCGTCAGTTGATCCACTGGTTCGAAGCGGAAGACCGCCGCTTGTTCCATCCGGACCGCTTCCCATTCGTCATCTGGATTGGCGATACCTTGGAAGATTTCTGGTCGGTGTTCCCCGCGCCGCCATTTGACAAGACGGGCATGGCAGGCGTCAAGCTCGTCACCGAGCAGTATCACACCAGCACGGCGCCCGATGAAGTCAGTCGGGTCGTG
>JAPOYS010000009.1 GCA_026706455.1 Chloroflexota bacterium | reverse complement strand
TGCCGGAGGTGGGAGTCGAACCCACACACCCGAAGGTACACGAGTTTGAGTCGTGCGCGTCTGCCAATTCCGCCACTCCGGCTAACGGTCACGAAGTGTAAGACGGCGGGAAGAATATGTCAATAGAAGCGCTGCGCGCAATGGAATGCGGATGACGCGAATCGCGAATTACTGCCCTGTCTGCGGGCGTCGATTGACCAGCAAACATCTCTCCGGGCGCCTGCGGCCCTATTGCCCGGACTGTGACCGTCCGGTTTACTTCGACCCCAAAGTCGCCGTGGTCGTATTCACTGAACGCGACGACCGCGTCTTGCTCATCAAGCGAGCGGTTGATCCGGGCAAGGGAAAATGGGCGCTGCCGGCCGGATTCGTCGATCATGACGAGGCGCCGGAAGCTGCGGCAGTGCGCGAAACGCTCGAAGAAACTCGCCTTCGCGTTCGCATTGACAAGCTGCTGGCCGTCTTCCCAAAGCGAGACGGAGGCTTGGCCGACATCATAATCGCCTATAGCGCGCAAGTGTTGGGCGGCGATGCGATTGCCGGCGATGACGCCGCCGAAGTCGGTTGGTTCACTCGGGAGCGGCTGCCCCCGCTTGTCTTCTATCCCTCGATCACATTGACGCGGCTCTGGTCCCGAGGCGAGCTTGAACTCTAGCGGCGCGCGTACAGGCCTCATTTGCCTTTGGGGCGAACTCCCATCAACTTCATGACGCGCGACGCAAAGAACAGCAGATAGGTGTAGACGATTGACGCGCTCACGCGAGTGGCATTGCGCCCGTCGGCGAGCGAGCGATAGAGCGCGCGCGCCTGCGCAAACTGCTGACGCGCGCCGGCGAAGTCCCATTGAGATTGATAAACGACGCCGAGCGCATAGAGATAGCGCGCTTCGTAGGCCGGGTTGCCCACTTCGCGCGCCGCCGTTACCGCTCGGCCATAATAGGCGACGGCGACATCCGGCTGCTCCTGCATTTCCTGCCATTGCCCGAGCAGGCCCAAGGTGTACATTTCGTAGGGTTTGTGCTGTACATCTTGCGAGAGCGCCAACATTTGATCGAGATAGCCGCGCGCGCCGTCAGAGTCCTGGGCGGCCATCATCGTCATGGCCAAGGTGTAAAGCCGCATAAACTCATGGAAGACGGCCTCCATCCCGCGAGCGACTTCGAGGGCGGTCAACTGCTGCTCAATACCGCGCTGAAAGGCGTCGCTATCCTGCGCCAGCACCAAGCCCTGCTGCCCGATTATGACGCTTTCCAGCAGACGGTCAGCCGCCTTCTGCGCCTTCCGCAGCGCCACCAACAAGCCGTCGCTCGCCTTTTTGTAGTCGGCGCGCCGGATGAAGGCGTTGGAAAGCAGCAGGATAGCGCGCGCTTCCAGCTGTTCATCGTTCAGTTCGCGCGCAATATCAATTACGCGCCAGGCATGTTTGCTTGAATCGGACGAGCTGGCAGCGATCTCGCCCAAGCCCAGCAGCGATTGCGCGTATCGCCGCATGTCGCCAGCCGCGAAGGCGCTGTCGACCGCGCGCAGATAATCATCCGACGCCTCGGCCGTCTGGAAGAAACCCTCCCGGGCGACGCGAGCGCGCGCGTTCAGCGCATCGATCGTGAGGCCGATCGACCGAATTTCTTCCGCCAGTTCGAGCGCCTGATTGGCATAGTCGCGCGCAAAGACAAAGTGCCCGAGCGAACATTGCGCCCCCGCTAAACCGAGCAGCGCAATTACTTCCACGCTCTGGCGTCTCTCGCGCCGAGCCAAGGTCAACTCAACGTGGCAGCGATCGACAATTTCATTAAACGCGCCGGATTTCATCAGCTCACTGATATCGCGGCGCAGGCTGTCCGTCTTTGTACGCATCAAGCTTTGACCCCGGGCCTGTCAACATCTCACAACATTATACGTCATGGCGGTGATTTTGGTTCGCGTTCAGCGCCCATCGCCGGCTGGTCATCGCCCGCGCGTCGGCGCCGGCCGATCAAGCGCCGCGCGAATTGAGCGGCCGCCTGCGTGATCGCCAGGGATTGCGGCGGCAGAAAACGCGCGTAGAAAGCGTAGAGCCGCCGCTGCTTCGCTTCCGGCGGATAAATCCTGGCGGCTTGGGCAAAGTGATGGCGCGCCCCGCGCCTATCGCCCGCCAGCCACAGGTAGAGAGCGTAGACGTGATGGCGCGCCGCCAGCTTGTGATTGAATTCGTCCGCCGTCATACAGCTGTCCCAACCATAATGGCGCGCGTTCTTTATCGTTCGCAAGCGTCCGTAGGCGCCGCGCAGTTTGTCATCCGAGATCATGTCATCGTGGACGCGTCGGTACACCAGGCGCTGGTCGATGCCGTGAAAGCGGCAGCGCAGCGCCAGGCGCAGGAACAAGTCCCAATCTTCAGCGCTGCGGAAGGCGGCATCAGCGGGGAAACCGCCAACCGCCCGCAGCGCGCCAGTGCGGCAGAGGCTCGAACTCGTCAGAATGCGACAGCCAGTTTGACGCAGCAGCTCGCAATATATGTCGCTGGAATACTGCTCGAAGGGCCCGGTCTCAACCGGCGTCACTCCATCGCTCGCCACCTGCTGATAGTGCGTATAGATCACCGACAAGTCTGGACGTTCGCGAAAAACCGCCAAGCATATCTCGATTTTCTTTTCATGCAACTGGTCATCGGCATCCAGAAACTGGATGAATTCGCCCTTTGCCGCGTCTAAGCCGCGATTGCGAGCGACGCCGGGTCCTTGGTTGTCCTGATAGATGTAGCGCAGGCGATCGCCATAGCGCTCCGTCAAAAGGCGGCCCGTGCCATCCGTGCTGCCATCATCAACCAAGATGATTTCACAGTTCCCATGCGTCTGCGCCAGGCAACTGTCGATCGCTTCAGTCACATAGCCTTTGCGGTTGAATGTCGGAATGATGATGCTGACCAGCGGATCGCTCTGCATGGGAATGCCCGGCGCCCTCATCGCTTGAGGCGACATACTAGAATCGATTCCGGCGAAAGACAAGACATGTCGAAACCTAGAATTGCCCGATCGTTGGCGCGCCGTCAATCTGTCCAGCGATCCAGCCGATGACATCGCTCGCTGTTTGAACCTGCCACCAGACATAGCGGCTGTCTCGATGGGGTCCGGCGAGAATGGCAATGTAATCACCCGTTTGCAGCGAGCCTATGGGCGGCCTTGCCGTCGAAGGCTCCTGGCGGATATTCAAAGGCTGCAGCAGCCTCAGCTGCTCGCCCGGCGCATATTGCGAATTCTCAATCAGCCCGGTCAAGCCCGATGCGACAGCGGGCGCGCGCGCCTCAAACTGCGGATCGCTGAGGCGGTCGGTGACATCGGTGACGCGCCTCGAATCCACCTCGACGACGTATTGACGACCGCGAACCGAGACGAGCGCGGCGTCGCGCTCTGGGAACCAGCGCAGATCCTCCGGCGCCGCATCGCCGATGAAGGGCGTGAGTTGTACCCCGGCGCTGTCAAATAGGGCAACCGGTCCGCTGCCAGGCTTCCCCTTACGCCCCAAAGCGAAAATCTCTCCATTTGGGCGGCGAACTGCGTCGCGCAGCCAGAGACCACGCTCCGACCCGTTCAGGATAACGCGCTCGCCCGACCAGTCGTTGTTGACCTCGCCGATGATCACAATGTCATCCGGGCGGCGTCCGCTGACGACTATGCCCTGCCCGTTTGGATTCCAGTATCCGTAGTCGTAACGGACGAAGCGCGGCTGTTGCCGAGCGTAATTCGTGTCGCGTGTAGCTTCGACGAGCGCGAGCGCGTTTCGCCCTTTGGCTGTCAGCCGCACTGTAAGCAGCAAGGTATTGCTGCCACGAATTGGCGACCACTGGACGCCCCTCGTCTGCCATTGCCAGGGATTCCCGACGCGATTGACTAGCTGGCAGGACAGATGTCCATCAGCCGGGCAATCGCGGATGACGGCGTAGGCCGCTCCGTGCGCCGGGTCGACGATGGGCTGCCAGAACCAGACGCCGGCGTTGGATGTGTCCGTGCCTTGCGGCGGGTCAATGCGGAAGCTGAATTGCATCCCGTCGGCCGACCAATCGAGTTCCACCACGCGATTCTTGTTCACGTCGATGCTGGGCACTGCATAACCCTCATGGTATGGCGACCTTGTTATCATACCTTCTTGAGCCGCATCAATCGGCCGGAAACGCACAATGCCAAAGTGATCCGTTCGGACCCAACTGTTGGCATCTATCGGATTGGGGAGGAACAGTCTGACGCCGCCTGCTAATGGCGGGATGTCCGGGAAGCTGAATGCCTGGTCCGCGTCAACATTGTATTGGAACACCGATGCGCCGCGTACGCCAAATGGCGGGACGAGCGACTCAACCGAAATCGTCGGCGGAATCCATTCGGGACGCACGGCTACGGTCGGCTGGAAAAGTGTGGGCGACGGCGGCGGAAGCCGCTCTCGGACGCCTACCTCGGCCGGCGGCGGCGTACCCAGCGGCGTCGAGTCTATGAGCTGGTCGGAATCGGCCGAGCGCGTGAGTACGGGCGTGCTGGCAGTCGCAGCCGTTAGCGGCGGCGGCGAAGCGGCGGTCCCGTCGGCCGGCTGCGTCGGAAGCGGGGGCCGCGTCGCCAAGAGTTGAGCCACCTCGGTATCATCCATGGTCGGCGGGAAAGTAAGGGTCGGCCGGAGACCATCGGCGGTCGGCGGGCTGGTTGCCGTCGGTGTATCGTCTTCGGCCGCGGTGGCGCTCGAAGTCGGCGTCGATGTTGGCGGCAAAATGGGCGTAGGGCTCGGCGCAGCCGTTTCTGTTGCCGTTGGCGATGCTGGAGTGGCGGAGGGCATTTCGGTAACGGTCGCGATCGGCGACGAGGTCATCGAAGGCGTCAGCGTAGCCGTCTCAGCGAGCTCAGGCGCGGCTGTCGCATCGATAGGCGCGAGCGTGCTGGTTTCGATTGGGGCTAGAGTCAGCGTAACTTGCGGGCGCCGCAGATTGCATGCGCTGATGAACAGAGCCACAAGCAGCAAAGTGAAACCGCCCCGAATGCGCAATTGCGACTCCAGCGCTTATATTTCCATGAGCTGTGCAACTTACCTGATTATAGCAGGCGCGCAGGTGGACAAGCGCCAACAGCGCGCTCGCCAGGCGGCCGAGAAGCGAGGAAGAAGAACTAACAGGGAACGGGGCGAGGCGCCGCAGCGAGTCTCGCCCGGTGATTCAGCTCTGCAGCAAGGTTTCCAGTTCGGACGTGACGTTTGTCTCGTTTAGCACACCGAACCAGCGACCGACAATTTCGCCAGCGGAATTGACCAAGACGTATTGCGCTTGAGCGGTCAGCCCCAACTCCGCTCGCTTGGCATCATGCGCCGAATTGTCCACATCTAGCAGGACAAACTCGATCCGGCCGGCGAATGTCTCTTGAATCCCACTCACGGTGGGACCATTGCGTCGGCAGGTCGGTCACCACGATGCCCAGGAATCAAAGAAGGTGAAGCGCGGTACGCTTGGCTCGGCCGCCACATCCTTCGCCGCCGAACCAGCCGCGCCAGACTCGCTAGCCAATAGCGACCGCAGAGTTGAGCACCCGCTAATCGCTAGCGCGCCGACCAGCAGCAAGAGCATCAGTCCGCCAGTTGATCTCATATTCGTTCCTTTCCAACCAGAAGCAATCATCATGCTACCGCCAAGTGCTAACGAAACGGTTACAGGCGGCGATGTCCATCAAGCGCCCCAATTATAACCGGAACGGGAGAAGCGCGTACAGCGAGCCAGCGCGAGTTGTCTTGCGCAGATTCAAGAGCGGGGGAAACACGCGTCAAGACGGGCGCGAGGCAGCCTGACGCTCGGCATATTTCAATTCGGCTTGCCGCCGGCGGTAGCTCAGCGGCGGCGCCATTGGCTGTCGTTCAAACTCGGCGATAATCTCGGTTAGGTACTCGCGGAGGGGCGTATACGCAAGGCCCAGTTCGCTTTTGCCGCGGCTGTTGTCCAGGTCGCTCATCCACCATTCGCTGAAGGGCGAGCAATCCGGCATGAATCCATTCGCGACCAGTTCGCCTCGCTCGACAACCTGGCTGTGCGCTTCGCTTCCCATGATATCCGCCACCAGCGCGAGAAATTCGGCATGGCTGAGGCCTTCGTCTTGGGCGATATTGTAGGCTTTGCCCTTGCCCGCGCCGCTCTCGATCAGCTGCTCAATGATATCCACTACATCCAGCGCGTAGACATGGTTTAACAGGTAGTCCGGTTCGTGCGGGACGAGTATCACGCCGCCATCGCGCAGCCTAAGATAATAGTTGTATAGCCGATGGTACGGATCGCGCGCGCTGTTGACCATGGGCAGCCGCAGGATGGTGTGCGGGAAATTGTCGGTCGCTCCAGCCTGAAAGAGCAGGTCTTCCACATCGCGCTTGCCCACGCCGTACAGCCATTCCTGATGCGCATACGATGTTTCGCTCGGCGCCGGCATCAGCGAACCAGCATAATCTTCTTCGCGGAATGGCCGCCGCAGACCCTCGCGCACAAGGTAAACCTGCCCGGTGCTCAGGAAGATGAAATGCTCGACATTGCCGCGAAACAGCTCAATGACCGTCTGCGCTTCATGGCCGTGGAACAAGACGAAGTCGATGACCACGTCGAAGGACTTCGCCAGCAGAGCGCGCCGCATCTGATTGTGATCGCTTCGATCGACGTGCAGGCGGTAGATTGAGCGAGGCAAGTCGTCCTTGGAGAGCCCTCGGTTCAAGAGCGTCAAATCGTATCCGGCGGCCGCCAGCCGCTGCGACAAGTAGTAACCCATGTTGCGAGTGCCGCCGATGATGAGTACGCGCTTCGTCATGATCCGCCTTCTACTTTGACTGAACATGTCGGGGACGCTGAAGGTCAGCGCCTCCCACTACCATTGTAACCGGGTAAACGCTCGGCTGAAGTGAATGAGAGCAAATTCGTACACATCGCCTAAGCGTGCACAGCGCCCAAACGCGTAGTTGCCCTTGCCTGCGACATGGAGAACCCTTTATAATTTTGAACCGCGTTGGCAATCTTCGCGCGGGGCCCTGTAGCTCAATTTGGCAGAGCAAGCGACTCTTAATCGTTAGGTTGAAGG
>JAPOYS010000120.1 GCA_026706455.1 Chloroflexota bacterium | reverse complement strand
AAGCAACCCCTCAAAAGTTCTGACTTTCAGTGTCCAATAAATCAGGACCACTACACCCATCCCCCGGCCCCTTCCCCAATGCATTAGGGATGGGGAGTATTTCTTGCGAGTTGGCGCAAAGGAGGCAGCCATGCCCGAAGCAAGCGACCAGCAGTTGATCAAAGCCGCTATTGATGCCAGCCGGCACGCCTACATTCCCTACAGCAATTATCGCGTCGGCGCGGCGCTGCTGACCGCTGGCGGCGCCATATACGGCGGCTGCAACATCGAAAGCGTCAGCTTCACGCCGACAGTCTGCGCCGAGCGCACGGCTCTATTCAAAGCGGTAAGCGTAGGGCAGCGTGAGTTCAAGGCGATTGCGGTGGTGACGCGCGATGCTGGCTCGCCCTGCGGCGTCTGCCGCCAGATGATGTATGAGTTCGCGCCCGACTTGCGCGTCATCCTGGCCGACCTGGATGGCAATTCGCGCCTGGTCACGACGCTGCGCGAGCTGCTGCCGCATGGTTTCGGTCCCGCGCATCTCGACGAAAACAAATCGTGACATGGCGCTGGATCGCTCGCCAAAAGTCAGCATCCGGGCCGATTGTGATGGCGCGCCGGAGAAGCAATTGCTGCGCGATCTGAACATCGCTTTTGCGCGCGCTGATGTCGACGGCATCCTCGCCTGCTTCAGCGATGATATTTGCTGGCGGATCATGGGCGAAACGGAAATCCAAGGCAAAATGGCTGCGCGCGCGACGCTGACGGCGATGGCGGATCTTGTCATCAGCGAGTTGGTCATTCATTCGATCATCACAGACGGGCGCGAGGCCGCAGTCAGCGGCGTCATCACAAGCGAGAGCGGCGAGTCGGTCGCTTTCTGCGATGTCTGCCAATTCGCGAGCTCGGCGGGAGAAGCGATCAAGAAGATGACATCCTATACAGTAGCTGTCAAAACGGAGGACTAGCCCATGCAAAAGGTCGTCACGAACTTGTGGTTCGACGGACGAATCGAGGAAGCGCTTGCATTGTATACTTCGCTGCTGCCCGATTCGCGCGTGCTCGGCATCACCCGTTACGGCGAAGCGGGACAGGGAGCCGATGACGAAATCATGTTCGCGGATTTCGAGCTGGCTGGGCAGCGCTTCTCCATCATCAATGGCAACTCTTACTTCAAGCCCAATGCCGCCTTTTCGCTCTGCATCAACTGCGTCGATCAAGCCGAGATCGACCGACTCTGGGAGGCGCTGACCACAAATGGCGGGGCGGAAAGCCAATGTGGCTGGCTGACCGATCGCTTCGGCGTCTCCTGGCAAATTACGCCGACGCGTCTGGGCGAGATGATGACCAGCGGCGATGCGGACGCGGTCGCTCGCGTGACGGCCGCCTTTATGAAGATGAAGAAGTTGGATATCGCCGAACTGGAAAGAGCCTACCGCGATGAGTAAACCGAAGCCGACGCGCCACGCGCCGGGTGAAGTGGATGATTATCTGGAGGCGCAAGCGCCCGAATTCCGCGTTATGTTGGAAGAGCTGCGCGCGGCTGGACGAATTGGGAAGTGGGTAGATGTGGAAAAACAAGATTGGAAATCAATCACAGTAGTGGGCGAGTCACCGCCTCGCCCCTACAACGAATATTATGGTTGTTTCCTGTAGGGGTCAGACGGTGGCTGACCCTTGCCATATGAACCTAGAGATAGTTCTTGTTCTTCGCCGCATGCATTAGAGCCGGGTTGATCTTCCCGTCGCGGTTGACCACAGTCTGATAACGCTGAATCCGTTGCTGATTGAGCGCTGGCGTATCGAAGCGCGCGGAGTTGACGCCGCTGACAGTGCGCGGGCGCGTCGTGGTGATCAGCCACTCCAATAGTTCGCTGCGCAGCTCGTCAACGATAGACCGATAATCCGCATCGAAGTAGCGATTCCGCAGCTCCCAAGGATCGGCTTCGAGGTCGTATAACTCGCCGAAGCCTGCGGGATACCCGTCGGGGAACATCGCGCGCGGATAATGCACGAGGCGGTAGTTGCCTTTGCGGACGCTCTTGCTCCAGGTGAATTCGGTCAAGCCGATGCGCTCGGCGCTGGATTGGTCGCCAGCGAGCAAGCTGGAAATATCTCGTCCGTCGCTCGTTTCCATCTGATCGATGCCGGCGAGCGCGCAAAGCGTGTTCGGGATATCGACCAACTCGACGATTTCGTCAGCCACGAAGCCCGCCTCAATGCGTCCCGGCGCCCACCATATCAGGGGCACGCGGGTGATGGCGTCGCTGCAGATGCCGGGCGCCTTCTCCATGATGCCGTGCTCGGCCGCGTAGTCGCCGTGATCCGATGTGTAGACGACGATGGTGTTCTCCGCTAGCCCGTTCTCCCGCAGATAATCCAGCAGCAAGCCCAGCGCCGCATCCACCTGACTGACGGCGCCCAGATAACCGTGCAGCTTGCGCAGCCGCCCGGCTTCAAAAGTCTTCGGCTCGAATAGCTGCCAGACGCTCTCACGCCAGCGCCGCGCCGAGGCGATCATGTGCGGCGCCTTCTGCGCGGCGGTCATATCGTAATCGGCATTGGGCGGCAGGCTCAAGTCGCTTGAATCATAGAGGTCCCAAAACTCCTGGCAGGGCGTCGTACACTGATGCGGACGCGGGAAGCTGACGTGCAGGAGGAAGGGCTGGGCGCGCCTCTGCGCCTTGCGCATCGTCTCGATCGCCGTATTCGCCAGCCAGCCTTCCTGCGATTCGTCGAAGGCGAGCGGGCTGGGGCGGCTATCGACGCTTTGCCGGCCGCGCTCGCCGAATTCCGGCAGCAGGATATGATCTTCCAGCGCCTCGAGGCCGCGCGCGCGCAGGAAACGCGTGTAGTCCTGCGAGCGCCCGACGATGCTGCCGGCGCGCCAGGAATTGCTCTCGTGGAAGACATCGCATTCGTCTTCCACCCAGTATTCGGGGCAATGGATCTTGCCCATGGCGCCCGTGAAATAGCCGGCGGCGCGGAAGTGCCCAAAGATGTTTGGCAAGCCGCCGGGGTTGGGTCCGCTGAGGCTATAGTAGCCGTGATTGTGGGGATACTGCCCGCTGAGGAAGGAGACGCGGCTGGGTGTGCAAATCGGGTTCTGCGTGATGCCGTTATCGAAGCGGCCGCCCTCGCGCGCCATGCGATCCAGATGCGGCGTGAGCGCGTCGGGGTGACCCTTGTGCCCCAGCGCTTTGGCGTTGTGCTGGTCGGCGACGATGAAGAGGATGTTGGGTTGGGACATGTAGCGCCCATCCCCTAACCCCTTCCCAAGATGAGGGAAGGGGGATCGCTTACGAGCATTGAAGTCCCTCCCTCTTTATGGGGGAGGGACTTAGGGTGGGGGTGGAGCGCTTACCCGCCGTACTGCGCGTCGTAAGCGGCTTGGTAGATTTCCACCAGGCGGTCGATGCCCAGGCTTTCGACCGTGGCGACGAAGTTGTCCCAGCCGGCGTCAATGTCCTGCCGTCCGAGGACGAATTCAGCCGTCATCTGCGCCACATAATCGTTGATGCCCAAGCGCAGCTCGGTGACCTCAGCCGCCTGCGCCGGGGTGAATGCCAGCGGCGGGATCAGATCTTCAATAGCGCGCGCGTAGGGCTCGTAGGCGACGCGGGTCTCTTCAAGCAGCACGACTTCCAAACCGGCGGCATCTTCACGGCGGACCTCGCCCAAGCGCAAGTGATTGGGACGATAGCTGGGTCCGCGCTGAGCCCAATGGACGTTTTGCAGCGTGCCGAATGTGGAGAGACGGCGCCAGATCGCTTCGAATTCGTCGCCGCCCAGCGCCGGTTCGCCCTCTTCCGCCCATTTCCACTGGCCCTCTTCGCCCTCAGCCGCTTCCCATTGGGGGATGCCGAAGACGGAGCGCAGGGTCGTCTCGCGCTCGTACAAGCCATCGCACCACTTGAACGCCGCCACCGGGTGTTCGGTCCGGTTGCTGATCGTGCACTGCCCGGAGCCAACGCCCCAGGGATTGAAGGGCGCCTGGCGCAAGCCGGTGGGACCTTCGAGCGAGGGCACGGCGACATATTTGATCCAGCGGTCGCCGCCGATATTGGCGAAGTTGGGATGGGCGCCGGAGATGACGACGCCGATGGTGGGCGCGTCGCCGCCTTCTACCTGCTGCTTAATCTGATCCATCGGCTGGGTGAAGCTCTCTTCGCCGAAGAGGCCGGCGGAGAACAGGCGAGCCAGATATTTCAAGCCGTCGTGATAGCCTTCGCTGGTGACCGTCTGTGAGATGACGCCGTCGTTCTGCTCGACGAAGCGATTCTGCCCGGCGAATTCGCTCAAGACGAAGGGATTTAGCAGGAAGCCGTCGATATTGCCGTTCCAGCCAGTGGTGGCCGCCGCCAGTGGAATCTCGTCGTTGGGGTCGCCATTGCCGTTGGCGTCTTGTTCTTTGAAGGCGGTTAGGACATCAACGAACTCCTCGGTCGTCTGCGGGACGTCCATGCCGACATTCGCCAGCCAATCCGAATTGATCCAGGCGCGCTGCGAGTAGAAGCAGTGATAGCATTCGTTGACCTGCGGCAAGCCATAGATTTCGCCGTCGGGCGAGGTGATCAGCGGGCGAACTTGCGGCGAGCCGGCGAAGACCTCGTGAATGAAATGGCCATGCTCTTCAATCAGAGCGTTGAGCGGCAGATATAGTCCTTGCGGACCGTAGAGCGCCAGATTCGAGGGATCGACGTTGAAGCCGACGATGACATCCGGCAGGTCGCCGCTGGCTATGGTCAGGTTGAGCACTTCTTGCGATTCATTCGGCGGCGCGATATCAAAGTTGAGATTGATGCCAGTGCGCTCGCTGTACCAATCGGTGAAGGTATTGGTGGGGAATTCTTCCACAATCGCGTGCCCCAGCATCAGGATGTTGAGGGTGATCGGCTCTTCGACGATTGGGAATTCGCCGGGCCCCGAAACCATTTCTTGCCCGACTGCGGTCAGCGGAAGCGCCAATACAAGCAACAGCAACGCCAGCAAGCCTATTCTCTTACTCATGATTCTTCCTTTCGATTGCAATTGGATGGTCGTGATTTGCGGACTGCATTAGTCGATAGCCGAACTCCTTTCGGTGTCTCCCGTGTTTATTTCACCGAGCCGATCATCATACCCTTGACGAAGTGCCGTTGCACAAAGGGATAGATAAGCAAGACTGGCACGCTTGCCACCACAATCAGCGAATATTTGAGCAGATCGCGCAGTCCTTCGCGCGCGACCAGTTCTTCGACGTCAATCAGCATCGACGCGTCAATCGAGTTTTGAATCAGAATCTCGCGCAGGACAAGCTGGAGCGGGAAAAGCTCTTGATCTTTCAGGTAAATCAGCGCGCGGAAATAGGTATTCCAGTGATCGACGGCGTAGAAGAGCGCCAATACCGCGATGATCGGGCGCGCCAGCGGCAGGATGATACGGCCGAAGGTGCGGAAGTCGTTGGCGCCATCGATGCGCGCCGCTTCAATCAGCTCGGGCGGGATGGTCGTGCGGAAGAAGGTGATGGCGATTAGCAGATTGAAGATGCCGATGCCGGTGGGCAGGATCATCGCCAAGCGCGTATTGAGCAAGCCAAGGTCGCGCACCACCATATAAGTGGGGATCAAGCCGCCGCTGAAAAGCATGGTGAAGATGAAGGCGAATGTGATGACGCGCCGCCCGACCAGATCCTGCCGCGAGAGAGGATAAGCCGCGATGACGGTCATCGACACATTGAACAAGGTGCCAAAGAACGTATAGAAGAGCGAATTGGCGAAACCATTCCATACCTTTTTGTGCTCAAAGATGGTCTGGTAGCCCTGCAGGCTGAAGTCGACTGGCCAGAGCGTGACCCGGCCCGCGATGACCGCTTCCGGTGAACTGAAGGACGCGCTGACGATGAAAATCAGCGGCAGCAGAATTATGATAGTAATGACAAGCAGAAAGGCGGTGTTGCCCGTCATGAAGACGCGGTCGACGGCCGATTCGTTGACCTTGTTGATATTGCTGTCGTAGCTCGGCAGCGCAGTCATCTCGCCATTCCTGTCCCTTACCAGACGCCGCTCTGGGTCATGCGCCGCGCCCAATTGTTGACGGCGACTATCAATGCCAAGCCGACCAAACCCTGCAACAAGCCGATCGCCGTCGAATAGGAGAAATCCAATATCGGCGATAACAACCCGACCTTGTAGACATAGGTATTGATGACTTCTGAAACGCCGAGGTTGAGCGGCGTCTGCATCAAGTAGATCTTTTCAAAGGCGACTTCGAGCACTTGACCAGTGGACAGAACCAGCAATACCATGGCTGTGGGCGCCAGACCGGGAATGTCGATGTAGCGGATGCGCTGCAAGCGGCTCGCGCCATCCACGACGGCCGCCTCGTGCAAAGCCGGATCTACGGTGGAAAGCACCGCGAGATAGATGACGGCGGAGAAGCCCATGTTTTGCCATATCCCGGACCATACGAAGATGTGGCGGAAGGCGCCCGGATCCCCCATCCAATTCGGCGCGTTCACGCTGAGGGCATTAGCCAAGACCGCGGTGAAACCAACGCGCGGATGCAGGAATTGGAACAACATGCCGACGATGACCACCGTCGAGATGAAATACGGCGCGAAGGTAATCATCTGCACACTGCTGCGAAACAGGCGGGTCCGCACCTGGTTCAGGCTTAGAGCCAGGATAATGGGTATCGGGAAGCCGGCGATCAGCGAATAAAAGCTAATGACCAAGGTATTGATGATGACCGGCTCAAACTTGGGAGAATTGAAGAAGCGCTCGAAACTGGCCAAGCCGACCCAGGGGCTGCCCTCAATGCCGAAGGCCGGCGAGTACTGCCGGAAAGCGATCTGGGCGCCATACATCGGGGCGTAGCGGAATACGACCAGCCATACGAGCGGCAAGATCAGCAACACATAGAGCTGCCAGTTGCGGCGGATGCGCAGCCAGAGCTTGGCGCGCGCCTCGCGGCCGGATAGCTGCCCGCGCCCGGCGAAGCGACCAGCGCCCGCATTCCGTGGTGAAGTCGCTTGATCAGAAATAAAAACTGGCATTGGCTGCTGATTCCGCTGACAGTCGGCGTCGCGGCGAGTATATCACGCGTCGCCGTCGTTGCGAAAGATTGAATCG
>JAPOYS010000039.1 GCA_026706455.1 Chloroflexota bacterium | reverse complement strand
ACCGATATCGGCGATGTGGCCAGTTACACCTACACCGGTCTTCACCCCAATGCGCGGCACACTGTATCCGTCCGCGCCGTAAACGAGCATGGGCATTCCGGTACGGCTGTCCTTTATGTCAACACCTTGCCAGCCCCGCCCGCAGCGGACCGCGGCCGCCCGCCCGCGAAATCCAAGCGCGAGCCCGACGCCACCCCCACGCCCATCCCCGCGACGCCGACGCCCATCCCGCAAACCCTGCGCAGCTTGCCGCCGGGCATCCAAGTCAGCAACTGGGTCGATGGCGCCCAGGGGCAGCGGGTTGGTCCCGCCGGCGTGGGCCGCGCCGATCTCATCGAGCGGGGCATTCTCGACGCCATCGACATCTGGAGCTATGTTACGTCGGGCGTCGAGGTCTGCTTCGCGCAGCAGGGGCGCATCGTCTTTCTGGACGCCGCCTACGCCCCGCGCCAGCTCTCTGATTTGCCAGCGTATCAGCGCGATGGCATGACCTGTACGACTATTGACCGGGCCGGCACCGTCGTCCTCCTGCGCGGCGAGGGTCCGCCGCCGCAACAGCAGCCCAGCCAGCCAGAGCAGAGCCAGCCGCAGAGCGCAAGCGGCGCGCCACCGGCCGCCGCCGAACCCAGCCAGCCCTACAGCCAGATGCTGAGCGGCTGCGAGGTGCGGCCCTGGGCCGATTTGAAGTTCCGCCAGAGCCCGCCCGGCGGCGAGGTCATCAGCGTGACTTCCATTAGGAAGTGGCTGCCCGCCAGCGAGACGCGCTACGGTTATTTCAGAGTCCGCCTTTGGGGGCGCGAGGGCTGGATCAGCGGCCGCTTCGTCTACACCCGCGGTGATTGCGGGAGCTGAAGCCGGCGAGCGTCTCGCGCGCGGGCCCGGCAATTTCGCGCTCTTACGCGGCAATTGGCTTGTTTCGATGCCCGGCTATGGCAGGCGATCCAGCGGAAATTGCTGAGAAAAGACGCTGAAATACTGGCGGACTTTGGCGATAATGTCGCGCCGTTCGGCATCAGGCAGGAGGCCGAATACCGCCCGCAATTGATCCATCAAGGCGCGTTGCACCGACACGAAGCGCTCCTGGCCCGCCGCGGTCAGGATGACGTCAACCGAGCGGCCGTCACGCCGATTGCGCCGGCGCCGCACGAGGGGCGGATCCATCGCTTCCAGGCGCTTGACCAAGCCCGTCATCGTGGCGCTCGTCAAGTGATGATCGCGCGCGATATCGCCTATGCGGCATTCGCCTTCATTCTCTGATAGGGTCTTCAGAACGTAAAACTGGGGCGGCGTAAGTTGATGCGCTTCAAAATGGCTGGCCAACCGTTTCTCGCCGTCGCTGACTATGTCAAAGAGCGTCGACCAGAGTTCTGTCACATCACGATCCAGGTTGTCGTCCAAGCCGAGTCGCCTCCGTGAATGCGCTAGTCGCCCAGGGCATCCCATACATCCAACTTGCCGCGCGCCTCGCGTATCACTTCGTCTACGAACTCGCTCGTGCTGGCTTGCCCGCCCAGATCCGGCGTCTTGACTCCGTTGTAAACCGACTCCAAGGCTGACTCATAAATGGCGCGGCTGGCGAGGGCCGCCTCCTTGCCGTCGATATAGCGAAGCAAGGCGCCGCAAGCCAGGATCATCGCCATCGGGTTGGCTATATTCTTGCCCTGAAGGCTGGGCGCCGTGCCGTGCGGCGCTTCCGTCAGCGCAATCTTGACATGAAAGTCGTCGTCGAATCCGAAGACGACCGATTCCGCGCCAGCGATCGTGCCAAACATCTTGATGACCAAATCGCTCAAGTTGTCGCCGTCGCGATTCAGGGCGGGAATTACCAAAGCTTCGCCATGCGTCTCCAACAGCAGCGCATAGGTCGCGTCAATCAACTGCGGGTTGTAGCGGACGCTCCTGTGATTGGCGGCTGCGCGATCCAGCTCCTCTTTGAACATGCCTTCGTATATTGGGCTGACCGTGTACTTGGGTCCCCCGAAGACGGTGGCGTGATGCGCGGCGGCGTAGCGGAAAGTGAACTCGGCAACGGCGCGACAGGTCCGGCGTGTGATATGGCGCTTGTTGTAAGCCACTTCATCAAGCCCGTCGCCCTCGCGCCATTCCTCGGCTGCGTAGGCGCCCTCGACCGCCATGCGGACAACAGCAATCGGCGCATGCACGCCCGCCAATGGCATGACCGATGGGATCCGCCGGCCCGTGCGCAGGATCACGCTGCCGTCCACCAATTCGCGCAGCAACGCGTTTGGGCTGCCGACATCATCCGGGTCGCCGGGCGTTATCGTCGCCGCCTTGATGCCGAGGCCGGTTTCCAGCATGCGCGCCGCCGCCTCGCGCACTACATCATTCTTTGTTCGTCTACGATTCTCCAGCGACAGATCGAAGGTCTCGAAGGCCAGATTGCGCAGGCGAATCACGCTCGGATCCAGCACGCGCAGCGCTTCGTCCAGCAGCTCCTGGCCCGTCTGATCGCCTTGCAAGACGCAGATGGTTTTCATGCCCTCGTATTCCATCGACCCAAGTCCATTCCGCCTGGTTATAGCGTTCATTGTAGAGCAGGACGGCAGAAGGCGTACAGTGATTCGCCGCCACCCTAGACATAGAAGGGCTGAGAAATTTGCCCACTTGCGGTAGAATAAAGTCAATTGGCTGTCCAGCACAACTTAGACAGGAATAAGTTCTCATGCCTAAACAGACAATTCTTCTTAGCCTGATTCTGCTCTTGACCACGGCAATCACGGTCGGAGCGCAAGACGACAGCGGCTACACGTCGACGGTCAATTGGTTCTACAGCGCCTGCGAAGACCGTATGGTTATGGATTTCAACGGCATCATGCAGGCCGGTTACGACTTGTATTATCAAGCCTTCGACCAATATGGCGGCTTGGGCGAAGCCATCACCGAATTGCGGCGCGTCAACGTCGAGGGCGAATACGCGGTGAGCCAAGTAACCTATTGGCTCAATGGGCAGACGCGGGCGCGCGGCACGCCCATCAGCGTGGTCATCCGCATCGGGCAGGAAGAAAACCCCGAAAGCACAATCTTCCAGCAGCCGTCGGACGACCTTCTCAGCGACTGCGAGGAACCGGGCGCTGCGCTGATCGAAGACGAGCCAGTCCTGGCGGGCCCCCGGCTCCTATCCTCTGCGGGCGTATTCACGCCGGACGGCGGGCTGCTGAATCCGGTGTACTCGCGGCCGCCGGAGCAATTCGTGCATATCGGCGCGCGGCCCAGCCAGACGGACGCAAATGCGCGCACTGCCAACCCCGGTCTGATCTTTGCCGAATGCCAAGATGTGGCAGGCGCTGATCCGGGCGTCCTGTACGATACGGATGAAATCCGAGTCTTCTGGTCATGGTTCGCCAAGACCGCCCATCAAGTGCGCGAGCATATCGACAACGCGCAATACAGCGTGACGCTGAACAATCAAGCCTTTCCTCTCGTGCGGGTGAGCAATATCAAGCGGATGCCCGACAGCGCAAACTGGTGGGTTTTCTACACGGTCAATCTGGGCGATAAATGGACGCCGGGCGGCTACGACATCCGCTTCGCCTTAACATGGACAAACGCGATCACGGATGGCTACGAAGATTTCGGGCCCGGCACCGAGAACGAACGGATGGACAGCGGCTGCCATTTCGAGATTCAGAAGAATCCCTACGGGATACATATCATGCCGGAGAATCCGAGTTATCCCTTGAAAGCCTATTCCTAAAAGAACGAAGGTCTCGTGACCGGCCCTTTGCGCATGGATCCCTTTGGCGGCCGCGGACCTGGCTGACGCGCGTGCCCACACTCAAAGAATACGCCTTGTCGGCGCTCGGCATAGAGTTGACTGTCGCGCAGGCGCGCAGCTTTGATCGCCTGACGGACTTGCTGCTGGAATGGAATGAGCGGATGAATTTGACCGCCATCACCGATCCGCAGGACATAGCGATCATGCACTACCTTGACGCGCTGACTTTGGCGCAGGCCGTTTCGGACTTTGACCAGCTTCGCCTGATTGATGTGGGCGCCGGCGCCGGCTTTCCGGGCTTGCCATTGGCGATCGCCTTCCCGCAGCTTCGTGTGACGCTCCTGGACTCAAGGGCGAAAAAGCTGCGCTTCATCGCTCAAGCCGGCGCCGAACTTGGGCTTAAGAACATCCGCGTCTTGCAGGCCCGCGCTGAAGACGCCGGGCGCGACCGCCGCCAGCGAGAAGCTTACGACATCGTGGTCGCCCGCGCGCTGGGACGAATGCCCGTTGTGGCCGAATACACGCTGCCGCTCGCGAAAACTGGCGGGCAGGTCATCGCCTTCAAGGGAAGCTCAGCCTTTGATGAATGCAATGCGGCCGCGCATGCGATTGACGTTTTGGGCGGTGAACTCTTCGCCATCGAGGAGGTGAGGCTGCCGACGCTGGACAACCCGCGCTATCTCATCGCCATCGACAAAGTGAAGCCGACGCCGCGCAAATACCCGCGCAAGGCGGGCCTGCCATCTCGCCAGCCGCTTCTCTAAAGGGCGCGCGTCTCCACCAGCTCAAAAGGGCTGGTCCGGTAGGCCTGATACTGTAAGCCGTTGTCGTTTGCCAGCATTTCGCTAAAGCTCCGTCTTAGCGCCGGATGAGTGATAAGATCCTGCGCCGCCTGCGGATCTGCCCAGCGGACCTCCGGCGTCTCCGCGCTGCCGCGTAAGTCGCCGCCGACGTAAGTCGCCTGAAAACAGAAGATGACAATCGACGAACTGAGATTGCTTCGCACCTGGAGCAGCCGCTCAATCTCGACATGAAGGCCGCACTCCTCGTAGATTTCGCGCTCGAGGCCGGCGATCAAGGACTCGCCCAATTCAACTTGGCCGCCCGGCAGCTCCCAGCCTCGCCGCTCGGTTCGCACAAGCGCGACCTCGCCTTTCGCGTTTCGGATCAGCGCGCTGGCCGCGACGATATGTCTAGGCGACGAATCCAACATCTGTTAGTCCTCTTCTATGTTTGCCGGCGCGCGCAGGGCGATGCGAAAGGGATGCCATTCGGCGCGGAACAGCTTCTGCGCCACACCGGGATCAGCGCGAACGAGTTGGCGCATATGCGCGTCATCGCGAGCGTTGAAGATGCCAATGCCAAAGGCCGAGCAGTCTTCATTCAGCGTGCGCCCGGCCAATATCAAGACGCCCTGATCCAGCAAACGCTTGAGATAGTCAAAGTGTTCGCACGTGATGCGCGCTTCTTCGGGCGTCGCGCCTTCGGAAAGCATCTCGGGGCGTACGGGCTGAATTCGGTACAGGTAAGTCGGCATCGCATGCTTCCTCGTCACATCGCCTAAGATCGCTGCGAGTAGGATAAACCAAGCTGCCGCCCGCGGGCAGGTCAATGTGACAATATGACACGGGCTCTACCGTTTACCGTATCCCTACGTCGTTCGTTATAATGGGGACATTGGCAGACGCCGATTAGGCAACGATGAGGGCAACACGGAGGGTAGAGCAGCCATGCTTGGATTGAGCGAGATATGTCAGGACTTGCGCGAAGATCTTGAGCGGCGCAATGCCGCCCGCGACCGCGCCATCGTGCTCTCGCGGCAGCTCATCCGACACTGCTCCGAATGTATCCGCGCGATCCATCGCCGCGATTGGGACGGCGCCGATGCCAAGCTCAGCGATGTCGATTCCGGCGCCGCCGAACTGAAGGCGGTAGTTAGCGAGTATCCCGCTCTCTACCACACAGGTTACACGCAGGACGCGCTGAAAGAGGTCGCCGAAGCGCACATCACGCGCGCGATCATCGGCCAGCAGTCCTTGCCAGCGGCCAGTGACCTCGACATGGAAAGCGCGACCTACCTCAAAGGCTTGGGCGAAGCCGCCACGGAACTTCGCCGTTTCATCCTGGATGTCATGCGGCGCGAGGACGGGCACAGCGCCGAAGCCGAGCGCCTGCTGCAGGCAATGGACGACATCTACGACCAACTGGTCACATTCGATTTCCCCGACGCGCTGACGCATGGCTTGCGCCGCCAGACTGATGTGGTGCGCGGCGTGCTCGAAAGGACGCGCGGCGATCTGACGCAAAGCCTGCGCCAGCAGAAGCTGCAAGAAGCCCTCAAGCGGCTCGAGAGCCAACTGGACGGCGATCGCATTTCCGATTCCTAGGGTCGCGGAGCCTGGCCCGCGCTACTGGCTGAGCTTCCACTCGATCAAAGCGCCGGCTACCCAGGTCGGCTTGGGTTGATCGTAGAGCGCGGAAGCGTCCGTAAAGCTCATATCCAGGATTTCGCCGGTCATGCCGCCGCGGAGATAACGAACAACCTGCCCGCTGTCGCGCGCATCGCTTTTCGCTTCGACGCAATGCTCGTTGTAGCCCCAGTAGTCGCCTGCTTCCAATAGGCGCATTCCGTCTTCAATTACCGCTTTGGCGCGCGCCCAGCCAGCCGCATCGTGATCAAAACTGTCTTCCGGCGCGTCTCCGTAGCCGATGCCATGATGAAATGGATCGGCAGTCGAAACGACGGCCGCGCCTGCCATCAGCCTAGCCAGCTCGTCGATGCCGGGCAGATCGCCGGGCCGCCCGCCAGCCAGGTAGGGATAGCGCTCATAGACCGTCGGCGCCGCCCGCTCGTCGATAGCGCGCCGCTTCAACTCCGCGCGCCAGAAGTGGCGCCAACTGATCAAGGCATGATCGCCCCTCCATTCTTCGCGCCCCTCGATCCCCGGTCCCTGGATGCCCCAGAATTCGAATTGCGCTGGGTCTTCTCCGGCGGCGACGGCGACGCGCGCCTT
The DNA here is from genome assembly GCA_026706455.1 of Chloroflexota bacterium. GTDB lineage: Bacteria > Chloroflexota > Anaerolineae > Aggregatilineales > Phototrophicaceae > UBA6055. Next base: position 420 of record JAPOYS010000039.1, on the reverse strand, counting down.
TTCCATCGTCGGCGTGAAGGCATGGAGGACGCTGATGACCACGACCTTGTCCGCCCCGCTGTCGAGCGCGGCCTGTACGCAGGCGGCAATCTGATAACCGCAGTCATGGACGCCGGCATGGGGAAAGACGAGAACCCCGCCCGCGCTCAATGTATTCGCCAGCTTCCATTGATCTCCGCGCTCAAGATGTTCAAGCGTGCCGCGTTCACCCAACTCGGCGTGTTCACGGGCGTAGAGTTCATGTACTTTCTTTTGCAGAGCATCGCGGTCTAAATTCATTTGCCGTCCGTCCCCAGATGGAATCTGAATCCGTCCATTTGTAGCGCAACGCTTGGCAGGCGTCAACTCGACGGATCCAGCGGGAGTGTCTAATTTGATGGATACAGGTAATGGATGAGGTATGCGTCATAGGCCAGGTGC
>JAPOYS010000058.1 GCA_026706455.1 Chloroflexota bacterium | reverse complement strand
ATAATGCTTCCTTATCGCACTTCGAGATAATACCATGATAACACGATACAATACAGCTAGCCTTTGAATATACCCGGCATTATGAGGGCTGGGCCGATATAAGCGCTATTGTTCGGGTCCAGCGTGAGCGCCGAATCGCTGGCAGGATTGAGCGAAAAAGCGCTTGTTACATCAGTTCTTTGGCAGCAAGCGCCAAGACCTTGCTACATGCTGCCCGACAGCATTGGAGCATCGAAAACAGCTTGCATGGGTGATGGATGTAACTTTCCAAGAAGACCAGATGCGAACACGCAAAGGCGATAGCGCCCAAAATCTTATTGCCTTGCGCAACATCGCCCTTAATATCCTCAAAAAAGAGCCATCAAAGGGCAGCTTGAGGCAAAAACGCTATCGCGCCGCTCTTGATGATTCTTTCTTATTGCAACTATTGTCTCAAATTTGAAGCGATTGCCCTGTGTCATGAGATTGATTCGTTGAATGATTGGCGAAAATGTGTTATTTGTTCGTGATTCATTTGCAGGATCGCCATGCGCTGCGGCAAGAGGCCCGCGGCGCGGCGCAATCATGGAGGGACTGTGACATTGGACAGACAAACAGCATACGAGATCGTTTGTGAATTCGTTCAATCCGACTCGCTGCGAAAGCACATGCTGGCGGTGGAATTCGCCATGCGCGCCTACGCCGAACACTATGGCGAAGACCCGGAGGCCTGGGGTTTGGTCGGTTTGCTGCACGACTTCGACTGGGAGGTCCATCCTTCACTGGAGCAGCATCCGATGGATGGCGCGCCGATACTGCGCGAGCGCGGCTTGGGCGAAGAAGACATCCGCACGATCTTGAGCCACGGTCCGCTGGCGGCGCATGACCGCATGACCACCCGCGACAAGGCGCTGTACGCCGTGGATGAGTTGACGGGCTTAATCACGGCGGTGGCGCTGGTGCGACCGAGCAAAGACATCCGCGATGTCAAGGTGCGCAGCATCCGCAAGAAATGGAAGGACAAGGCTTTCGCCGCCGGCGTCAATCGGCAGGATGTGATTGATGGCTGTGAAGTTCTGGGCGTCGATGTTTGGGAGTTTCACATCCCTCTGGTGCTGAAGGCGATGCAAGACCACGCCGCCGAATTAGGGCTCGACGGCGTGAAGGGGAAGGTTTAGCTTCGGACGTACACGGGCGTGCCAACGGAGGCGAAGTTATAGAACCACTGGGCATCGGCATTCGTCAAATTGACGCAGCCATGGCTCATTGGCGTGCCGAAATTCATGTGCCACCAAGCGCCGTGTATGGCGTAGTCCCGGTAGAAATACATCACCCATTCCACATTGTCGAGCGAATAGCCAGGACCCGACATCGTTTGGCTGCGCCGTTTCAGCCAGATCTTGTGGTCGCCTTCGATTGTCGGCGTCGCTTTTTTGCCAGCCGACACCCGCGCCGCCTTCTGCAATACGCCGTTTTCGTAGGCGTAAGCTGACTGGGTGCCGAGCACGATGACGATCTCGCGCCCCGAGCCTATGCGCGGGCCGGGCTGGTTTGCAATCATGTCGAAATACCTCCAGGCGGCGTATTTCGGATCGTAGCGCTCTACATCTTCGCGCTGGGGGATCAACAGCGTAGCGCCCACATGCAGATTGTTCGGATCAGCTAGATTGTTCAGCTTCGCCAGCGCAATCCAACTCGTATTCAAATTGATGCCGAGCTGAGTGAGAAAATCGCCTCTCCTCACAACATAACGTTCGTGGTTGCTTTGGCGAGGGGGCGCTGGAGCCGGGGGCGCCGCGGAGGCTTGCGCGGGCGCCTGGCTGGCGATGGCATTCGGAGCTGCCGCCGGCGAGCTTGCCGGCCCTGAAGCGAGCTGCAATTGATTGCCGGCGTGAATGCGCGTTGGGTCCTCAATGCCATTGATGCGAATGAGGCTGGCTACCGATATGCCGTAGCGCCTGGCGATGCGGAAGAGCGTTTCGCCTCGCTGAACAGTGTGCGTGTTTGGATTCTGAGCGGGCGACGCGCTCTGCAGGCGGGATGCTTCCGCGACAGTCTGAGTCTGCGAGGCGGACTGCGAATTTCCGGCTGCTGGCGGCGCGCCACCGGCGGGAATCTTCAGCTCTTGCCCGACATGGATCATCCATGTGCCGATGTTGTTGGCCGCCTGTAACTCATACACGCTCAGGCCGTAGGCTTCGGCGATGCTGCCCAGCGTATCGCCGTGATTTACGACATAAATCTCGCGTATGGGCGGCGCCGCGGATTGGGCGGCGCTGTCGGCGGGAATCGTCAGAGATTGCCAAGTGTAGATTAGGTGGGCGTTGCGTATCCCGTTAGCCGACGCCAAGGTCGGGATGTCCAGCCCATACCGCCCCGCGATCAATCCCAGCGTCTCACCGGGCCGGACGATATGGGTAGCCGCCGGCCGTTGCGCCTGCGCGGAAGCCGTCAGCAGAAGGATCAGCGCCGTCAAGAGCAGGCGCGCAAAGTTGGAAGCCGTCGATCCCGCCCATGGAAACAGCGCGCCGCGCTTTCTGTCGCTGTGTAGGGCGAGCGGCGGGCGTTTGCGAATCGTAGAGGATGGTTTAAGCTTGAAGTGTGCTAAAGTTGCATTTGACATGACCGTCGCCTTTCGCTCGATGTGACGCGCTCGCTGTCTACAGTCAAACCAAAGCGCGGCCAGAAGGCAATGGCGTCGGAGAAGACGCTGGCTTCGCGAAGGGTGTTAGTCTGGCAAGCGTATGGAGAATCCGTTACACTTCGATTCACGGCGTAAAAGATGCGCCAAAAGCGCGGAGGGACTGGCAGTATGTCCGAGTCTAGAGTGAATGGACGGAAACGGTTGGGATGGCTACTTGGATCGGCGATCGCGTTTTTGACTCTCGTCCTGTCCCCAGCCTTAGCGCAAGAGGCTGGCAATGTTCTGACGCCGGGCTCGACAGTTGCTGGCGCGCTCAGTCCGGCGCAGCCCGCGACGACGTATGTCTTTGACGCCGGCGCCAATTCGACAGCCAGCGTCTCAATCGACAACGTGAATGGCGGAGCCCTCGCGCTGCTGATCAGCGACATCAACGGCAACACAATCGCGCAGGCGGCCGATTCGGCGAACGCCGGCTCAGTCGCGGCGAGCAATATCCTGTTGAGCAGCGGCGGCCGATTCAGCGCGTTCATATATTACGCGCCTGGGGAGAGCGCGGCGGAGACGACATTTGAGCTGACCTTAAATCTGGTTGTGAGCGGAATAGCTGATGGCGCGGCGCAAGTGACGACCGTATCGACGACGGATCCGGAACTTATCCTTCTGGGCGCGGGCATTGAGGCGCGGCTGAATTGGAGCGGCGCGGCCGATTTGAATTTGGAAGTGCGCGACCCTACCGGAGAGGCTCTGCACTGGAATTCGAGAACGACTGACAATGGCGGCGTGTTCGGCTTTGACGCCAACGGGCTCTGCCAAGTGATCAGCGGCGCGCCCGAAGAGAGCGCCGTCTGGCAGCCCGGCTTCCTCTCGACGGGTAGCTACGAGGTGATAATCTATTATGAGCAAGCCTGTGATGCGCTGACGGGGACGGTGCCCTTCCAGTTGGAGGTCACGGTTGACGGCCAGTCGGCCGGGCGCTTGCAGGATTTGCTGCCGCCCAGCAGCGCCGGGCAAAGGAGCGTCTATGTGACGCGCTTTGACCTAGCCGCGGACGGCAGCGCAGCGCTCAGTGACGGCGGAGCGTATCCTGACGCGAGCTTGACGCTGCTGCCGAGCGGATATGAATCGGGCGCGGCCGCCACGGCAATCGCGCGCGATGTGCCGGTGCTAGGCGAAATCAGCAATGAGCAGCCCTTCCTTGCTTATTCCTTTGTCGGCGCCGCTGATGAGCTGATTACAGTCGAGATGCAGGCCATCGGCCCCAGCCTGGACACGCTCCTGCAGATTCTCGATCCGTCGGGCCGGGTGGTCAACGTCAATGACGATGCCGTCGCCGGGACGACCGATTCGCTAATCGCCAACGCGCGCCTGTTGAGCAGCGGCGCGTATACGATCATCGCCACGCGCTACGCCAAAGAAATCGGCGGCACCGAAGGCCAGTTCCAGCTCACATTGAGCGGGCCCAGCAACGATGTCGCTGGACAATTGACCAGCCTGAACCTGCCGCAAGGCGATATCGAAGTCAGCCTCTATTGGAGCACGAGCGCGGATCTGCAGCTGCTGGTGCGCGACCCGGCCGGCGCATCGGTCTTCGATGACAATCCGATAGTGGCAAGCGGCGGCATCTTGCAGGAAGCCGGCAATGTGAATTGCGTGCCGGCGGCGACAGGCGCGCCCGTTTCCTACATTTACTGGCCACCCGGGACGATGCGCCCGGGCGCTTATGAAGTGGAAGTCTGGTATCAGAACGCCTGTTCCGATTTGCCGCCTCCCGTTGATTTCACGCTGCTGATTGAGGTCAATGGTCAAGTGATCGCTGACGCCCGCCAATTCCCGCTGATCGGGCAGCGCTACGTGACCAACTTCACGGTGCAGCCCTCAGGCGCGACCAGCGTTGGCGAGGCCGGCTTCATCGACGCCGGCAGCAGCACCTTGGCCTATCAAGCCGAGGCTTTTGACGCGCCGACGATTGAGAGCGGACAGACGGTTACCGGCGTCATCAGCGTCGAGAATACATTCGATGTGTACCGCTTTGATGGCGTTGCTGGCGAATTGGTGACGATAAGCATGGCGGCGGCGACGCAAACATTGGACACGAATCTATATCTGATCAGCCCGGGCGACCGGCAAATCGCGGCTAATGACGATGCCGGTCCAGCGCTCGCGGGCGCGGCGGGCCGTACGACCGATTCGCTGATCAGTGGTTATGTGCTGACGGAAAACGGTCCCTTCACCATTATCGCCACACGTTACGCCAACCAGTACGGCGGCACGATGGGCATCTATTCGTTGACCCTGACCAAGAATGGCGCGCCCGGCTAAACGAGGGCGCGACTGTACTGTACAAAGCGAATGCACTCTGATATGATGCGTCTTTATTGTCACCCAGTTCCCTGCGAAAGCGAAACTGCATGAATCGATGCCTGTATTGCGCGCTAGCCATACTCGCTGCCTTGGCTTTGGTTGCCTGCGCCCCCAATATCAATCTCCTCGACGATGCCAAGCTGCAAGATACCAGCTTGCTGAGTGGCGAGCCCTGTGAGGCGCCGTGCTGGAATGGCATCACGCCCGGCGAAACCAGCTATCGCGACGCCAAGCTGATTATTGACGGCGATGCGCGCTTCAAAATCGCGGAAGAATCGGAAGCGGAAGGCGACAACCCGGGCCGCGTATTCACCTTCGCTGAAGGCGAGAACCCCGGCTGCTGCCAGGTAATCAGCCGCGACGGAGAGACGATCAGCTCGTTCTTGCTGCAGGTCGCGCCTTTGATGACCTATGGACCCGTCTATGACAAATATGGCGAACCGACCTATGCCGGCGGACACCAGGTCAGCGACGAGCAGGCTTATGTGGTGCTGGTGTATCCAGAACTGCCGCTGGTAATTTATTCCTTCGTCGAGGGTGGCGGGCAAGGAGAGGTGTCGGTCCATAACAAGATCATCGGCGTAATGTACATGGCTGATGCTGAAATGGAGCAATTGCTTACTTGCGCGCAGTTGAATTACTGGAAGGGTTTCCAGCCTTTATCGATGTATGTGAGCGGCGAAGAGTTCGATTATGTCGGCAGCGGCGTCGGCGATGAGGCGGTCTGTCCGACGGGTTAGAGCGGGCGCGGATTCGTCTCCGAAGTTGGTTTTGAAGGAGCAGGGGCAAGATGGCAGCAGACGGGCAAGCTCTCATGGTTGGGGCGGAAATCAGCGGCACGGTCAGACACATTGGCATTTACGGCGCCTTAGTCGATATTGGAACTGGGCGGGACGCGCTGCTGCATGTGTCCCAGCTGGCGCAGATTGAAGGGCGCGGAAGCGAAAACCAGGCGCAGCTGGGCAGCGAGATCAAAGCTTACGTGTACAAGACGCGGCGCGACGGTTATGTCGCTCTGTCGCTGGAGCGCCCGCCGCTGGTGCCTTGGGGGACGATACGACAAGGCAGAACCTACACGGGCACGGTCGTGCGCGTGGAAGATTTCGGTGTATTTGTGGATTTTGGCGCCGAGCGCCCCGGCATGGTGCATATTTCGGAGATGTCGGACAATTACGTGCGGACGCCCAGCGATGTTGCCGAAGTCGGGCAAGAGGTTGAGGTGCGCGTCGTCAAGAAGAATGGACGCTCGCGCCAAATCGACCTGACGATGAAGTCAGCGCCGGAAGACGCTCTCATCAGCGACGCGGATGAGGACGAGGAGGAGGCGCCCACGTCGATGGCGCAGGCTTTCCGCCGGGCGATGCAGAGTGAAGCGGCGCCAGTAGCGCAGGGCAATCACCAGCAACGATCGCGTTCCAATCACCGTGAAAAGCAGGAAGAGATTTTGGCGCGAACGCTGCGCGGCACGCAGACTTGAAAGAATCGCGAGACGAATCTGAGCGGGGCGTCGGAGAGGCGCCCCGCTTTTGTTTCTATGCCGCGTTGCTTGTCTCGCGGTAGAGGCGGTAGCAAATCAGCGCGAAGAGGATCGTGAAGTTGGTCTCGTGAGTCAGGCACCAGGGGCAAAGCGCCTCCAGCAGCGCGACCTGCACATATACCAGCCACATTGAAAAGAGCCAGGCGAATAGCCCGATGCCGAAGGTGACCAGCCGCGCCCATTCGCGCAGGAAGGCGACGCGCGTCTCGAGCAGTTGAATGGCTCCGATTGCGGCGTATACAGCCAAGCCCAGATAGGCGATGGGCACGCCGGCCAGCTCGGAGTATTGGCTGTTGAGCACGACGTTGCAATTGAAGGGACCGGATTCGACGCAGACGGCCGGCGCCTGGGCAAGCTTGAGATAACTCAAATAGCCGGCGACAACCAGCCCGATGACGATGAAGAGCGATTGCGCGCGGCGGGCGAGGGCGTCTCGTCCGTCGTGTGTGGTAAGCACTCCGTCAGGTTTCAATGTAATATCCCTTCAGCCGCTTCAAGTAAACGATTGCAATCTTGCTATTTTGCGAATTGTAGGGGCGGTTGACCCGCTGTGTCTACGCGCGGCGCTGAAACACCCGAAAAATAGAAACAATCGATTGGGCTTTCTCTGTGTTCTCTGCGTTCTCAGAAAATGCAAGTAAGTCATGCAAAAAAGTCGAGCTTTGTAGGGGCGACCAATCTGGTCGCCCGCTGCCGCTGCGACTTGTGGTTTCGGGCGACATGGTATG
>JAPOYS010000053.1 GCA_026706455.1 Chloroflexota bacterium | reverse complement strand
ACAGCCACTACTTGTCGCAGGCGGGATACCGCAATGGCACTGCGGCCGCGAGCGCCTGCCCATCGACTACGGCATTGAAGGCTGGAGCTTGCCCGACTACGGCAAGATCTACATGTCCGACGCCTACAAGTCTTATGCCGAGGAACGGGGATTCGGCGACGCCCGCGCCCTGATCGAATACAACATCAATTATCCGGAGTGGCGGGGGCAGGAAATCGTCTTGCACGATCCATCCCCCTGGAAGTTCATGAACGGTTCGGGGGTGCTTGCCGGTCCGCCGGAAGCGCATGAAGAGCAGTTCGTCGCCCACCTCGCCTGCGAGAAGCTGCGCGAATTCGCCGCTGAAGATCAGCCGTTCAGCCTGGTCGTCAGCCTTTGGGGACCGCACCAGCCCTATTACCCGTCGACCGAATACGCCGACATGGTTGACCCGGCCGCGATTCCCGAATACCCCAGCTTCCGCGACGACCTCGCCGGGCGTCCCTTCCGCCATCTCTACCACCGTGAAATTTCTCATGGCAGCGCCGCCGCCTTTCCCGAATGGTCCACTTGGCAAGAGATCCTCGCTCGCTGCTACGCGCAAGGTTACCAGACGGACGCCGCCATCGGAAACGTGCTCGATACACTCGATGAGTTGTCGCTGGCGGACAATACGATCGTGATCTGGCTGGCCGATCATGGTGATGCAGTCGCCAGTCATGGCGGATTGTGGGACAAGTCCTCGACGTTTATCGAGGAGGTGGTACGTGTGCCCATGGCGATTCGCTGGCCAGCCGCGATTGAAGGGGGCCAGCGGACCGATCAGCTTGTTTCCAATATGGACGCAACCGCCACCATTCTGGACGCGGCCGGCGTCGCCGTGCCCGATCACATGCACAGCCGCAGCGTACTGCCACTGTGCCAAACGCCGGATTATGCCGATTGGTCCGATGAGCTCATCTGCGAGCACATGGGGCATAGCTACCTGTTTCCTCAACGCATGATTCTGCAGGATCGCTACAAGTATGTCTTCTCGATTCATGATATGAACGAGCTGTATGACCTGCAGGACGACCCCTTTGAAATGAACAATCTGGTTCAGGATCCGCAGTACGCCGAGCTCATTGCTGATATGAAGCATCGCCTGATGCAGCACTTTGAGGGATCCAGCATGCGCAATCAGAGGCTGAAGCGGCTCTTCCTGCTCGCCCTGGAATACGATAGGTGAGGGAAGTCGGCGCAGCTCTGACAGACGCGCCAGATCTCAGTCGGCCAAGTCGACGAATTGGCGGTCGTAGAGTTCGGCGTAGAGGCCGCGGCGGGCGAGCAGGTCGGGGTGCGCGCCCATCTCGCAGATGCGTCCGTCGTCGACGACGCAGATGAGGTCGGCGCTGACGATGGTGCTGAGGCGGTGGGCGATGACGATGGCGCTGCGCTCGGAGAGCAGCTTGGCGAGAGCGTCCTGGATGAGCGCTTCGGTGACCATATCGACGCTGGATGTGGCTTCGTCCATGATGAGGATGCGCGGATCGGCCAGGATGGCGCGGGCGATGGAGATGAGTTGGCGCTGCCCGACCGAGAGATTGGCGCCGTCTTCATAGATTTCGGTCTCGTAACCGAGGGGCAGATCGCGCACGAATTCGGCGACGTTGGCCAATTCGCCGGCGGCGATGACTTCTTGCATGCTCGCTTCTGGTACCCCGAAGCGGATGTTATCGGCGATGGTGCCGGCGAAGATGAAGGGGTCTTGGGAGACGAGCGCCATCTGCTGGCGCATTGAGCGCTGTTTCACCTCTCGGATATCAATGCCGTCGATCAGCAAGGCGCCGTCGCTGACATCGTAAAAGCGGGCGATCAGGTTGGCGATGGAGGTCTTGCCGGCGCCGGTCGGTCCGACGAGAGCCACCATCGTGCCGGCCGGAATATCCAGGTTGATATCGCGCAGGACGGGCAGATTCTCGCTGTAGCCGAATTGCACATCGCGGAATTCGATGCGCCCCTGTATCGGCGGCATGTCGGTCGCATCGGGGCGATCTTTGATTTCGGGCTCGGTGTTGAGCAGGTTGATGACGCGTTCGCCGCCCGCCATAGCCGTCTGCATGGTGGCGTAGAGCTGGCTGAGCTCTTGCACGGGCAGGAAGAAGCGATTGACGTAAGCGAGGAAGGCGATAACCGTTCCCAGCGTCAGGTTGCCCTGGGCGACGCTCAAGCCGCCGAAGAGCAGGACGATGCCGGTGGCGACGATGCTGAGGAACTCGACCGTCGGCAGGAATATGAAGGACAGGGACATCGCTTCGACGTGGGCATCGCGATTGGCTTGATTGACCTCGTCGAATCTCACCGAGGTGATATCTTCATTGGCGAAGGCTTGGATGACGCGGATGCCGCTGAGGTTTTCCGCCAGGTCGCCGATCATAAGGGCGTTGCGGGCGCGGGTATTGCGGAAGGCGACTTTGGCGCGGCCGGCGAAGACCATAGTCGCCAGCACGATCACGGGGATGATGGCGAAGGTCACGAGGGCGAGCTGGGCATTGAGGGAAAGCATGACGATGATGATACCGCCCAGCAGGAGCGAATCGCCCAGGAGCGTGATCAGCCCTTGGGACAGCAACTGGTTGATGACGCCGACATCGCTGATGACGCGGGAGATGGTGACGCCGATGATGTGCTGGTCATGGTAAGCCAGCGGCAGTTCCTGCAAGTGGCGGAAGAGGGCGCTGCGCAGATCGGCGAGCACTTTCTGGCCGACCCAACTGAGCAGGTAGCGCTGCGCCATCGACGCCAGGTACAAGCCGACAAAGGCCAGCAGCATGAGGAGGACGATGTCGTTCAGCGCCGGAATGTCGCCCGCGGTGATGGGCCCGTCAATCGCCTCTTTGACCAGGTAAGGTGTGTAGAGCGTCAGGGCGGTGACGGCGAGCATGGCCAGAAATGCGCCGACCATGCGCAGAACATAAGGGCGGACGAAGACGAGCAGATACCAGAGCACACGCAAGTTGAAAGAACGGCCCTCGACCTTTTCGGCGAAGCCTTCCAAGGTTCTGCGCGGACCGCCCTGTGTTAAGCCGGTTGTGCCGATTGAGAAGCCGATGGTTGCCTCCGTCTACGAATCTCGCTGCCCGATGCCGACTATTCGTCTTTGTCGACCTGCTTGGGCTCTTGTGGCTTCTGCTCGGGCCGCTTTGGCGCGCGTCGTTTGAGCAGTGGCGAATCCTTGCCTTCGGGATAGCTGACCCGATCCGGTGAAGGGTGGAATACTACGTTCTTAGCGTCATGTACAATCTCAGCTTTCAGTTTCGGCATAACTACTTGGCGCTTTCGAGATCAGTCTTGAGTTGCTGGCGTGGCATTATCGTCTTTCTCAGGTGGCGCGGGATTAAGTGGGGGACGCCTGGGCGCGAGCCGCTTGAGCAGAGGCGAACCCTTGTCTTTGGGATAACTGATGCGATCTTGGGTAAGGTGGAATACACTGACTTTCATATCTTTAACGATCTTTGCGCGTAGTTCCGACATAATAACTTAGCTCCTTCCCAATTAGCTGATTGTTAAGCAGGCTCTTCCCCATTCACCAATTGCAGCAAATTCTTCTATCACGACATGATACTCATAAGTTCCTTTGCCAACAAACTGCAGTTCTTGCATGATAAGCATCATAAGATGGGATGATTGATAGCGAAAGTCGACTTCTACAATCTTTGTCCACATGACTTGCTCACCACCAGGCGCTAACAGCTGAACAGTTGCGGTGTGTACGCGGCGATCGGCATCAAACTCAGCCGTCCATTGGGAGACCAATATAGCCGGCGGGTCAAAGAGAACAGTTTCGGCCTGCTCTAGCGTAGCAAGTGGGCTGTAGACCTGAAGGGTAGAAAACACATTGCCTAACCCTAACGCGCCTATGTCTTGAGTTTGCACCTCAGTGCATAGCAGTGTCCAGTCATGGCGCATCAGCATTCAACCAAGTTGGCTCCCTCGTTGTTACTGTCAAGTTTACCCTAAGAAATGATTGGAGAGCAGAAGCCTGCTCGATTACGCGACAGCCGATCATTCCCGCAGGTTTCGATAGTAGATTTCGGCGTAGAGCCCGGAGGAATGCAGCAGTTCTTCGTGCGTGCCGGCGGCGGCGATGCGCCCGCCCTGCAGGACCAGCACCTTGTCGGCCATGCGCACGGTGCTGAGGCGCTGGGCGATGATGAACGAGGTGCGCCCGACCATCAGCCGTTCCAGCGCCAGTTGGATCAGGCGCTCGGTTTCGGTATCGACGCTCGAGGTGGCGTCATCCAGCAGCAGAATGCGCGGGTCTTTGAGCAAGGCGCGGGCGATGGCGATGCGCTGTTTTTGCCCGCCGGAAAGGGTGACGCCGCGTTCACCGACTTCGGTGTCGTAAGCAGCGGGCATGGCCATGATGAAGTCGTGGGCCTGTGCCGCTTTCGCCGCTTCGATGACCTCGGCATCGCCAACGCCGTTCAAGCCGAAAGCGATATTCTCGCGGATGCTGGCGGCGAAGAGCACGGTCTCCTGGAGGACGATGCCGATCTGGTCGCGCAGGGAGTTCAGCGTCACATCGCGCAGGTCGTAGCCATCGACGAGGATGCGCCCGCGGCTGACATCATAGAAGCGTGGGATCAGGTTAATGATGGTGGATTTGCCCGAGCCGGTCGCGCCGAGCAGGGCGACCACTTCGCCGACCTCCGCCTCGAAATCGAGTCGATTCAGGACCTGGCGCTGGCCGAAGTAGGAGAAGGAGACATCTTCAAAACGGACGCGGCCCTGTATCGGCGGCAGTTCTTTGGCGCCTGGCGCGTCTTTCACTTCCGATTGGGCATCGAGGATGGTGTAGATGCGCTCGCCGGCGGCCGACGCCATCGCCACCGCCGGGATGATGACACCGAGGCGGCGTACGGGCGAAATCAATTGGCCGAGGTAGGTGGTGAAGGCGACCAGTTCGCCGATGGTCAAGCTGCTTTCGATCACGAAGCGCCCGCCGAGCCAGATGATGACGACGGTGCTCAAGCTGGCGATGAAGTCGAGCAAGGGGATGTGCTGCGTCGTCACTTTGACTTGCTTTTCCGCCAGCCGGAACCACTTGCTGTTTTCCTCGTTGAAACGCTCGATCTCGGCATCTTCCTGGGCGAAGGCTTTGACGATCTTCGCGCCGCGCAGATTCTGCTCCAGCGCAGTCGTCATCTCGGCCAATTGATGCTGTAGATCCAGCGACAACGGGCGGTAGATGCTCCCGAGACGAAAGGCGACGTAGCCCATCAGCGGCATAAGCAGCATCGAAAGCAAGGCGAGGCGCGGGTTCATCAACAGCAAGGCGATGAAGGTCAGCAGCATCAGGGTGGAATGCTGAAAGAGGCGCAGGAAGGCGCGGCCAGTCAAGAAGCGAATGCGCTCGACATCGGATATGGAGCGGGCCAGCAGTTGTCCGGTCTGGGCGCGATCGTGATAGGAGAAGGAGAGCGAACTCAGCTTGTCGTAGATGGCGTTGCGGATATCGTAGGCGACGCCTTGGGAAGCGACCTCGGACCAGCGGCCCAGCAGGAAGTCTATCGGCGCTTTGACCAGGCTGAGCAGCAGCAAGCCGAGCAGCGCTGTGAGGAGGATCTGCATGTCCTCCTGGACGATGCCGGCGTCGACGATCCAGCGGATGGTCTGCGGGATGATGATCGCCAGGCCGTTGCTGAGCAGGGCGAGCAGATAGGCGCTGAGGGCGATGTGGCGATATTTGCGAAGGAAGGTGAAACTGCGCAGTATGGAGCTGCTGGACGCGGCTTTCTTGGACAGGGGGCTATCTAATGCGATTTTCGCCATAAGGTATACGGATTAAGCGGCGCCCTCCTGGTTTGCAAGCTGCCGCAACTTACCATACAGACTTTGCGGCGGGCGATAAAGCCCCAGTTGGTCTGGATTATCCAACGAGTGGACGCAGAAGCGGGCGTGTCTCACAATCTGTCGAATACGATTGCGGGCGAGCCAAGGTTCGCCCTTACAATTGTCAGATAGCGGGATCAGAAGCGGCGGGGCAGCCAGACGGTCATCTCGTTGATGCCGCGGTTGTTCCAGGCGTAGTAGGGGATCAGCGTGATATCGAGCGGCTCTTCCTTCTCGTCCCCCGCTTCCAGGTAGAGGTCGGGCGCGCCATTATCCTCGTACAGACGGCGGGCGGCGCCTTTCAGCGCAACTACGCCGCCGAGCAGGTCCCCTTCCCTGCTTGGTTCCAGGCGCATATCGTCCGGCGCGTAGACCTCGAGAATTGAGACGTCTTCCGGCAAGTCGACGCTTTCGAGGCAATAGACGATGGGCCCGCGCATGATAGCGACATGGTTGCGAATCTCTTCGGCTTTAGGATGAGCTTTGACCTTGCGCGCTGGCATGGGCAGGCGCAGATCAATCACGTCACCCGCTTGCCAAACGCGCTTGAGTTCGACATAGCTCTGCGGGGTTAGTGGCAAGTCGCTCGCTTCGCCATTGATTTGCAGGGTGGCTGCGTCAGCCCAGCCGGGTATGCGCAGCATCAGCGAGACTTCACCCGCCGGCGCCTCGTCGATGGTGATGCGAACGGACTCGTCCCAGGGGTAGTCGGTCTGCTGGGTCAGGGCGAATAGCGAGCCGTCGGGCAGGGTCGTATTCAGGCGATTGCCCCCGTAAAGATGAATCCACAGCCCGTCTTCAGATGCGCTGTAGAACCAGTTGTGCAGCAAGGCGATGGTGCGGGCGGTGTTGGTCGGGCAGCAGTAACAGTAGAGAAGCCGCCAGCGCTCGTAGGTGTCCTGACTGAGCAGGGGGTGTTCGGCGCCATACCAGCGCAAGGGATTGGTGTAGCAGAACTTGATCCCATCCAGGCTCATGGAGGAGAGCATGCTGTTGTAGATAACGAGCTCGACAATGTCGGTGTATTTGGCGTCGCCGGAGAGGTTGAGCATGCGCCAATTCCACATGGCGTGGGCGATATTGGCGCAGGTTTCGTTGTAGGCGGTGGCATTGGGCAGGGAGTATTCATAGCCGAAAGCTTCGTGGACGGAACCGGATCGTCCGCCGAACTCGGGCCGCTGTGATGAGCCGTGATGCTGGGCGGAGGTGCCGCCGGTGATGTACATCTTGCTGTGGACAGCGTTATCCCAGATGCGCTGCAAGCCGGTCAGCAGTTCGGCATCGCCGGTTTCTGCCACGACATCGGCCGCGCCGCAATACAAGTAGCCGGCGGTGACGGCATGGCCAACAGCTCGCGATTCCTCACGCAGCGAAACCAGCGACTGATTGAGGTCCTTGCCGCCGGGCTGCGAGCCGCGCATTTCGACGAAACACTGAGCCAGCTCCAGATAGCGATCATCGCCGGTGACGCGGTAGAGATCGACGGCGCCCATGATATTGGAGGGATTGAAGCCGAAATGCGCCAGTTCCGGCGGGCGCGGCATGAAGAGGTCGTAGAGGTAATCGGCCAGATCAATCGCGATCTGGAGGAAGTTGCGCGCCCCGGTGATGCGGTTATGGACCGCGGCAGCGGTGAGGAGGTGGCCCATGTTATAGAGTTCGTGGTCATGCAGGTCAGTCCAGCGCTCTTTGTCGTCACGCAGTTGCATGGGCGTGCTGATGTAGCCGTCGTCTTCCTGCGCTTGGGCGATCACAGCGATAAGTTCGTCCAATTGCTCGATAATGGCCTGCTCCTTGGCGGCACCATAGATATGGGTCATGGCTTCCATGTACTTGTAGCAGTCGCCATCGCTCCACATCGTGCCTTTGCGCTCGCCCTGCTGCAAGCCGGCGGCGATAGTGAAGTTGCTGAAGACGGCGCCGTTTTCAGGCTCATCGAGGGCTTCCCGCATGCGCGGCAGCACAGTTTCGCGGCAGAGTTGGTGGAGACGGCCCCAGAAGCCATCGGTCCAGCTTACGGCGTCGTATGTCAGCGGCGTCAGTTTTTGATAGAGTGATCCATTTTGCATGTCTCTGCTTTGTCCTTTTCTTGATTCGCAGCCAGCGATCATTTGTAACCTGTGAAGACGACGCCCTGGATGAAGTACTTCTGCGTGAAGAAGAAGACGACGATCAGCGGCAGCATGACGACCAGCGATACCGCCATGAGTGAGTTCCATTCGGTGCCGTAGGTGCCCTGGAAGAAGCGCAGGCCGAGCGCCAGCGTATAATTCTCCTGGCTGAAGAGGAAGATGAGCGGGCGAAAGAAATCGTTCCAATGAAACTGGAATGAGAAGATGGCGACCGCCGCCAGCACCGGCTTGGACATGGGCAGGGTGATGCGCCAGAAGACGCCGAAGCGCGAACAGCCGTCGATCACCGCCGCTTGGTCAAGCTCGCGCGAATGAGTCAGGAAATACTGCCGCAAGAGGAATATGTAGAAGGGGTTGCCGAACCAGGAAGGCAAGATCAGCGGCCAGAAAGTATCAATCATGTTCAGTTCTTTGAAGATGATGAATTCCGGTATCAAGGTGACCTGGCGCGGCAGCATCATGGTCGCCAGCACGACGATGAAGAGGGCGTTGCGCCCGCGCCAGCGCAGGCGGGAGAAGGCATAGGCGACTATTGACGAGACGATCACTTCGCCCAGCAGGCAAAAGAAGACGATGATGACGGTATTGCGGAAATAGAGATCGAAGGGCAGCTGCGTCAGGGCGTCGGGATAGTTCGCCCAAACGATCTTCTGCGGCCAGAATTCCGGCGGGAAGCGGAAGACATGCGAGAGCGGCTTGAGCGATGTCGAGATCATCCATTGAAGCGGGAGCAGGATGATGATCGATCCCGCGCCGAGGAGCAAGTATACGATGATTTTGCTGATGATTTGCCGCGCGCTTAAGCTGACGCCCTTGCTGCTCATCAGTTGTCCTCGTCCGATTCCGCTTCGTAATAGACCCAGAACTTGGCCGTGGCGAAGAGGATCAGGGTCAGCAGCAGTATCGCGACGAAGAAGACCCAAGCAAGCGCCGAGGCGTAACCCATCTTGAAGTTCTGGAAAGCTTGGCGATAGAGATAGAGCAAGTAAAAGAGCGAGGCATTGGCCGGACCGCCATCGGTCATGATGAAGGTCTCGGTGAAAATCTGCATGGTGAAGATGACGCCGGTGATCAGCTGGAAGAAGATGGTCGGGCTGAGCATGGGCAGGGTGATGCGGAAGATGCGCTGCCACCAGTTCGCGCCATCAATCTCAGCCGCTTCGTAGAGGTCGGTGGGTATCGCCTGCAAGCCGGCGAGGTAGATGACCATGCCGCCGCCGACGCTCCAGAGCCGCATGATAACGAAGGCCGGCAGCACCCAGATCTTGCTGCCCAGCCAGGCGGGCCCCTCGATGCCGAAGACGCGCAAGGCTGTATTGAGCAAGCCGAAATCGCTGGAGAAAATCCACTGCCAGAGGATAGCCACCGCCACACCCGAGAGGATGGCCGGCAGGTAGTAGATGGTGCGGAAGACGGCCAAGCCACGGATGTTGGTGTTCAGCAACATGGCAATCGCCAAGCCGAAGACGATGTTCAGCGGGATGGAAGCCAGCGAGAAAATCACCGTGATCTTCAGCGCGTGCATCGGCAGCGGGTCGACAGAGAAGAGTTTCACATAGTTGGCCAAGCCGATCCACTTCGGCGGGGACAAGATGTCCCACTTGAAGAAGGAAAGCGCCAGCGAGGCGATCATGGGAAAAGCCGTCAGCAAGAGAAAGCCGATGATCCAGGGCGAGACCATCGCCCAAGCCAGCACAGTCTCGCCGCGCTTGTAGCCGACGTTGATGCTGGCTATGCCGCTCTGATTCTTGACGAATTGGGCGAGGCTCATGTTGCCTGCGTTCCTCTAAGCCACCACCCCAAACCCCTCCCCGAGAGGGAGGGGATTAAGCTAAGGCATCGCCTCATCCACAACTCCCCTTCCCTCCTGGTGGGATGCTCTCCATAGAGATGGAGAGAAGGGGCCGGGGGATGGGGGGGCAAATTCATTAACCGCTCCGCCACTGACCCTCTTGGATCAGCGGGTTGACCTGGCGGACGATCTCGTCGCAGACGACTTGCGCGTCGCGCTCTTCGCCGATCAAGAGCAGATCGATCTGCGCCGCCATAATGCTGGTGATCTCGCCCCAGTTGGTCAGCACCGGGTCGGGCGCGACGAAGTGCCTGGCCGCGTCCAGCATCACATGCTTGTTGGCCGGCGGCAGCGGATCCGTCACAAACCACTTCTCCTGCGCCTCGAAGGTCGTGCCTTGCAAGCCGCCTTCCTTGATAATGGTTTCCATCGCCGGGCCGTTGAAGAACTTCAGCAGGTTCCAGGCGCATTCCGGCGCTTGGCTCGTCTTCGGCACGACCAGCGGGAAGTAGTAGACGTAGTTGGCGCGGCCGCCGGGACCAGCCGGGAAGTGACCCAGCGCGATATTGAAGTCGGCATCGCGATAGCTGGGGAAGCTCCAACTGCCGCTGACGAACATGCCCAGGCGCCCGGTCTGCATCAGCGCTCCAGTGCCCATCTCGGCCAGGGCTTCCGGACGCGGCGCAAAGCCGTATTCCCAGCGCAGGTCGGCGAAGAATTGCAAACCTTCTACCGCCCCCGCTTCGTTCAGGGTGCATTCAGTCGGGAAGAAGGGGTCGTCAACCACCTGACCGCCGAAGACGCGCACCCAGGTCTGCCAGTGCTTGTCCCAACCGTTGACGTCATAAGCGAAATGCGTCGTCCGGCCGTTGGCGTCGACTTTCTTCAGCTTCTCGCAGGAACTGAAGAAGTCATCGACCGTCCAGCCTTCGTCGTCCCATTGGGCGGTGGGCAGCATGGCGCCGTTCTCTTCGAACAAGTCCTGGTTGTAATAGATGGCGAGGGCGGCGACATTGTCCGGCACACCATAGATGCCACCTTCGTGGGTGTAGGCTTCGATAGCGAGATCGGGGAACTGCGACAAATCGTAATTGTCGGCGTCGATATAGGGTTTGAGATCCACCAGCAGGTCACGGTTGAGGAAGCCGGGCAACTCGCCGATTTCAATGATGAAGACATCGGGCGGTATGCCGGCCGCCAGACTGGTGAACAACTTGTCGTTGTAGCCCTGGTTCGGTCCGCCGGGCACCGAGGTGAAATTGAGCTTGCAATCCGGGTAGGCTTCGTCAAAGGGCGCCAGCGCCTTTTCGCCAATGCCGATCAAAGGCGGGCCGTCCCAAAACATGACGGTCACTTCTTGCTCGTCCTGGGCGATGACCGAGCCGACGCCGGGGATGGTGTAGACGCCGGCAGCCAGCGAACTCATGCCCGCCATGCGCAAAAAGTCACGACGGCTAAGCGTAATCTTGTTAGTCATTTTCCCTCTCCATGATACTTGTCGCTAAACTGAGTGAATCAGGCAAATCACCCATGTAGACGGGTGAACCGCAGCAGTAGTCTCTTCGATACGTCCCCCTTTCCACCGGCATACTCGTCGTATCACAGGTCGGCGAAGCGCTGCGGCAAAGTCAAATCAAAAAGATAACGCAACATGCCCCGCATTGCGAGTGTCTAAGCCTGTCAAATGCTCGAAGACCCGCTTGACGCGATACCCATCGCGCGCTGATTCTTTTCTGTCAAACCGCAGTGCGCGGTAGCCGAGCGAATTTGATATTTTGTGTGAGCGCGGAAGCCATTATCGCCGGTTACGCGCCGGAGCGGCTGTGCTAGAATTCCCGCCAGCATTTTCCCGCTCGCGCTGAAACCGGATCAGCCACGGACTTGCCAGGAGGGAGGGCCATCTTTTGAGTGATATCATCATCATCGGCAGCGGCGTCATCGGCTTGAGCGCGGCGCTGGACTCGCAGGCCGCCGGTTATCAGGCGCGCATCCTCACGCGTGACTTGCCGGGGGCGACGACATCAATGGCAGCCGGCGCGATGTGGTCGGCTACCGACCTGGACGGCCGGCTGCGGCGCTGGGCGGAAGTCTCGCTCCAACGTTTTCTCCCACTGACGGAAGTCCCGGGAAGCGGCGTCACGCTGCAGCGAATGCGCGAGGTCTATCCGACGCCGATGTCTGAGCCCTGGTATCGCGATCGGATTCCCTTCTTCAAGCGTATGGAAGCGCAGGACTTGCCCGATGGTATGCAAGACGGCTACTTGATGGATGTGCCGATGGTTGCGCCGCCGATTTACCTGGAATACTTGCAGCGCCAGTTTGAAGAGGCCGGCGGACGGATCGAAACGCGGGCTGTGAGTTCGCTGGACGAAGTCGCGGATGATGCGCCCTTAATCGTGAATTGCAGCGGGGTGGGCGCGCGCGAGCTGGCGCAGGATGAGGCGGTGTATCCCATCCGCGGGCAGACCACCCTGGTAGACGCGCCGGATATCAGCCTCGGCTACATGAACCATGACCGGGTTGATCACATCTTTCCGCGCAGCGACGGCGTACTGATTGGCGGCGTAAAAGTACCGTGGGATTGGAACCGTGAAATCGACCCGGATGTAGCCGCCGACATCCTCGCGCGCACCGTCAAGATAGAGCCGAGCATCGCTGACGCCAAGGTGTTGCGCCAATTCAGCGGCTTGCGCCCGGGCCGGCACGATGTGCGCCTGGAAGTGGAAGAACTGTCGCCAAGCTGCGCTGTGATTCACAATTATGGACATGCGGCTATCGGCTATACCTTGTCCTGGGGTTGCGCGGCGGATGTGGTTGCGCTGGCGCGGGGCTTGTGCGGATGATCTCGACGAGCAGAATCTTGCGTCGGCCAAGTCCGCAGGTCGGCCTTCCGCGGCTGCCGGTCCCGCTGGCGCTGGCGACCATCTATCTGATGTGGGGCTCATCCTACCTGGGCGTCTCCTTCGCTCTGGAAAGCTATCCGCCTTTTCTGCTTTCCGCTTTACGCTTGTTCGGCTGTATCGTCGTTCTGGCGGGGGCGCTCCTGCTGCGCGGCGCCGCATTGCCCGGGCAGAAAGAAATTGTCAGCGCCGCCTTCCTCGGCACATTGATGTTCAGCGGCGCGGGCCTGATCGCGCTGGGTCAGGAATTGGGCGTGTCCAGCGGGTTGACTTCGGTGGCGGTCGCCGCGGTCGTCATCTGGGCGACCATCTTCGCCGCGCTTCTTGGTCACTGTCCGGGCAGGCTGGAATTGATGGGCGCGCTGATTGGCATCGCCGGCGTCGCGCTGCTCAACCTGGAAAAGGGCATGCAAGCCAATCCGGTCGGCGCTTTGGTCCTGTTGCTCGGCCCGATGGCTTGGGCGCTGGGCTCGATGATCAGCAATCGCATGGCGCTACCTTCTGGGATGATGAGCCTTTTCTTTCAAATGCTGGGCGGCTTCTGCGCCTTGACGCTGATCGGCTTTCTGCGCGGCGAACAGCTGCCCGCCAATCCGGCTTTCCCCGCCACCGCAGCTCTGATATATTTGTCACTCTTCCCCACTTTGCTGGGTTTCAGCGCCTATATGTACCTGGTGCGCAAGGTCCGGCCGGCGCTGGCGACGAGTTATGGCTACGTCAATCCGGTCATCGCGGTGCTGCTGGGCATTTCGCTACGGGCGGAGAGCATCACGCATATCGGCCTGCTGGCGATGGCGGTGATTATCAGCGGGGTGTTGCTGGTGATGATGGGCAAGAGACGCTAGGCTGGCTTCAGCGACTGTCATAGTGGAGGGGATATGACCAGGCAAAATATCTCATCGGGCACGGTTTACGAGAAGATCGCCGGTTATTCGCGGGCGGTGCGGCTGGGGAATGTCGTGCATGTCTCCGGCACGACGGCGACAGAAGGCGCGGACCAGATCATCGGCATCGGCGACAGCGCGGCGCAGACCGACTTCATCATCCGCAAGATAGAAGCGGCGCTGGGTGAAGCGGGCGCCTCGCTGAAAGACGTCGTGCGCACGCGGATTTACCTGGCGCCGGGCGCGGACTGGGAGGCGGTCTGCCGCGTGCATGGACAGTACTTCGGTGACATCCGGCCGGCGAATACGCTGGTGTATATCCACGCGCTGGTGGGCGAGGACTACCTGGTTGAGATGGAAGCGGAAGCGATCATCGCCGCGGAGGACTGATGAAATTCAGCCTGCGCTTCAACAATGACCTGCCGGTACGTGACTATGTCATTTACGCAAGGGCAGCGGAGGCGGCCGGCTTCGATCAATTCTGGGTCAGCGATGATCTGTTTCTGCGCAGCGCACCAGTGATCTTGTCGGCTGTCGCGTTATCGACCGAGCGCATCGAGATCGGCACTTGCGTCCTCAACCCCTATACGCTTCATCCGGCGGAGATGGCGATGGTCGCGGCGACCCTGGACGAACTCGCCGGCGGGCGCTTCAACCTGGGCATCTCCAGCGGGGCCGAGGATTTCATCAGCAACTGGCTGGGCATGGCATTTCGCTATCCGCGCACGCTGGTCGTGGAAACGGTAACGGCGATCAACAGGCTGACTTCAAATCAAAACGCGGCGATGGACGGGGCGGTCTTGAGCTGGAGTGAGGAAGCCTGGCTGCGCTTTCCGGCGGGGCGGCGGGCGCCGATTTATCTGGGCGCGATGAGCCCGAGGATGCTGGAAGAGATCGGCGCCATTGCCGATGGGGGCTTGCCGCTGCTCTTTCCGCCAGAGCATTACGCCAATGTCCTGCCGCATATCCAGCGCGGGCTGGAACGCGCCGGACGCGCTCTCGATGACATTGACCTGGCGGCTTGCATCTGGTGCTCCGTCTCGGTTGATCAGCGGGCGGCGGAGGCGATGCTGGCGGACAAAATCGCTTATTACGGACATTCGCTAAGCCCAATGATATTGGGTCAGTTGGGTTTGACGCGGGGCGACTTCGAGCCGATCCGCCGCGCTTACCATGTGGAGCAGGACAAGCGGGCGGCGCGGGATATGGTCAGTCCGCGGATGATGCGGATGGGCATCGCCGGCACGACTGACGCTTTGAACGCGCGGCTGGACGAGCTGGCGGCGCTGGGCCTGCGGCATCTGAGCTTTGGTCCGCCTTTGGGTCCGGACATTCTCGCCGCCATCGACGCGATTGGACGCGATGTCATCCCGCGATTCAGGCGGGACTAACTTGCCCCGCGCGACGGCAGCCGTAAACTACAAGTCTGATACGATTGACCGACGGCGACTGCAGCGGCGGCGACAGATGCTGTATGATAGCTGTCGCAGGTCTGTGTCAGGGCGGAAAGGCAAATTGATGCGCCGACTGGCGATCACGACTCAGTTCTATTGTCTCCTGTTGTTGCTAGCCGTCGCCAAGCCGCTAACGGCGCGAGCTTATGACCTGCCGCCTTGCACAAGCGCCGAATTCCGGACGCTTTTCGACCAAATCGCCGAGAGCCAGATTGAATTGGGCCGAACCATCAGCAGCGTGGATGGCCTGCTGGACTTTGCGCAGGCAGAGATCGACAGCCGGGACGATCAACCCCCGGAGGCCCCGCCCTGCGCCGACGCTTTTGCCTATCAGCGGCTGGTCATTGAACTGACCGGTGACTTCATCGGCCGGACGGCGCTTGACCTCGCCGAGGTACCCGAAGGAGACAATCCCTACCGCCTTCACTTGACCGGCGACCAGGAAAGGCTGGAAGGCCTGGCCGCGGCTATGCTAGGCACAGACCGTTCCGACGTGCCGGAACCGGCTAAGCGGAACACGGCGAAATGCGGTCTCGGCCAATTGACAGCGCTCGAGGACTTGCGGGCCGAGCTCGCGGCGCTGCTGGACGGCGACGGCGATCAGCCCCTGTCTGTCATCGACGAGCTGCTGAACTGGCGCGAAGAGAATATCCGGCGGGCGCCCGTGTGCACCGATGGGATCGAACTGGCTATGTTGCTGAGCGCCGCCGCGACCGACGCCGCCGCGATGACTGCGATTGACCTCGTCGCGCCAGAGCTTGGGAACCCATACGAAAGCCCCCTTGCCGAAAGCGAAGATCGCTTGAGTGAATGGCAAGTCAATCTGGAAGAGCGCCGCGCCCGTTATAGCGCCGAAACATCGACGGTTTCCGCCGCGCTGCCGACCTGCAGCGTGACGGAGCTGGCACTCGCCTATGACAAGCTGATGCCGGAATACACCGACTTGCTGCAGCGCGGGCGACGGATACAGACGGCGGCCGACCTGCAAGGCTACAACGAAGCCTATTTCCACTATCGCAGCAGAAATCTAGCCTATCTGCCGCCCTGCGCCGAAGCCTTCGCCGCCGCATGGGAAGTGCGGCAATTGCTCGGCGATCTCGTATCGGCCGCCGCTCGCGGCACGGTTGAGCTAAGCGGTGATGACAGCCCTTACAAAGCCAGGCTTGAGGCGGGCAGCGCACTGACCGCGCAGATGATCGACAGTATGGCCAGCCGGCTTGAAGGCGCCGGCGTCGTTCCCGGCGAGACGCGGGCCGAGACAGCGGCCGCCTGCGACCGCGGAGAAATCCTCGTTCTGCATCTCTATCTCGTGTCGGAGTTTCACGCTTTCGTCGACGCCGCCTTATCGGCCGAAACCAGCGCTGATATTGAGAAACTTGCCGAGCGCTCATTTGACTTCCGCGACATGCTTTGGCGGGAGCTGCCGCGCTGCGCCGAGGCGATAGAGCTGGGCCTGCTGATGCGGCGCGCGGCGGCGGACTTCATCGCCATGCTGCAGTTGGAGGCGGTTGGCCTGCCCATCGAAGATATACGGCAGGCGCAATCCCTGGTCGATGACATTACCCGGCTGTCGACGCGAGCGGACGAGATCGGCGCCGACGCGGCCAGCGCAACACAATCCGGCAAATCGTATTACATCAGCGCCGGGCGAGGCGCGAACATCCGCGCTTGCGGCTCCACCGACTGCGACATACTGGCGACCCTGGCGAACGGGCAGAAGATTGACGTGGCTGATGATTCCGGCGCCTGGTACAAGGTGAACCTGCCGAATAACCAGGTCGGCTATATCGCCGGTTTCCTGGTCAGCAAGACGCGGCCAAGTTCCTAGACCGAGATCAGGGCTTGCTGGGTATTGGTTCACCGCCCCAGGAGGTCGTATGATACGGACGCAAGGCGGAAACATGTTGACCATCTTGGAGTTGCGTTTGTAACGTACAGCCTCTAATGATACAGTCTGGCCTAAGAATATCGCTTACAGAGGAAAGCTGATGTTTCGAAGATGCGTCTTATTCAGCTTGTTATTGCTCCTGACGATAGTTTCGGTCGCGCGTGGGCAGGAGGATGGCTTTCCCAACTGTAGCGAGGAAGAAGTGCTGGTCGTGCTCAACACGCTGCTCGATTACTTCGTCATGCCGACCGGTCCGTTAACTACGCTTGACGACGTGGTCCAACACGCGTCAGACGTGCTCGCAACGCAAGAGAACAGTATCTCGCTGCTGCCCCTTTGCGCCGAGGCGATTGAAATGCAACGAGAGGACTTTTCGCTATTGACCGATACGCTCGGACAAATCGCCTTGCAGAGAGCAGATGTGCCCGATAGCGCCAATCCCTATACGCTTCGCCTGCCGAGCCCGGATGATACACGGCGCGCAGGAGTCGATCGGGTGCGGGATCTCCCTTCGCGAGATGAGATGACAGAAGACGATCGGAGCATCCGCGCCTGCGCGGCAAGCGAGATAAACGCGCTGGAAGGGCTGGTGCAGCGCTTCGGTTTAACACATACGCGAGCCTATGGCTTAATCGGTGAGGACCGATGGCTCGTCGCCGTGGACCGGGTGCTGGAATGGCGCGAGGAGAATCTGCCCAAAATACCTGAATGTCTCGAAGCGATTGAACTAGGCTTCCATTTGACGAAAGCCGCAAGTGACACCGCGGCGGAATTTGCTCTCAATCATGCGGGTATAACGGGCGAAGACAACCCGTACAATGAGGCGGCCGATAAGGCGCGGGAAGTCCTGAAAACCTGGCGCGCCGATCTCAAGCTCACGCGTCCCGAATACGCGGGCGCCACCGTGCTCGCTCTAGGCACACCCAGCGAGTTGCCGCCCTGCAACTCAGTCGAAATCACAGTCGCCTACAAGATCTCAATTTATGAGGTCCTGGACGTTTTGGACAAAACCCAACCGGGCGAGTCAGGAATTGACTTGGCAGACTATGCTGAAGCGCATATCGAATTGCGCGATGATCTGCTCTCGCGCATACCCTTCTGCGCCGAACTATTTAAAATTGGCTGGGTGGCGAGAGAGCATCTCGGCGCCAACGCCGCTTATGCTGCATATTTCACCTTGGGTCGCCAGGGGCAGCGGAATCCTTTCGCCGAGGACTTGTTGAGCGCATCGGACGCGCTTGTCGCTTGGGTAGAAAAAACAGCCGACTACCTGGCAGAGGTTGAGGGGATCGTTGGGCCTTCGCCGGACGAGCGAGAGGTATCCGCCTGCCGAGCCGGCGAAATCGCCTTCATGTTAGGTTATGTGCTACCCGACTTTCGCGCCTTTGTGGATGCTGCTTTTGCGATAGAAACTTTCGCCGACCTGTTAGCGCACTACGATCAATCGCTGGCGTTCAGAGCGCGTCTCTGGGAGCAATTGCCCCGCTGTCAGGAAGCGCTGGAACTCGGGCTCATCATGCGGCAGATCGCAAGCGACTGGGCGGTTATGCTCGCTATGGACACTGCTGGCGTGGACTTGGACGACAATCTTTATATCGCGAATGTGCGTAATGACTTAACCGCATTTGACCACATGCGAAAGGCGCTCACCGATACGACGGTCGCTGGACAAGCCCAAGCGTCGGCAGCCAAAACCTACTACGTCACCGCCAATCCCTACGCTAATATCCGCTCCTGCGCCTCCACCGATTGCAACATTGTCGCCACGGCGCGGCCTGGCGACGCGCTGACTGTCGTGGACGATTCAGGCGACTGGTATGAACTGCGATTGGAGGGCGGCGCTACCGGCTACATTGCCGGTTTCCTGGTCAGCAAGACGCGGCCGGGCTGATGACCTCTGTGCCTCTTTGGCCGAGTTTTAGGGAGAACATTATGGCGGAACATTATCTTGACGACAGCGTGACGCAGCCCTTCTGGGACAATTCGGTGACGCCGCGCCTGACGATCGATCCCGGCGATGTGGTCGTCATCGAATGCGCCGAGCCGGTGGGCCAACTGAGGGCCGAATCGACGCATGGCGATCTGGCCAACATCGACTTCAGCCTGGTGCATGCCTTGACCGGCTCCATTTATATCAATGACGCCGCCCTTGGCGATGCGCTCGAGGTGGAGATCCTCGATATGCGGCATAAGGGCTGGGGCTGGACCGGGCATATCCCCGCCTTCGGTCTGCTGCAGGAAGATTTCGACTTCGCCTTTATTCATCACTGGGAGCTGGACGGCGATACCTGCCACTTCGGCCTGGCGGGCATCAGGCTGCCCTTCGAGCCCTTTCCCGGCTGCGTCGGCGTGGCCCCGGCGGAAGCGGGACGGCTGAATACGGTTCCGCCCCGCATCAACGGCGGCAATGTCGATATCCGCGATCTGGTCGTGGGCAGCACCTTCTGGCTGCCCGTGCTGGCGGAGGGCGCGCTCTTCTCCACCGGCGACTGCCATGCCGCCCAGGGTCAAGGCGAGGTCAGCGGGACCGGCATCGAGTCGCCCATGACCGTCACCATGCGCTTCAATGTGCGCAAGGATCTGGCGATCCAAGAGTTGCAGATTCAGCGCCCCAGCCCGATGACCAAAACCGACAGCGCCGGTTACCACATCACGACCGCGCATGGGCCGGATCTGATGGAGAACGCCAAGAATGCCGTGCGCTATATGATCGACTGGCTGATAGCGAATCATGGCTTGAGCGAGAGTCAGGCCTACTGCATATGCAGCGTCGCCGGTGATTTGAAGATCGCCGAGATCGTCGACGCGCCGAACTGGGTCGTCGCCTTTCACATGCCGCTGAGCATATTTGGTTGAATCGCGGGATCAACTCACTGAGGCGGCTCAACAACGGCTTGCGCGATACGGGCCGCCTTTTCCAATTTCTGGATTTTTGCTCGTGCCTTGGCGAGTTTCTTTTGCGCTTTCTTGCTGGCGTATTTCTTCGCTTTCTTGCGAATAGCCTTGAAGGCCTTCTTGCGCAAGGTTTTTATCTCGTCCCGCGCGTCTGCCAGTTGCACTTCCGCATCGTCCAGCCCGAGGCGGAGCTCGCTCACTTCAGCTTCTCCAGCGCGCAACGCCGCCTGCGACTCTTCGATCTGCTGCTTTCGAGCGGCGAGGTCCGCCTGGGCCTCGCGCAGTTCCAGCCGCAGTGCTTCCAACTGCTCACGTTCGACAGCGAGTTTGTTGCGTTCACGCGTTAACAAGCCGCGCGCCGTCGCCAGGCGTTTCCGCTCCGCCTTCATTTCGTCCAGTGTCAACTCACCCTTGTCGCTCATAATGATCGCGCATCCCATTAAATCAGATTTAACACTCTTAACATTAACATAATCGGCTTCGCGTCGCAACCATTACAAACGAGGGTTACTTCAGAAACGCTAGCGCTCGCTATAATAGTCGAGGACGATGGACATGATACCTAATGAGGTGCGCTAATGGCAAAACGCGAACTGAGCATCGCCTTTCAGACCGACAAACGCGCCCGGGAGTACATCAATCTGGCAAAGCTGGTTGATCAATACGCCTTTGATGCGGTCACGGTCTATTGCGACGCGCCCTATCATCCCAGCTTTGGACCGCTGCTGCTGATGGCGCCACATATCAAGCGGGCGCGGCTTGGTCCGGCGGGAGTGCCGCCTTCGCGCATGCACCCGCTGGATATCGCCGCGGGGACGGCTCTGCTGGCTGATCTGGCGCAGGCCGGCGTCTATCTGGGGCTGGTGCGCGGCGGCTGGCTGGCGGAACATGGCATCCGGGAACTGGACCCGCCGATTCGCGCCATGCGAGAAGCGATCGACATCATCCGGGCGCTGCTGGCGGGCGAATCAGCCGGCTACGAGGGAGAAGTATTTCAAATCGCCGAACATGTCCGCGCGCCCTATCCCCTGCCCGGCGAGGAGATACCGCTCCAGATCGGCACTTGGGGCGCGAAGCTGGCGGCGCTGGCCGGTGAGGTCGCTGACGAGGTCAAGATCGGCGGCTCAGCCAATCCCGCTGTCATCCCGCTGATCGCGGACTATATCTCCCTTGGCGAGGCGCGCGCCGGACGCCCGAAAGGGACGGTCAATATCGTAATAGGCGCGGTCTCGGTCATCGATGGGGATCGCGAGGCGGCCCGCTGGGTGGCGCGCAAGGCGGTGTCGCTCTACATGCCGATCGTGTCGAAGTTGGACCCCACACTGGATATCGACCCGCAGCTTATGACTCGAATCCAAGCCTGCGTCAACGCCGGCGAAGACGACGAGGCGGCCCGGCTAATCCCCGATGACATCCTCGATCGATTCTTGTTTGCCGGGGAGCCGGCTGATATCGTCGCTCACTGCGAGCGTCTTTACGACGCCGGCGCCCAACGCATTGAGCTGGGTACGCCCCACGGCGTCACAGAAGCCGCCACCGGCATACATCTTATCGGCACGCGAGTCATCCCGGCGTTGCGAGGCTGGCTGTCGCGTTAATGCAAGACCGAGCCAGTTCGCCCAAACCTGGTAGTCATCGCGCCTGAATTAGCTCGTTGCCCTGCCGCCCCAGTCTCGTTATACTTTCTGCTGTCGTTTAGCTATGAATCTGATAGAAGGGAAAATCGCAATGATCAAGAAGTATCTGATTATCACCTTGTTCGTCATGCTGACGATAAGCTTGGGCGTCAACGTGGGCGCCCAGGATGACATGGAGACCTACGTGCTGGGCGTCGCCTTGCCGTTCACCGGCTCATTCGGCACCTTCGGCCAAGACTTTGAACGCGGTATTGACCTGGCAGTGGCGCAGATGAATGCCGAACTCGAGGCGGCCGGTTCATCAATCCGCTTTGAGACCGCCAGCGCCGATACCGAACAGACGCCGGAAGGCGCCGCCCGCGCCTTGCAGACCATCGTCCAGACCACCGGCGCGCAAGTTGTCGTCGGTCCCTTGACCACCAGCGAAGTACTGGGCGCCAAGCAATTCGCCGATGAAAACGGCGTCGTCATTGTCGCGATGGCCTCGAGCGGTCCGGCGGCATCCATCCCGGGCGACAATATCTTCCGCGTCATCTACCCGCCCGACACCTTTTCGTCCAAAGCATTCGCCACCATCGCCCTCGAACGCGGCCACGAGAATATGGTCGTGCTCTATGTCGACGATCCCTTTGGCAATGGCATGAATGAACAGTTCATCAAGAATTACCAAGCCAGTGGCGGTGGCGAAGTCGCTTCGTTTGGCTACGCGCCACAATCGACTGAACTTTCGGCCGAAGCGGCAGCCGTCAGCGCCGCCCTCGCGGGATTCGGCGATAACGCCGGCTTCTTCTGTGTCTGCTTCCCCGGCGCGGCAGAAGCCTTTGTGCAAGTCGCGCAGATAGACCCAATCCTCACATCGGTGCAGTGGCTGGGCAATGAAGCGATGACATCGGATGAGATGCTCGAAGATCCCGGCCACGCGCAAACATTGGCCAATGCGGATTTCGTCACCGTATCCCAATCGGCCGATGTCACGCCGCTCACGCCGATCTTCAATGCCGATTTCGTCGCCATGTTCGACAAGGAACCGGGCATCTTCACCAACTATGCCTTCGACGCCGCCAACATAGCCATGCTGACCATGCTGGCCGCCGGCAACGACGGCGCCGCCGTCAAATCCATGCTGCCCTTCATCAGCAACCACTACATCGGCACTGCCGTGCAGGCCTTTCTCGACGAGAATGGCGACCAGGCGATCGCCAGTTACGGTATCCGCCAGGTGCGGGAAGATGGCTCCGGCTTCGAGGTTATCGGCACCTACGACGGCAACAGCGATACAATCACCTATAAATAGCGCCTTTGGGGGATGCCCCCACTCCGACCCGCATCCCCCGACCCCTTCCCCCACAAGGAGGGGAGGGGAGTTAAGGTGATTTGAAGTCCCTCCCTCATTTTGGGGGAGGGATTTAGGGTGGGGGATGTGACTCGGAATCTGGGATGAGAGACAGCCATGCCGCCTGCCCTGCTCACGACATCGCTCGTCAACTCCATCCAAATCGGCAGCCTGTACGCGCTCATGGCGCTGGGCATCACCCTGACTTTTAGCGTGATGAAGCTGCCGAACTTCGCCCATGCCGATTATTTCACCGCCGGCGCCTACGCCGCATTGATCGTCTCTCTCTCCGGCGCGCAAAATCCAATCGCCATAATGTCCGCCGCTTTCCTCGTGGGAGCGCTGACCGCCCTCCTTAGCCATTTGGCTGTTTTCAAGCCTCTCGAATCGCGCGAGGTCTCCCTGTACACGCTCATCCTGGCTTCCTTCGCCGTCGGCTTGATTATCCGCTACATCTTGTTCACCATGGCCGACTACTTCAATCTCTTCGATCTGCGTATCGGCATTCCCTTGCAGGTACTCTATCGCGAAGGCTTCCTGATCCTCAGCAATATCTTCGCCTGGGTTGTGCCAACCACGATCGCGCTGGTGATCCTGTTGACGCTGCTGCTCAATGCCACGCCATTGGGGCGCGAGATGCGGGCGCTGGCCAACAACATCAATCTGGCGCGGGTCATCGGCATTCCGGTCGAACGCGTCAAGAACAGCACCTGGCTGCTGGTCGGCGGTTTGGCCGGCGTGGCCGGCGCGCTATGGAGTTTGCAGACCGCTGTCAATCCGCTAATGGGCTGGGCCGCCATCATCTCCGTATTCGCCGCCGCGATCCTGGGCGGCCTGTCGAGCTTTTCCGGCACAATCATCGGCGCCTATGTGGTCGCCTTTTCCGAAAACACCGTCATACTATTCCTCAATTACAGCTTCGGCCTCGACCTGGCCTACAAGCCGGCGATACCCTTCATCATCATCATCGCCGTGCTGCTCATACGCCCGGGTGGCTTCACCCAGTTGCTCAAGCGCGGCGGGAAGCTGCAGCGATGATCAATATCGACATCGGCGCTACCGCCATCGCCATTCTGACATTATTCGGCATCTACAGTTTGATGGCGATCAGCCTGAATCTGGAGTATGGCATCGCCGGCGTGCCCAACTTCGGGCAGGCCCTCTTCGTCTCCATCGGCGCTTATACCGCCGGCATTACCTACACGCGCGTCCTGCCGCTACTGGCCGGATTGGAAAGCGTCCACCCCTGTGGACCGACGATGGGCCAAGCGCTGCAACTGCGCTCCGAGATCATGGCCGCGCAGCCCCTCGCCGGCTTCATCAACCTGGGGCTTACGTTCTTGATCGCCGCGATAGTATCCGGCGCGGTTGGCTTCGCCGTGTCTTATGTCACCCTGCGGCTGAAAGAGGAGTGGTTCCTGGCGCTGGTGCTGCTGGTGGGCGGCGAGACGGTGCGGATCGTCGTGCGCGGCGCTGATGACTTCATCTGCTCCCACAACGGGATTTCCGGCGTGGCGCAGCCCTTTTATTTTCTCCGCGATCCCCACAGCAGTTCCTTACTCTTTATGCTCCTGTGCTTGGCGCTGGCGCTGGTCGCCTACGTCTACAGCCAACGACTGGCGCATTCGCCTTATGGCCGCATGCTGAAGGGCCTGCGCGAGAATGAAGATGTGACGCGCGGTCTGGGCAAGGGCATATCGCTTGCGCGGGCGCAGATCATGCTGATCGGCTCGGCCATCGCCGCCGTTGGGGGCGTGCTCTTCGCCCTGAACACCGGATTCGTCAACACCAACGATTATGTCGTCAACCTGACGCTGGATATTTGGGTCATGGTCGTGCTCGGCGGGATCGGCAACAACCGCGGCGCCCTGCTCGGCGCGGCGCTGATCGCCATCCTGGATCGCTTCACGCAGGTGGGGGCGATCGCGCTGAATATGAGCGGCTCCGAAATCGAATTCAACTACGTGCGCTTCATCGCCTTCGGCCTCATCCTCCTGCTCATGCTGCGCTACCGGCCGACGGGATTGCTGCCCGAATCCCGCTTGACGACGAACGCGCATGATGTGGTACGGCGCGCCATTGGAGCATCTAACCAACCGCCAACCCCCTCCCGCCATAGAGATGGCGGGCATCCGAAGCATCAGGGAGGGGGAGCTATGCGAGAGACGTGATAAAGCGGACGAGATACTTCATGAATGTGGATGCGCTTTACAGCCGCATGACCTTGTGCGCAGGCAAAGTCTCCCTCCATTGCAATGGGGGGAGATTTAGAGGGGGGTAGACATGCTCCTCGAACTGAAACACCTGCGCAAGGACTTCGGCGGCCTGCGCGCGGTGGACGATGTCTCGCTGAACGTGCCGGAGGGCGCCATCATCGGGCTGATCGGCCCCAACGGCTCGGGCAAAAGCACACTGATCAATCTGATCGCCGGCACAATCGATCTGACGGCCGGCCAGGTCATCTTCGCCGGCGAAGATATCAGCGGCCTGTCCGCCGATGCCGTCTTTCACAAGGGCATCGCCCGCGGTTATCAGGAGCCGACGCTCTATTTCAAGATGACCGTACTCGACAATCTGCTGCTGCCGGTCAAAGGGCAACGCGGCGAGCGGCCCTGGTACGCGCCGCGCTGGTCTACCTGGCAGCGGGAAGAGCGCGCTCACGCCCTAGCGGCGATGGAGGTTCTGCGCCAAGTGCAGCTCCTGCCCTATTATGATACGCTGGCTTCGGACCTGTCCGGCGGGCAGATGAAGCTGCTGGAGATCGCCCGCGCTTTGATGGGCGCGCCGAAGCTGCTGCTGCTGGATGAGCCGACGGCCGGCGTCGCGCCGAAGCTGGCTTACGATATCTTTCGGCAGATCGCCCGCCTGCGCGATGACCATGGCATCACGCTGCTGATCGTCGAGCACCGGTTGGAGATCCTCTTCGATTTCGTCGATTATGTCTACGTGATGCACCTGGGCAACCTGTTGGCAGGTGGCAGCGCCGCCGAGATCAGCGATCACGCGACCGTGCGCGAGGTGTATTTTGGGGACTAAACCGCCAACCCCTCCCCCCGACCCCCTCCCCGAAGCATCAGGGAGGGGGAGATGTTTTCCCCGGTCACTTGACGCCGCGTTGGTCAAGTCTCCCTCCATCGCGATGGGGGGAGATTTAGAGGGGGGTTGCGCGTGATCACCGTCCACAACCTCACCGCCGGTTACGGCAAGCTGGAGATCCTGCAAGACCTCAGCTTGAGCTTCGGCGCGGAGCAGTTCAGCGCCGTGCTGGGTCCCAACGGCTCGGGCAAGAGCACGCTGATGAAAGCGATTATGGGCATCAACACCATCTTCGGCGGCTCCGTGCAACTGGCTGGGCGGGAGTTGATCGGCATGCCCACCGAAGCGATCGCCGGCCTGGGCATCGCCTATGTGCCGCAGCGCGAGAATATCTTCGACGAGCTGACCGTGCTCGAGAACTTGCAGCTCGGCATGCGCAGCCTGTCGCCTGAGCGCCGCGTGGCAGCCCTGAAAGAACTGCTTGAACTCTTCCCGATTCTCGGGCGCCGGCGGGGGCAGCGGGCCGGGTTGCTCAGCGGCGGCGAACATCAGATGCTGGCGATCGCCATCGCCTGGCTGAGCCGCCCGCAGCTCATGTTGCTCGATGAACCCAGCGCGGGTTTGGCGCCGGCGGTGGCGCTTGAGGTCTTCGGTGTTTTGCAAGAGCTGGGCCAACAAGGCATCACGCTGATCGTGGTCGAGCAGAACGCCCGGCGCATCCTGCAGTATTGCGATCAGGCCTTCGTCTTGCGCGAGGGCCAACTGGCGTTTCAAGGCACAGCGGCGGAATGCCTGGGTGATGAGGAGACGATCAAGTGGTATCTGGGGGTGCACTAAGCGAGTAGCGCTTCCATCGCTTCGCGCATTCGCCCGCTGATCCGCACCGGCTGCCGCGTCAAACGATCGACGAAGACATGCACAAAGTACCCGACCGCAGCCGGCTCCTCATCGCCCGCCTTGAAGATGCCGATCTCGTAGCGCACGCTGGACTTGCCCAGCTTACTCACCCGCAGGCAGGCATCCACTTCTTCGGGAAACTGTATCGGCTTGAGGAACTGGCAATGCGTCTCGACCGCGAAGCCGACCGAGTCGCCGCCGCTGAAATCAAGCCCGCCGGCTTCCATCAGATAGCCGTTGATGACAGTATCGAAGAATTCATAATAGATGACGTTGTTGATGTGGTGGTAGACATCGTTATCGCGCCAACGCGTAGGGATGCGCCGCGAGACTTTGTAGTGTTCGCGGCGTTCGTCTTTCGGCTCTCGCGCAGTTTCGCCGGAGGCCACAACTCGCCCTATGCTTCTTTGAGATCCAGCGCGCAGGAGTTGATGCAGTAGCGCAAGCCGGTTTTGTCCCGGGGACCGTCATCAAAGACATGGCCGAGATGCGAATCGCAGCGGTTGCAGACGACCTCGACCCGGCGCATCCCGTAGCTTTTGTCCTCGCGCAGGCTCACATTGCCCTCATCGACCACATCCCAGAAGCTGGGCCAGCCGCTGAAGGAATTGTACTTGGTCCGCGAAGAGAAGAGGTCTTGCCCGCAGGCGGCGCAGGTATAGACGCCGCTGGCTTTTGAATTGACGTACTTGCCGGTGAAGGGCCGCTCGGTGGCCTGCCCTCGCAAGACGGCATATTGCTCCGGGCTGAGCTGACGCCGCCACTCGGCATCCGACTTGACGATTTTCTCGTTCATGATGAATTAGCCTTTCGCTTCAGTTCTCCACCTTAGCCTATCCGGCAAGTGTGAACGGAGTCTTGCGCCAGTATCAACATTATAATAGAGGGCGGGCGCGTCGCCGACTGCTGCGGGCATTAGCGTCAGGCAGTCATTGGGTACAGCCCACAGTCGACACAATTCAGGAGACAACCATGTCCAATTCCATAGCCATCACCGAAGTCGCGGCAGGCTTCCGCTTCCTGCTGACCGAGACCTTCGAAAGCGTCGGGGGCGCTTACCTCGATAAAGGCACATCCCTCTTCGAGACCCTCGCCGAAATCTCGGCCGCCGACGCCTCCCAGCCCATGGGCGAATGCGCCACGATCGCCGCTCACGTCGCCCACACAACCTACTACCTGCGCGCGCTGGAAGACCGCATGTTCGGGCGCGATCTGAGCTATGTCAATTGGGATCAGATCTGGGATGAAGTCAGCAGCGTTAGCCAAGCCGAATGGGAGGCCATGCTCGCCGACCTGCGCGGGGCATATCAGCGCATCATGAGCCATCTCGATGGCGCGGGGGAATGGGAAGGCCGTCATGAGCTGTCCTGCCTGCTCGGCATCATCGCGCACAGCGCTTATCATCTGGGCGAGATCCGCCAGATGATGTGCCGCTTGAAAGGCTGATCCATGCGACAAGTTACGATCTACCGCGAGCCGGGACGTTTCGCCGGCTGGCCCGCCAATTATGGCATCTGGTCTTGGGGCGATGAGATCGTCGTCGGCTTCACGGTCGGGGCGCACAAGACGGTTGCGAGCGGCCATGCGCGGGACAGGCGGCAGCCCTTCATCAATATGCAGGCCCGCAGCCTCGACCGCGGCGCCACCTGGCAGAGTGAAGACTTCAATGGCGCGCGACCCGGCGGACGCGGGCTCTCCTCCGACGAGCACATGGATGCCGGCTTGCGCCTGGACGAGATCATGACCGCGACGACCGCCGCGGTCCCAGCCGAGCCGCTGAGCTTCCAGCAGCCCGATTTCGCCTTGATGGTGGCCCGCACTGGGCTGAGGCCCGGCGTCTTCTCCTTCTATTACCTCTCCGCTGATCGCTGCCGCAGCTGGGCTGGACCCTACCGGCTGCCGCTGTTCGGCACGGCGGGCATCGCCGCTCGCACCGATTATCTGATTCAAGGCCCGCATTCGGCGCTGTTTTTCCTTTCCGCCAACAAAGGCGATGGCGAAGAGGGCAAGACCATCTGTGCCCGGACCGATGACGGCGGCATGACCTTCGGCTTGCTGTCCCAGGTTGGCGACGAGCCGCTAGCCAAAGGCGATTTCGCCACCATGCCCGGGTCGATTCAACTGGCCGGCGGGACTCTCTTGAGCGCGCTCCGCTGCCGTAAAGGCGCGGGCGGCATGAGCTGGATCGATCTCTACGCCTCTGACGACGGCGGGCGTTCCTGGCGCCTTATGAATCGGCCCGTCCAGTTTCGGCGGCCCGGGCACGCCGGCAACCCGCCCTGCTTGAAGCAATTGCCCGATGGCCGCATCCTGCTGATGTACGGTAACCGCGACGGTCCCTTCAACATCTGCGCGCGCATCAGCGCCGATGAGGGCGAAACCTGGAGCGACGAGATCATCCTGCGCGGCGGCGGCGCCAACTGGGACATCGGTTATGTGCGCGCGGTCCCGCTGGATGATGGGACGGTGATCGCCGCCTACTACTTCAACGACCGGCCCGATGGCGATGGCGAGCGCTTCATCGAAGCGACCATCTGGCAGCCATGACGATCCAGAATCGTACTTTGTTTCAAGGCGATAACCTGCCCTGCCTGCGACAGTTGCCGGCTGAATCCATCCACCTCATCGCAACCGACCCGCCCTTCAACAAGAACCGCGACTTCTACGCGCCAAGGACGAAGGCCGGTTTCAGCGACAAATGGTCATGGGAGGCCGATGTCCAGCCGGAATGGATCGAGCGGATCCGCGCCGAGCGGCCGGCTGCGTCGGCCCTGATTGACGCCGCCCGGCAAAGTCACAGCGAGGGCATGAGCGCCTGGCTCGGCTGGCTGGGCATTCGCCTGCTGGAAATGCGCCGCGTCCTGCGCGCTGACGGCAGCCTCTACCTGCATATCGACTGCAGCGCCCAGGCCTACGTCAAGCTGCTGCTGGATGCCCTCTTCGGCCCGCGGAACTGCCGCAATGAGATCGTCTGGCTCTACAAGACCGGCGGCATCAGCAAACGCTGGTTCAGCCGCAAGCACGATACCATCCTCTTCTACAGCAAATCGGAAGACTACACCTTCCATCCGCAGCGGGAGAAGTCCTATCTCAGGCACAAATACGGCTTCGCCAATGTCGACATCCAGCAGGACGAGGGCGGATATTACCGCATGACGGCGATGCGCGATGTCTGGGATATCCCCGCCCTGCGCGGCAACCAGCCCGAAGCGACCGGCTATCCCACCCAGAAGCCGCTGGCCCTATATGAGCGCATCATCACGGCGTCGAGCAATCCCGGCGATATCGTGCTCGATCCCTTCTGCGGCAGCGGCACGACGGCGGTCGCGGCCGAGCGGCTGGGCCGGCGCTGGCTGATGATGGATATCTGGGATGGCGCCTATGACATGCTCCGCGGGCGGCTGGCGCCGGAGGGGCTTCCCGCAAGTTTTTCAATTCTCAGTACTTCCGAGAAAGCAATGTGAAAGACTTGAACATTTGTTCTTACCTTCCGCTCAATATGATGGTACACTTTCCCTATGGACAAACTGTCTCATGCGATCAATCTCGGCTCTCAGCGGATTCCGTCCTCGAATTTCCGCCTTCGCCGCCCGACCGAGGGGGTACCCCCTCCTGTATCTATACTGTATGTATACACTAGCCGATTTACGGATCAGTATGGGGTTTTTCAGGGCTCTCTGGCGCCGGCTCGTATGCAAACCAGAATCATACCAGCGGCTCCCAGCCTTTTGTCCGAAAAAAATTTTTCTTTGTCCGACAATGGACAATGTCGGACAATGCGCAAACGAAAAGCTAACAATCGCTCCGCCAATTGCTGCTCGCTCGCGGATCGCCATAGTGCCGGGATACAGCGGAAAATGATCAGGGCGAACCGCGGACGCAGGCTGGAATCAAACGCCAGGCCGCCAGTACCGGACAAGCCTTGTAGGGGCGACTGACGGGCTGTGTCCACGCGCCCCTGTGAGTCGCCCGCTTGCGCCATCCGTTACAAGTCACTTTTCGCATAAGTAACTCAGATTTACGTCTGTAATCCTATGTTCATACCTTTAGCCAGAATCATGATATATAATCAAATCGCGGTTTAATAACCTCTAGCGACAATTTCAAGGAGAATTTCCCATGCGTAAAACAATTCTTTTATTTGCCTTGCTGCTGCTGATGTGTAGCGGCAGCGTCTTCGCCGACAGTCACGAAGGCGCCGACGACATGATGATGGGCTTTGCCTATACCGAGGGCGGCGTAGCGGCTGTGCCTGTCGGTGGCGAGGGACCCGCTCCCGCATTTCCCGGCGAGGCTTATGAATTCGTCATCCACGCCCATGACGGCGACAGCCTGACCTTCGCCACCATGCTCGCCCAATCCAACGATGGCTTCCTCGCGCCCAATGAATACGGCATCGCCCTCTACGACATGGGCGCGCCGGTCAGCGGCGATGTCACCGACCAGGTCTACTATTGGGATCTCGGCAGCGAACGCAATGAGCCCATCGGGGAAGGCATGTACCAAGCGCCGCGTCAAGCCGAGCCCAATAGCGGTCCCGCGGGCGATGGCATGGTCCGCCTCGCCAGCGATCTCGGCGACAACTATAGCTATCCCACCGCCGCTGACATTGTCGTCGTGACGCTGACCCCCGGCGATATGGGCGCGATCACCGTCCGCATCGAAAACGTCTCCGACATGTCCATGTACCCCTCACCCATCACGCCTGTCTTCTGGGTCGTCCAATCGCAGGACGACATGATGATGATGGAAGACATGATGATGAAAGACATGATGATGGACGATGACATGTCTGACGACGACATGATGGAAGGCGACATGGACGACGACATGGATGATGACATGGATGATGACATGGATGATGACATGGATGATGACATGGAAGGCGACATGGATGATGACATGGATGATGACATGGAAGGCGGCATGGACGACGACATGATGATGGACGATGACGTGATGATGATGAAGAAGCATGGCTTCCTCTTCACCTCCGGCTCGCCCGATTACGGTCATGGCCTGGAGAGCCTGGCGGAAGACGGCGATCCCTCAGCCTTGGCCGCCTACCACGGCATCGGCATGGACGACATGATGATGGACGGCATGATGATGCACGATATGATGATGAAGATGGACGATACGATGATGGATGACGATATGTAATCGTCCATCCAAGCCGGGGCGGCTTTTCGGGGTCGCCCGCCGCGAAATCGATGTGAACAACGGGTGACTCTCTGCGGTCGCCCGTTTTCTTTAAGCCCCGCGCTGCCGACCCGCCAAAGCCCATTTTTTGACAGCCGTCAAGCGAGATTCTATACTCGCGCTTGACTATAATCCTGTTGGCCGACGCTCGAACCGGAGCGGATTCTAGTGTTTTCGCGCGGCGCCTGAATCCCGTCTAAGCAAAGGAGTCTCCAATCGCCCGTCGCATTCGCAGTTGCTCAGTGATTCTCACCGTCTTCATAGTCGCGCTGCTCCTCGCGGCGGCTGTCTCGGCGCAAGATGAGAGTGTTCTGGCCGTCGGCATCAGCGGCGGGATGGATACGCTCGACAATGCCGCTGCGTCCTCCGCCAGCGCCGAGATCATCCTCGGCCAGGTCTTCGATACGCTGGTCATCCAACAGCCCCTCGGCGTCTATCATCCCGGGCTGGCGACAAGCTGGACGATCAACGCCGATGCCACCGAATACATCTTCGAGCTGCGCCGGGATGTCGCCTTCCATGATGGCAGTCCCTTCAACGCCGCGGCGGTCAAGCACAGCTTCGACCGCATCGTCGATCCCGATAGCAAAGCGCGGACGGCCCGCAGCTTCATCGGTCCCTACGCCGAATCGGAAGTGCTGAGCGAGCACAGCATCGCCGTGCGCTTCTCGTCGCCCAATGCCGCTTTCCTCGACG
The DNA here is from genome assembly GCA_026706455.1 of Chloroflexota bacterium. Taxonomy (GTDB): domain Bacteria; phylum Chloroflexota; class Anaerolineae; order Aggregatilineales; family Phototrophicaceae; genus UBA6055. The sequence continues at coordinate 18,337 of JAPOYS010000053.1, read as the reverse complement.
CCCTTTCGCGCCCGCAATTGGCGCCGGTCTCGCCTAGTGCACTTGAGATGCTCAGCGGCGATTGGGGCGTCGCCGGCCTGGTCGGGACCGGGCCCTTCATCTTCGAAACCTACGCGCCTGATACCGAGATTATCCTGGTCAAGAACCCCAACTACGCCTGGGGCAATGAAGACGTCTTCGGGCGCAGCGGCCCGCCAAGTATCGACCGTCTGATCTTCAAGATCTTGACCGATCCGGCGGAGCGGCTGGCGGCGCTGGAAAGCGGTGAAGTCGATATGATCAACGCTGTGCCCGCCCTGGCTGCCGCGCGCCTGGAAGAATCCGGCGGCTTCATCGTTGCGCGGCACGACCAGGCAGGCCACGGTCACTCATTGATCTTCAACCAGACCAAATCGCCCACCGATGAGTTCGCCGTCCGCAAGGCCATCGCCCAAGCCATCGACATCGATATCATGCAGGACATCGTCTACGACGCCTCGGGGGGCAAGGCTTGCAGCGCATTGACCAGGTCGATGCTCGGCTGGACCGATGTCGCCTGCCGGGTCAACCCTTACGATCCCGAGGCCGCCGGCGCCCTCCTCGACCAAGCCGGCTGGCTCATGAACGAAGAAACCGGCATCCGCGAACGGGATGACCGGCCCCTGACCATTGAGCACTGGTCGCCCGATCGGCCCTTGAATGTCGTCACCGCGTATTTCATCGCCGAGGACATGGCGGCGCTGGGCGTCGACTTCCAGATAAACCTGGCCGATGACCCCGCCTATCTCGCCGCCCTCCGCGCGAGCGATTACCATACGCTGGGGAGCTGGGATGCGCAGACCGATCCGGACGGCGTCTTCCGCGCGCTCTTTCACTCATCAAAGCTCGGCGCCAGCAACCGCAGCAATTATCGGAACGTCGAAATGGACGCCATGATTGACGCCGCCGCGGGCCTGCTCGACCCGGAATCGCGCGCCGCCGCCTATGCCGAAATTCAGCGGAAGCTGGCCGAAGAAGTCGTCATGGTCTACTTCAACGATCCGGCTGTCCTATACGCCAGGGGGCAGGACCTGCGTAATGTGACGATTCTGAACGGCGGTCTCCTGCCCAACTTCTATTCCGCGTCCATCGATATCTAAGGCGGCGCAGCGCCAAACCGTCCACACCGCCGGGCTTTCAACTCCGGTCCACAGATGGCGTTATGGCATTTCCCAGAGCAGCGAATATAACTCGAAATCGCTTGTGCTGATGCCCCGCGGCAGGCTCACGACCGTATGCGCCACCTCGGCGATGGTATCCGGCCCCACCAGCATTGACTTGTCGATGCCCGGCGACGCGGCATCGCGCATCGGCGTATCGGCCGGCCCCGGCGAGATCATCACCACGCGGATCCGCTCCGGCCTCAACTCGACCGCCAGCGAGCCGGTCAGCCCCTTCAAGCCCGCCTTGCTCGCCGTGTAAGCCGTCACAGTCGGCGCCAATTTCGCCGTCACCAGGGAGCCGATGTTGATGATGCTGGCGTTCTCGCTGCGCCGCAAATTGGGCAGCAAGGTCCGCGATAGAATGTAAGGCGCGCGCAGGTTCACGCGCAGGATGTGATCGAGCTGCTCGTTGGAGGTATCCTGCAAATGCGCGATCAGCCAGTCGCCGGCGCAGTTGACGAGGATGTCGACCGTCTCGCCTTCGAGCGCCGCGCCAAACGCCGCGACAGCAGCGTCATCGGTGACATCCAGGGCCTGGAAGCTCGCCTCGCCGCCGCCCGCCGCGATCTCATCAGCAACAGCGCGCAGCTTGCTTTCCGTTCGGCCGACCAGCACGGTCGCTATGCCCGCCGCCGCGAATCTCAAGGCGATGGCGCGCCCCGTGCCCTGCCCCGCCCCGGTGATGAATGCTCGTCGATTGCCCATGATGCCTCCCGCGATTCAGCTTGCTCAGACGCCGCTGTCAATCAGCTTCCGCAACCGCGCGATATGCGCCGGCCCGATCTCACAGCAGCCGCCGACGATGGACGCCCCGGCCTGGATCCAGCGCGCGACTTCGCCGGCATAGACCTCCGGCGGCAAATCCGCCCGCGTCGAAAGCTGCACGACGCCGCCCTGTTCCTCCCAATTTTCGGGGATCTCAACGAAACCATTGGCGTAAGCGCCGAAAGGCAAACCGCTCTCCCGCAGAATCGGCATGGCGCTGTGAACGCTGTCGGGCGTGCAGCAATTGATCAGCAGCGCGTCCGGCTTGCCCTCGCCCAGGCTGTCAATCACCCCCGCCAAAGTTTCTCCGCCGCGCAAATCGGTCGCGCCATGATCGTCCAGCGTCAACGCAAGCCAGACGGTCTTGTCCCGCGAAGCCGCCGCCTGCATGAAAGCCCGCGCTTCGAAGCTTGTCGAAAGCGTCTCGCCCAGAAAAATATCGACATAGGGATCGAGCAAGTCCATCATCTCGCCGAATTGGGCCGCCGTTTCATCGAAGGACAAGGCGAATTCCTTGACGTAGCTGGCTTCCAGCGGCGGCAGGCTGGTCGCGATGCGAGTGGCGCCATTGCCGGCATCATCCCGCGCCCGGGCCGCCAGCTCGCCGGCGATACGCACCAGTTCCTCAAAGCGCTCTTCCAGCCCGACATGACGCAGGCGCACCCGCGTCGTCCCATAGGTGTTAGTCGTGATGACATCAGCGCTGGCTTGAATGTAGTCGCGATGAATCTGGTAGACCAGCTCGGGATCCTCGTGCAGGGCGGCGACCGCCCATTCGCCGTAGCCGCCTTTGCCGCCGCGATTGACGATCTCCTGCCCCATGCCGCCGTCCAGCAGAATGGGCTTTGAATCAACTGTCATCTACTTCTGTCTCCTTCTTCAGCGGTGGCGCGATTCTAGCACGATTGCCCAGCGCTCACAAAAAGTCTGCCGCCCGAGTGTGGCGAGTTTATGAACATCGGTACAATCCCCTTTCCCCTTCACAAAGAGGGAGTTTTCCCAGCGACCACGCGGGGCTGAAGCCCCTCCCTCATCTTGGGGGAGGGGTTTGGGGTGGGGGTAAGCGAGGCGCATATTCACACTTTTCTCCATTTCCCGCCGCTTCAGGAATTGGCGCATTTGTTCTAATTCTGCTACAATATACCTATGGAAAATCGGAGAAACAGCATGCAACATCATGCCTCCGCCCCGGCCGAAGCCATAGCCTGCGGCGCCGCCAAGCTCATCATCGACAACTGCGTCGATGTAATGCGGCGCTGGCCGGATAACATCGTCCAGCTCACGGTCACATCGCCCCCCTACGACAGCCTGCGGGATTATCTGGGCTATCGCTTTCCCTTCGAGGACATCGCTGCCGAACTCTATCGCGTGACCGCTGAAGGCGGCGTCGTCGTCTGGGTCGTCGGCGACCGCATCAAGAACGGGCGCAGCCTGACATCATTTCGCCAAGCAATCTATTTCCAGGAGATTGGCTTTTCCGCTCACGATATCATGATTTATCAGAAGAAGAACACGCCCTTCATGCGCAGCAACGCCTACACCAACGCCTACGAATTCATGTTCGTCATGTCGAAGGGCAAACCCAAAACCTTCAATCCGCTCAAAGAAGCGACGCAGCGACACGGATTCGAAATGCTGCCGCACAATAAGCTCCCCGACGGCATCAATAAGAAGACCCTCAAGGAACTGAAAAAGGAAAAGACCCGCACCAATATCTGGTCTTACGCCGTCGGACTGGGCGGCACGACCAACGACAAGATCGCCTTCCGGCACCCGGCGGTCTTCCCGGAAAAACTGGCTCTCGAACACATTCTGTCCTGGAGCAATCCGGGCGATCTCGTGCTCGATCCCATGTGCGGCTCCGGCACGACCGGCAAGATGGCCCTGCTCAACAACCGCCGCTTCATCGGCATTGATGTGTCGGAGGAATACATCGACATCGCTCGCCAGCGCCTCGCCGACTGCGGCTTGGCTGTGACCATCGAATCCGCGACCTGATTCCTCAGCGCCAGGCAATTCTTCTGGGAGTGGTGAAAATTGAGGACATGGCAACAAATAATCCTGACTCCGGAAGTAATAAATGTAGGGGCGAGCCTTGGCTCGCCCGCATCAGATTCTCCAAACAAGCGGGATTATATCCTTGTAATTCACCACTCTCATTCCTCTATACGAGAACATATGGTCGCCTATTCCACCCGAAAGTCTGCTATGCTTAATCCATGACCGTCTCAAGCCAAATCCAGCGTCGATCAGCGCTGATCCCAATCAATTGCGCCAGATGGCCAGATGGCCAAAAAAAGTTTTTCCGCAGTCACGAAACCGACAGGATCCCGCCCTATCCGAAAAAATCGCGTCCCCAATTACCCCTATATCTATACTGTATAGATACCGTTCGAATAAATTTGCGCCATTCTGCGTCGACTATGCGTCTTTTTGCGTCGCTGGCGCATTGTTATGCGTCATTTTGCGTCAGCCAAAATGCCGCGCGCCCCGTTCAAACCTTCAAAACAACGAGGCGCCCCCTTTGCCTTTCGCCCCCAACTCGCTACAATCCAGTCAATATCTCCCGCAAGTGAAATGAGCCTGTCATGGAAAACGTGACCATCCCGACCCTCTACCCGATCAAGCAGGAGTTGCCCAAAGGCGAGCCGGCTGATATCGAGCGGACGCTGGAGGCCGAGTTCGCGCGGCTGGATCTGGCGGCCCAGGTGCGCGGCAAGCGCATCGCCCTCGGCTTCGGCAGCCGCGGCATCGCCCAAATCGACCGCATCGCCGCTGCACTGGTCGCCCTGGTCAAGGAAGCCGGCGGAATGCCCTTCATCGTCCCGGCCATGGGCAGCCACGGCGGCGCCACGCCCGCGGGACAGATCGAAGTCCTTGACGGACTGGGCATCAGCGAAGCGACGATGGGCTGCCCCATTAACGCCACGATGGAAGTCGTGAATACGGGCGCGACCAGCACGGGTTTGCCGGCTTATCTCGACAAGAACGTCTTCGAAGCCGACGGGCTGATCATCACCAACCGCGTCAAGGTGCACACCGATTTCCGCGGGCCGCACGAGAGCGGCTTGCTCAAGATGCTGGCCGTTGGCCTGGGCAAAGAGACCGGCGCCCGCACCATTCACCAGCAGGGCGTGGTCGGCTTGCGCGATTACATGCCCGTCATCGCTCAGCATCTGCTCGGCCCCAGCAAGTTCGTCGCCGGCTTCGGCGTGGTCGAGGACGGCTACCACGAGGTGGCGCAGCTCGAAGGCTTCAGCGCCGATACGGTCGTCGAGGGCGACCAGCGCCTCCTGCGGATTTCGCGCGAGTTGATGCCGCGGCTGCCCGTCGACGATATCGATGTGCTGATTATCGACGAGATGGGGAAGAACATCAGCGGCGCCGGCATGGATACCAATATCATCGGCCGCTGGATGGTCGAGGGCGAGCCGGAGCCGGAGTCGCCGCGGATCAAGCGTATCGCCATCCTCGATCTCACGCCGGAATCCCACGGCAACGCCACCACCTACGGCCTGGCCGACTTCATGTCGCGCAAGCTCTTCGACAAGATCGACTTTCCCATCACGATGAAGAATATGTTCACCAGCGGCTTCCTGCTGCGCTGCCGCATGCCGCTCGTCTTCGAAAGCGACGAGGAGACGATCAAGGCGACTCTGTTCGATGCCTTCCGCGCCGACCCGTCGCAAGCCGCCGACGCGCGCGTCGTGCGCATCAAGAACACGCTGGCGCTGGAGAACGTTTGGGTCAGCGCCAATATCGCCGCTGAGTTGAATGGCAGCGCGTCAATCGAAGTCGGCGAGGGCGCCGCTGAGTTGGCTTTCGCCGGCGGAATGCTGGTCTAGGCCGCGCTCAGTTCAAGCCCAGCGCCAGCAGATTTCGATAGCTGATCGCCAGACTGTCGAAGGGGTCGCCGGCACAGAAGTCCTGCTCGACCGCGTACCACTCGACGCCGGCCCGCGCGCAAGCCGCCAGGATCGCCGGGAAGTTCATGTTGCCCGCGCCAACCTCCGCCATCGCCTGCTGGCCGCGCCCATCGTCACTGGGCAGCATGACCATGTCCTTGAGGTGCACCACCGGCATCCGCCCGGACACGCGCTCGATCCAGGCGACCGGATCGCCGCCGCCGTGCTGGATCCAGTAGGTATCCAGCTCCGCCTGCACGTAGCGCGGGTCGGTCTCCTCGAGCAGCAGGTCCAGCCCGGTCCGCCCGCCGAACTTGACGAACTCAAAGCTGTGATTGTGATAGCTGAAGGTCAGGTCAGCCGCGGCCAGCCGCTCGCCGATGCCGTCCGCGATCTCGGCGAAGCGCCGGAAGCCGGCCTCGCTCCCGCGCAGCTCCAAGGGCATGCCGCCGATGGCGACGTGGCGGCAGTTCCAGAGCTTGTGCTGTGAGATGACGCGGTCGGGTCTGTTCAGGAGGTCATCAACGGAGACATGCGTATTGCAGATGGTCAAGCCGTTGTCGTCGGTGATGCGCTTGACGGTGACATCCGGGATATCGCCGATGGCGGATATCTGCACGGCTCGATAGCCGATGGCGCGGATCTTTTTCATGCTCGCCTCGAAATCGGCACGGGTCTTGGAGTGGTCGCGGATGGTGAAAAGTTGGGCGGCTATTTGGGTCATGGGCCTTTTGTCTCCTCGTGGTCGGATCGTGTCACTCGCTTTCTTCGATGCCGGCGGCGGACATCAGCTCCCGCAGGGCAGCGACCGCCAGCGCCATACCATCGGCGCCGCTGAAGCCGCTCGAATGTTTCGCCTCCAGCAGATGCGGCTCCAGCGAGAGTACGCCATCATAGCCGCTCTCTTTCAGGCGGGAGAGCAGCTCGAGCAACTGGCCGTCGCCGGCGCCGGCGACCGTCACCGTTGACCGCTCCTCGCCGCCTTCGGGCAGCAAGGCGTCTTTGATGTGAATGTAGCCGATGTAGGGATGCAGCGCGTCCCACCACTCATCGACCTGGTCAGCGGCGCCGCACTGGACGAAATTGGCGGGGTCCCAGATGAAGCGGAAATGGGGCGAATCAATCGACTGCATGATCTGCAGGCAGCGCTCGGGCAGGTCGCCAACCACGCCTCTTTCGTTTTCCAGCAGGAGCTGCAGGTCGTTTTCGGCGGCGATTTGGGTCAGCGTTCCCAGGCGGTCAATCGACTGCTGCAGGGCCGCGGCATCGTGTCCGCCTTCCGGGTAGAAGCTGAAGAGGCGGATGTCTCGCGTGCCAAGCGCATGAGCCACAGCGCCGATGTGTTTGAGGCGCTCGCTTTCGATGGCGATGGGGTCAGCGATTGGCGACTTGCCGATGGGGCTGCCCATGCAGGAGACGGCGATGCCGTAGCGGTCGCAGAGCGCCTTGACGCGGGCACTGTGCTCGGCGGTGAATTGCGAGCAGTTGACGCCCCAAGCGGCGCGGACATCGATCAGGGGTATGGCGAGGTCGTTCAGGACTTGCAGTTGCTCTTCAAAGTCGACGGCGATTTCGTCACCGAATGCGCTGATTTTCATGTTCGCTCTCTGTTCTGCGGGCGACCCGATGGATCCCCCTACAAGGCTTGATTGATATTGGCGCTTGAAACGCTTTTTACCCCATCCCCCGGCCCCTTCCCGCCATCTCTATGGCGGGCATCCGATAAATCAGGGAAGGGGAGCTAATATTTGCGGATTTTCTTGCAATCAGTTCGCTTGTGCAGGGATTGGCCGTCTTTTTTTGGTAAGGTTTCGATATTCTTTCAGCTAACTATCCATGAAATTTGAAATACCGATCAAGCCTTACAACACCAGATTTAAGATGTACGTAGGGTGGTGGCTGATCCATCGCTATCGTCCATTCAAACATCCGCGCGATTGTATCAGACACAAACACGCGCCGCTAATGTTTGGACGAATCCTGTTTTCAAGGCGCGTAACCGGGGCCGAGCGCGCGCAAGAGATCGGGCAAGTGGGGCGGGTCCTGGAAGAGCAGCCCGTCGTCGCGAGCCGGATCGGGGAAAGCCGGCGGGTCGTATTCGCGCCAGGCGCCGTTTTCGACTGCGCTGTCATAGCCATCGTTTTCGAAGCGTTCGATGAGCCGGCTTCGCAGCTTGGAGAGCCGCTCGGCGTAGCGCGGATTGCCCGCCCAGTTCACAGTCTCGGTCGGGTCGACGCGCAGATCAAAGAGCCATTCCTTTTGGTCGGCCGCCGAATAGATGAATTTGAGATCGCGTTCGGCGATCATATAGAGTCCGGTATTGCCCTCGCTGAGTTGACTGAAGACAGCGTCCCGCTGGACCGCGCCGGAAGCGATGGCGAGCAGGTCCGCCCCTTCTGGAGAGGGCGGCGGCACATCGGCAGAGGCAGCGGTCGCGAAGGTGGGGAAGATATCCAGCAGGCTGACCGGCGTATCGATGCGCCGGCCCGCCAATGAGCGCTCGGGCGCTTTGACGATGAGCGGCACTTTCGCAGCGGGGTTCAGCATGGAGCGCTTGCCGACGCTGCCGTAATCGCCAAGCAATTCGCCGTGATCGGCGGTGAAGACGATGAGCGTATTGTCGATGTCATCGCCCAGGGCCTCAAGAATGCGCCCGACACTAAAATCGATGAAGGAAATGCAGGCGTAGTACATCGCCTTCATGGTCCGGAAGAGCATTTGGTCATAGCCCTTATCGCGGTATTTGTAGCGGTTCTGATGATGATTCCAATAGGCGAGCAGGTCTTCAAAGCCTTCGGGGCGATGCGGCGGCAGCATGTCGGCGGCGCGGTAGAGCTTGTTCCAGGGCGTTGGCGCCTCGAATGGCGGATGCGGCTTGATGAAACTCGCCCAGAGGAAGAAGGGTTGACTGCGATCTCGCTCCGCCAGGAAGTCGATAGCGCGGTCAGCCACCCAGGTGCTGTGATGATGGGCGGCCGGAAGCTGGGATGGCTGCGGGATATAGTACATTTCGCTGCGCAAGCCCTGCGGCTCAAGCACGTGATCGAAGCCGTGCCGGCTCAGGTAGTTGTGAAAATCGTTGCGGCTGCGCGGCCCCCGGGCGCCTTCCTCGGAGATATCGCGGCTATCAAAGCCCCAGAGCGCGTCGACCTGCGGATTGAAGTGCATCTTGGCGATGCCGTGGGTGCGGTAGCCCTGCGCCCCCAAGACTTGCATGATGCTTTGCAGGCCAAGGGGAGACTCGTTATTTGATGTACAGCCGTTCAGATGGGGCGGGAGGCCGGTGATGGTCGCGCTGCGGGCGGCGACGCACACCGGCGATGGCGTGTAACAGTTGCTGAAAGCGATGCCGTTTTCGACCAGCGAGTCCAGGGTCGGCGTCCGTATTTGCCGGTTGCCCAATGCGCCGATCGTATCGCTGCGCTGCTGGTCGGTCATGATGAAGAGGATGTTCGGCTGTTGGGTCATGAGTCTTCAGCCTGTTTCGGTCGGTTTTCCCTGATCAGATCGAAATATTGCGGCGGGCGAGCCAAGGGGCGCGTAGACACAGCCCGCCGCTCGCCCCTACAAGATATGGCGGTTCCGGCAGCTAGGCGATTTGCATGACGACTTTGCCAAAGTGATCGTGCTCCTCCAGGATACGATGGCCTTCGCGGATCTCGCTCAGCGGCAGGACGCGGTCGATGACGGGACGCAGTATACCTTGATCCGCCAGCTCAAGCACCTGGCGCAACTCGTTGTAGGCAGCGCCGTTAGCGCCGAGGATGCTCAATTGCCGATGATAAATCTGGGGGATGCGCAGATCGAATTGCTTGCCGGAATGCGAGCCGCAGACGACCATTCTGCCATTGCGCGCCAGCGTCCGCAGGGAATCGGCCCAGGTCATTGCACCGACCAGGTCTTGGGCCACATCGACGCCGCGGCCGCCGGTAGCGGCGATGACTTGCTCGACCCAGTCGTCATCGCGATAGTTGACGACGTGGTCCGCGCCCAATGTGCGGGCCTGCGCCATTTTCTCGGGGGTTGATGTGCTGGCGATGACCCGCGCGCCGGCATATTTGGCGATCTGGATGCCCAGCGAGGCGACGCCGCCCCCGGCGCCAGGGATGAAGACGGTCTCGCCTGCTTGAAGCCGAGCAACGGTGATGAGCATGTGCCAGGCGGTGCCGGCGACCACGGGCAGCGCGGCTGTTTCGATGTGGCTGAGGTTTGCCGGCTTGGGGATGAGATTGCGGGCCGGAGCAAGCATATATTCGGCCAGCCCGCCATCCATGTGCTCGCCGATGATCTGATGCTGCGGGCAGACGGTGACCTCGCCCGCGCGGCAGAATTCGCATTCGCCGCAGGTGATCAGCGAATAGAGCGTGACTTTAGCGCCGGGAGACCAGCCATGCACGTCAGCGCCGATTGCGTCGATCAGGCCGGAGACATCGACGCCGGTGGTCAATGGCAGGGGGACAGCGCCGAATTGCGGACCGCGGCGGATGCCGACATCGAGCCAGTTCAAGGCGCAGGCATGGACTTTGATGCGCACTTCGCCCGGACCGGGCTGGGGAACAGGCGCCTGCTCAAGCTGAATGACATCTCGATCGCCATGTTCATGGAAGCGCGCTGCTAACATTGTGGTCATGCGGTCACACCCTCACAGATATTTTCATTCAATGATTAAGCTGCCCAGCGCCACGCGATTGTCGAGCCAGGGCGTCCCGTCCGCGTCGGTCACGGGGAGGCGCTCCTGGTCGCTGATGCGATAGAGGCCGGTGAAAACATCATATCGCCCCGGCGCCAGGTCAGAAGGGACTGGGATATGCCAGGTTTCGCTGTCGGCGAGCCCGGCGTACCAGAGGCGAGTCGGCAGGCGCGGGCCAAGGGGGGACTGGTCATAGCCCCACCATTCGCCGCTTTCCGTGTGTACGAAGTGCAGGAACTGGCTGTAGTCACCGAGACCGGCGCCATCGCTGCGCCAGGCAAATATGATATTCAATTGCTCGCCGGCTTGAGCACCTTCCGGCATGGAAGTGGCTGTGTCTGCGCGCCACTCGACGGTTTCGAGCGCGAATCCATTGTCGAATGAGGCCAGTGGCGGAGAGGATACAGGTGTTGCTTCCGCTGGAAACACCAGTTCGTCCAGGATGATTTGCGCATCGCTGAGGAGTTCAAGATCGCTCGAAAGTACTGTCTGGGGAATGAAGTCGTCACCTTGCCGGCGCCAGAGCGTGAGTACGATCCAAAGCGCGCGGTTGGTGGGCGCGTCTGGTGGTATTAAGATGTCGGCAACCTGGCGATATATGTGCACGAGTCGCAGCCCGATTCTGAATTTGAGTTTGCGATGCACGGATTCATCTTTATGTGCGATCGAGATCCCGGTGGCCTGATCAACAAGATGAATGGAGAAGCCCAGTCCTTCGGTGAAGTCCGATTGTTCCGCAGCTAAAGACAAAGGCAAACGGACATTTATATTATTGTCCTTTATTCTAATGCGATAGTCATGCAGTTCTTCACCGGTCGCGAAAGCTACCGAAGGCGGCCGGTTTTGAACTTGGATCGCAAAGGGGCTTGAGGGAGCGGTGAGCAACAGGATGATGATACAGAGCACCGGCAGCCAGTAGAGCGTCCGCTGCAGGCGCAGCGGTATCGAGACTTGAGAGAACAGACCGAGCACGGCAACCAGCGCAAGCCAGACGCCCAGGAATTCAATAGGCTCCTCGTAACGATAAGGCTCCAAACACTCACTGAGCGGGAGCGGTCCCAGATAGCCGCAAATGTCTCGATACCGCTCTAGCACAGTAGCGCCAAACCAGGCTGCGCCTAACCCAGCGAGTAGACACAGGAGCCAAACACGGCTGCGCGTCGGTCCGCGCAGAGCTATGATCACCGTCAGCACCGCGAAGACTATGCCAAGCGTGTTATAGATCTCTTGAAGCTGCCAACTGGTCTCGTGGAACTGCAACAATTCGTCCAGAGCAAAAAAGAAGAACAGTATAGCTGTGAAGGCCAAGTACAGTCTTAGAAGAACGTGCTGACCGCGACCCTGCCATGAGGAGTAGAGCGCGACAAGGCATACCAAAACAAACTGAGTTGAGGCGAACGCGGTTGCGATGTTCCACTCGGTATTAAGATCCCACAGCCACCAGTGAAGGCCTATCGACGACTGGAATATCAACGACATTACAATGATTACCGACTGCGCGACAAGAAAGATGCTTGCCATACGCCTGGCAAATGGCGACAGTTGCGGAATCAGCCACTTGTAACTAAAAAAGCCGACCGGAACGTAGAGCAAGATCAGAAAGATATAATTCAGTACCTTGGTTGGCAAAATGATCATGAGGCTACCCAAGCGCTCACAGATATCTTTACTGGCAAGTCTTCCTTCCTTTCATCGCTCTACTATTATGCTACCCACGCGCACCCGCGCATCAATTGATGGCAGGCCATCGGCGTTTCTAACCGGGAGACGCTCCAGGTCGCTGACGCGATAGAGACCGGTGTAGACCGTGTACTGCCCTGGCGTCAGGTCTGGGGGGACGGGGATGTGCCAGGTTTCGCTATCGGCGAGCCCGCTGTACCAGAGGCGAGTCGGCAGGCGTGGGCCAAGGGGGGACTGGTCATAGCCCCACCATTCGTCGCTTTCCGCGTGCACGAAGTGCAAGAACTGGCTGTAGTCAGCGAGACCGGCGGCATCGCTGCGCCAGGCAAATGCGATGTCTAGCTGCTCGCCGGCTCGCGCGCGCTCCGGCATGTCGACGGTTTCGAGCGCGAATCCATTGTCGAATGAGGCCAGAGGCGTAGACCATGCCGGCGGCGATTCCGCGGGCAATACGAGTTCACCCAAAATGACTTGCTTGTCATCAAGCAGCGGCAGTTCGCTGGAAAGGATTTTCTGGCGGACAAATGCGCCATCTCGTTCGCGCCAGAGCGTGAGCACGATCCACAAAGCGCGGTTGGTCGGCGTGGATGGCGTAATACGGACTTCCATCCACTGGCGGTAGACGGGCGAATAGTCGGGCCCGAAGAGCCAGATACTATGCTGGCGATTAGCCCATTCATCCTGGCCGGCGGCAGATTCTCCCGTAGCCTGGTCCACCAAATGAAGAGAATAGCCCAAGCCCAGGTAATCAGCTTGCATTGCCGACGCATAAAGCCGGAGGCGCAGGGCTTCACCGCTTTTGCTGTCGACGTGAAAGCCGCGCAAACGCACTCCTGACTCGAGCTGAACTTCGGCCGTGTCGGCAGTGAGCGGGAGTTCCAGGTGGGGCGCTAATGAATTGAGCAGGAGCAAGAATATCCACAGCGCGGGCATAGCATAGAGGGCGCGCCGAGCCCGGCGCGGCAACGCTGGCGCAGAATGACACAGCAGACCCAGCATTGCCACCAATACCAGCCAAATGCCGATGTATTCAAGGGATTCTTCGATGTAGGATGAATAGATACAATCTTCGATCGGCAGTAGGGCCACATTTCCGCAGGCAACAGGAAATACGTCGAATACCATAGCGCCCGTTGCGCTCGTCGCGAGACCAACCAGCAGGCAAATGCACCATAGCCAAGCAGGCCGTGGCGAGCGCGCGGCAACCAGCATCGTAGCCACAGCTATCGCGACGCCGAGCAAGATGTAATAACTGCTCCAATTGGGAAGGTTTTCGTGCAGGGCAAAGAATTCATCAAGCGCAAGATAGACAAAAACCAGACCGACCGCGACATAGTACAAGCCATTCAATCTGGATCGTCTCCAGGTGAACCAGGCCGTCAAGAGAGCGACGCCGCCAACCAGAGCCAACTGCGTAGACGCGAGAGTGGCGGGGATATTCCATTCACTTTCGTTCCAATTCCAAGAACTGAAGGTCCAAAGCCATTTCTCATAGACGGATGCCGGTTGGATGGCCAAGGACAGTACTGTCACCAAGAGCTGCGCCGCCAGCATGACATTTGCCAAGCGCTTGCCGGGCGGGCACAGGCGGGGAATAAGCCGCCAGTATACGATGACGCCAACGGGTGCATACAGCAAGACGGGGACGATGCTAAGCAATGTTTGGGCTGAGACGCCTGCTTCACCATCACCCATTAGACATCAACTTCGTCCACAACCGTCAGGCTGCCCAACGGTACACGAGCATCCGGAAAAAGCGCGCCCTCCGCGTCGGTAGGGGGGAGGCGTTCCAGGTCGCTGGCACGATAGAGACCGGTGAAAACATCATATCGCCCCGGCGCCAAGTCAGAAGGGACTGGGATATGCCAGGTTTCGCTATCAGCGAGCCCGGCGTACCAGAGGCGGGTCGGCAGGCGTGGGCCAAGGGGGGACTGATCGTAACCCCACCATTCGCCACCTTCGGCGCGCATGAAGTGAAGGAACTGGCTGTAGTCATCTAGACCGGCGGCATCGCTGCGCCAGGCAAATGTGATGTTCAACTGCTCGCCCACTCGCACGCGGTCCGGTATATCGACAGCTTCGAGCGCGAATCCGTTTTCAAATATCGCCAGTGGCGGCGACCTAGCCGGGAGCGATTCCGCAGGCAATACCAGTTCATCCAAAACGACTTGTCTGTCATCAAGCAACTGAAGATCGCTTGACAAGACTTTCTGGCGCTTATACTCGTCACCTTCCTTCCTGCGCCAGAGTGTGAGGACGATCCGGTAGGCGCGGTTGACGGCCGTCTCCTGATCGATGGGGACATCCATCCATTGGCGGTAGAGCGGCAAATAATCGGCGCCCAAGAGCCAGATGCCATGCTGACGATCGGCCCATTCGTCACGGCTTGCGACCGAGTCTCCGCTGGCTCGGTCCACCAAGTGAATGGAATAGCCAAGCCCGATGTAATCCGCTTGTTGGGAAGAAACATAGAGGCGTAGCACAAGGCCCTCCGCGTGCCTATCGATATGGAAGCCATGCAGCGTAGTGTTTGATTTGAACTGTACAGACGCCGGCCGGGCGAAAAGACGCAGTTCAAGGCGCGGGGCAAGGGCGTTCAAGACGAGAATAATTATCAAGATCGGTGGCAGTGCGAACAGAATCCGGCGGGCGCGGGTTGATGGCGGCGGCGCGAAATCGGAAAAATGGCCCAAGGCGGCCACCAGCGTCAACCAGATACCCAAAAACTCGAAGGACTCTTCCAGAAAGAAGAACTCGATGCAGCCGTCAAAGCGCAAGAAGGCCAGTCTTTCGCAAGAGATTGGCAGGGCGTTGATCAGCATCGCGCCGGCCACGCTGATGGCGAGACCGAGGAGCAGACAGAAATGCCATAGCTGAGCGCCGGGGGATGAGCGCAGCGCCACCAGCACAGTGACCAGCACAAGCGCGGCGCCGAGCAATATATACCGAAGCTCCCAATTCGGGACGACTTCGTGCAAAGCGAGGTATTCATCCAGCGCCAGAAACAGGAAGAGCAAGCCGGCGCCGAAGAAATAGAGACGCTGCCCGATCGGGCGTCCGCGCGCCAGCCAGGAGGTCAAGAGCATGACGCCACCGACCGTTCCCAACTGTAGATAGGCGAACGTTGCCGGGATATTCCATTCTTCGTGGAAGTCCCACAGCCAGTAATCGAAGGCTGAATTCGCCTGCGAGGTTTGCGCGGCGATGATGAGCAAGATTTGCAGCGCAAGCATGCCGGAGGCGAGCCGCTTGGCGCTCGGTGACAAGCGCGGTATCAGCCGCCAATAACTGAATAGGCAGGCTGGAACATACAGCATAAAGACGAAGACGCGGATCAATGTCTCGGTTGAAGTCATCAATGCGCCGCTCTCCACTAGCTTGTGCGGCTGCGACGATTAGCAAGCAATCAATTCGCGATCGACAAAGTACCCAGCAGGACACGACTGTCGCGCCAAGCCTCTCCGTTCTTGTCGCTCGCGGGGACGCGCTCCAGATCGCTCACCCGATAGAGACCGGTGAACATTTCATAAGATCCTGGTGCAAGATCACCCGGGAGAGAAACCTGCCAAGTCTCGTTGTCCAACAGTCCGTTATACCACAGGCGCGTCGGCAGACGCGGTCCCAGCGGGAACTGGTCGTAGACCCACCACTCGCCAGTTTCTTCGTGCTTCAAATGCAGGAACTGAACATATTCTTCCGCGCCGCTTTTGCTAGCTCGCCAGGTGAATGTGACGGGAAGCGTTTCGCCAGTTTTGGCCTGTTGTGGCATGGATGCTGATACGAGCGCGAATCCATTGTCGAATTGCGACAGTGGCGCAGTCGACGAGGCTGGCGACTCGACTGGCAAGACGAGTTCGCCGACGATGATTTGCGTGTCGCTTAATTGCGGCAGGCCGCTTGAGAGGACTTTCTGGGGGATATGTTCGCCGTTTTGTTCGCGCCAAAGACTGAGTAGGAGCCAAAGCGCGCGGTTGGCGTGTTTATCCGCCGGGATACTGAGGTTTAGCGTCTGTTGGTAAATCCAGCGGCGTGGCCAGGCGGGCGTCTCCCAATTTACTCGGCGACTAGCATTGTCGTCAGTGCTCGCCAAGGACCTTCCGCTCGCCTGGTCAACCAGATGAAGAGAATAACCTACGCCGCTATAGGCGGCCCACTCTTCGCTATCCGTGTTCAACTGAAGCGAGAATGCGTTTTCTTCTTCGTTGATGCGATAACCGATGATCTCAATTCCTCCTTCGTACAGCAACGAGGTTTGCTGAAAGGAATAGCGCAACTGCAGATAGTCGATCACAGGGCTATTGAGAACCGCGATGAACCAAACTGCCGGCATTAGGAAAAGGGTGATACGAAGCAGCGGTCGCGGTCGCTGCTCAAGATCCGACAGGAAGCCCAACACGGCAATCAATACAATCCATATGCCCAAGAATTCCATCCCCTCTTCAAAAATATAGGACAAACAATCTCCATCGCGCACAAGCCCGATCTTGTCACATGGTTCGTAGAGCCAGGCAAAATGTTCCAACCCGATAGAACCTACTGCGCCAATTGTCAAGCCAATCAGCAAGCTAAGGTACTTTATCTGGGAACTTCTGGTTGAAACGCGCATTAGCCTTAGCGAAAACAGAGCCACCACAGCGCCTAATGAAGGAAAGACAACTTGCCAATTAATTAATATTGCGCGGTCGAGTACGTTCTCAAACAGGCCGAAGGCCAGCAACAACAAGCTGTTGCCGACCCAGTAGAGGCGAAACAAGCGACTTTGCCCCCCAGAAAGCGCCGCCACAGCGAGCGCGGCTCCGCTGGCAACGAACAATTGGGCGCCAGAGAGTATCGCAGGGATATTCCCTTCCCGATTAACATTCCAAAGCAACTTATCAATGTACAGTCCATTGGCATAATCTTCCTGAAAAAAGACAATGAGAAAGTGCGCGGCCAACATAAGCGTTCCGAAGAGCCTGTATGGTCGCGCAAGTCCGGGCATCAGGCGGAAGTAAACTACAACAACGGCGGGGGCGTATATCAGCAAGACGGTGGCGCGGATCGCTGCAACAGACCACTGCTCCGGCAAAATTATCTCCACTAAGTCCATCCTCCAATTGAGGTCATTATATAATGTCTATAAGAACTTTGGCCGACCCAAGATATGATTTATCCTCAAAGATTGCTGAGCAGCGAAAGCCAAACAAGGCAGAATAGATTACAGCTTGAGAATGGAAAACGCAAAGAACAGCTTGCTATTGACTAATAGCAACAGTTTTCAGTTTGGGCGAATCACGGTGTTCGCCAAAGAGATGGCATTGCGCCATGTGGCTGTATTCATTCGTGATGGCCGGCGGCCGGATGTTTAGACAGGCTTCCATGACATCGGGGCAGCGTTGGGCGAAGGGGCAGCCGCTGAAGCGCTCGGTTGGGCGGGGAACGCCTTCTTGAATGCGCAGCGGCGGATTCTCCACGGTCGGGTCGGGCACAGGCACGGCGGCGATCAGGGCTTTGGTGTAGGGGTGCTGCGGGTTCTTGATGACATCATTGCTCGGGCCGATTTCGACGATCTCGCCGAGATACATAATCGCGATGCGATCGCAGGTGTACTGCAGCAGCGACAGGTCGTGCGAGATATATACGGTGGCCAAGCCCAGTTCGCGGGCGAGACGACGGGTGGTGTTGAGGATGCCGGCGCGCACGGAGACATCAAGCATCGAGACCGGTTCGTCCGCCACCAGAAAATCGGGATGCAGCACGAGCGCTCGCGCCAGGACGACGCGCTGCAGCTGCCCGCCGGAGAGTTGGTGCGGGTATTTGTCGAGGAAGACTTCGGCAGGGCGCAGATTGACGCGGTCCAGCGTCTCCACCACACGCTGCAGCCGCTCGTCGTCGTCTTTCCAGCCGTGGATGATAAGCGGCTCGGTCAAGGAGCGGTAGAGGGTGAAGCGCGGGTTCAACGCTTCGAATGGATTCTGAAACATGAGCTGGGAGCGGCGCCGGAACGTGAGCAAATCATCTTGTTCGAGATGGGCGAGGTCAGCGCCGTCAAAGAGGATCTCGCCTTCGCTGGCATCGAGCAATTTGACCAGCAGTTTGCCGGTGGTCGATTTTCCGCAGCCGCTTTCACCAGCCAG
>JAPOYS010000136.1:7314-7379 GCA_026706455.1 Chloroflexota bacterium | reverse complement strand
ATCCTTCCGTCACTGAGCATCTAGTATACTCTCTTTACTAGGTGTCCAGTTTTTCAGGACCACTA
>JAPOYS010000136.1:0-7252 GCA_026706455.1 Chloroflexota bacterium | reverse complement strand
CATCTAGTATACTCTCTTTACTAGGTGTCCAGTTTTTCAGGACCACTACAGTCTTCTTAGCGGCGCGAGGTTTTGAAGCCCCTTCCTCTCTCAATGGGGGAGGGGATTGGGGTGGGGTAACGGAGCGCGCATTTACTGCAACTGCCACTCCTCAGCCCGCCCGCGCCTATTTGCTGCCCGAAGAGATGACGACGCCCTGAATATAATAGCGCTGCAAGAGAATGAAGACCAATACGCTGGGCAGAGTCATGACCATCGAGGCCGCCATCAGCAGGTGTTCGGTCGCCTGGCCGCCGGCTGATACCACCCGCTGGAAGTTCGCCAAGCCCAGCGACAGCGTGTACTTCTCCGGCGTGTTCAGATAAATCAGCGGACCGAAGAAGTCGTTCCAGCTTTCGAGGAAGCCGATGACGACCATGGTGATAACCACCGGCTTCGACAGCGGCAAGATGATGCGGATGAAAATCCAAAGCGTATTCGCCCCGTCAATCTTCGCCGCCTCGTCCAGGTCTTTGGGGATCGTCAAGAAGAACTGTCGGAACAAGAATATGGCGAAGGCGCCACCGCCGAACCAATTCGGGATGATCAGCGGATTGTAGGTATCCAGCCAGCCGAAAGCTTTGAAGAGCAGAAATGTCGGAATGATCGTAACCTGGTAAGGCAGCATCAGCGTGCTCAGCAAGAGCAGGAAGAGGAAGTTGCGGAGGGGGAAGCGGAAACGCGCGAAGCCATAGGCGACCAAAGCCGCCGACAGAATCCGGCCCGAAACCGAGAAAACCGTCACAAAGACAGTGTTGACAAAGAAGCGCGCCAGCGGCGCCACCTGCCAGATTTCAACATAGTTTTCAAAACGCCAAGTCTTGGGAATCAATTGCGGCGGCCAGAGAAACAATTCGTTGACCGGCTTCAAAGACGACGACACCGCCCACAAAAACGGCAGGGCGAATATAATCGTCAGCCCGTAGGCGACGGCGTAGAGCAATGCGTAGCGGATGATGCGCTTCACCCGCCAAGCCGGCAGGATCTCACTCAACATGGCCGCGGACTCCTTGATGACAGGCTCGGCCTAGATTGCGCTTCGTAGGGGCGAGGCGGCGACTCGCCCTCTGGCGTATGGGGTCGCGCAAGGGCGAGACAAGTCTCGCCCCTACAGATTTCGTTCTATAAAGGCTCATATCCACAAGAATCTAACCGTCCTCGCCTTCGTAATAGACCCAGCGGCGAGAGGTCCACAATTGAAAGCCGGTGATCGCCAGCACGATGGCGAAGAAGACCCAAGCCAGCGCCGACGCGTATCCCATCTCCCAAAAGTCAAAGGCGCTATTGTACAAATGCAGGACGTAGAACAGGGTCGAGTTCAAGGGACCGCCCGGTGAAAACTGCTGCTGCCGCCCGCTGCTGGCAACATAAGCCAGCGTGAACATCTGCAGCGCGCCGATCACGCCGAGCACGGTGTTGAAAAGGATGACCGGCGATATGCTCGGCACGGTGATATAGCGGAATTTCCCCAGGCCGCCCGCGCCATCAATATCAGCCGATTCGTACAGCTCCTTGGGAATGCCCTGCAGCGCCGCCAGGAAGATCAGCATCGTATTGCCGCCCAAGGCGCCCCACAAGCTGATGATGATCAGCGCCGGCTTGGAGGAACCGGGATGCCCCAGCCAGAGCGGACCATTGCCCAAGCCCAGCGCCGAGATGATGCTGTTCATCAACCCGATCTGCGGCTGGAAGATCCAAAGCCAGAGAAAAGCGGCCGCGACTACCGGCGTGACCGACGGCAGAAAATACAAGGTCCGTAAGGCGACCCTGCCCGCAATCTGTTGATTGAGCAGCATGGCCAAAGCCAGCGAACCAGCGATGGCGATAGGCACAAAGATGACGGTGTAGTAAAGCGTATTCTCGATGGACTTCCAGAACAGCCGGTCGCCGAACATGTACTCGTAGTTGCTGAGCCCGGCGAAGCGCGGCGGCGTTACGATGTTGTAATCCGTCAGGCTCAGGTAGGCCGACGCGATCATCGGTCCGACCGTGAAGACCAGGAAGCCGATGATCCAGGGGGAGATGTAGATAAAGCCTTGCAGCGCTTCTCGCTGGCTCAAGGTCAAGGGCGTGCTCAAGCCTAGGCGCTGCTTGATTGGGGCGATCATTCAGATTCTCGCGCTGCTGATTTCAGATGTAGGGGCGAGCGACCTGCAGTGTCTACGCGCAGCGCCGGCTCGCCCACATGCAAGGCGGCTACTTCGCTTGCAGGGGCGATATTTCAGATCGCCCGAAACATAGATATTCCCACGCGGGCTTTACGGCGTAACGCCCCTACAACTCGCCGCGGGCAGCACTATCCAAGCGCCGGTTTGTCCAGGATCGCTTGAGCGCCGGAATTGAGATCCTCGATGATGTCATCGACGGTCGCCAAGCCCAGCCAGAGCGCCTGAATCTGATCGCCGATGAACTTGAAGTGCTCAGTCTCGCGGAAGTTGGCCGGCAGCACTAAGGGCAAGGCATCGGCCATGACGCCGGAGAAGACGCGCAAGGTATCGCTCTCCTGCACGACATCGTCCGCCATCACCGCCGGGCGGCTGGCTGTGACATTGTGCAGCTTGGTCACCCGCAGCTGCGCATCAAAGCCGGTGTTGTAATCCACCCACTTGAAGGACTCTTCCGGGTTCTCGGTGAAAGAAGTCACGCAGAGCGGATCAAACTCGAACATGCTGCCCCGCTGGCCCGAGGGTCCAATCGGCATCGGCGCGACGCCGACGATGCTCGGATCCTCGACAAATTGGGCGACGCCGCTGCCCCAGAAACCCGACTGGAACATCGCCAACTGATTGGCGGCGAAGAGTTGGTAAGGACCCTGCAGCGCGGTGCCCGGCGCCGGCGCCACCTTATGCTCGTTATAAAGCGCGCTCTGGAACTTCAGCGCCGCGATCGCTTCTTCCGAATTCAGCAAGGACTCGGTGCCGTCGCTGTTGAGCGTGTCGCCGCCAAAGGCGCGGATGAAGACAATCGAAGTGAAGTAGGAGCCCTCGGGATCGACAAAGCCCCAGATGCGCCGATCAGGATCCGTCACCTCAATGGCAGCGGCCAGGAAGTCGTCCATCGTCCAGGTTTCGTCCGGGTAATCGACGCCGGCGTCATCGAAGATGGTCTTGTTGAAGAACAAGCCAACCCGCCCAGGATGCGCCAAGATGGGAATGCCGTAGAGCTGGCCATCCAGGTAGGCGGCCGAAATCGTGGCTGGGTAATGCTCTTCCAGGTCGTAGCCCAGGCTTTCGACGATATCGTCTATGGGCGCGAGCACGCCGGTCGCCGCCAGCCGGAAGTAACCCTCAATAGACGAGATCCAAATGACATCGCCCATGGTGCCGCCGGCCGCCAGCGTATTGATCTTCTGGAAATATTCCGAGCCGGGGAAGTCTTCGATGACGACCTGCGCTTCGCCGGCCATATCCGCATTGAAGATTTCAGCCCAGTGTCGCTGCGCGTCAGCCTGTCTTCCGCTGCGCGTATGCGAGCGGATGGTGACGCCGTCCTGGGCGAAGGCGGGCAATCCCGAAGCCAGCAAGCCACCCGCGGCTAAACCGCCTGAAGCCTTCAGGAAGTCGCGTCTGCTTAAATGCCTTCTCATGATCTTTTCTCCTTAACATGCTGGACTATATGAACATTCTTTACGCGGCGCTGCTGGTTGTCGTTGGCGCCCCTCTCTCGCTTATGCGCTGCCCGTCAAATGCCTTCAATCTTTTTCCTCGCACGCCGCGCTGGTACGGCGTATGAATAGGAAGCAGAGAGCTTACACTAGAGCATATCGCGCGATTAGGAATTCGCAACAAAATCGATTAACTCGCAGGTTTTCGCGGGCGGCGGCAAATCTATTCGGCGCGCGTACAGACGAGCCGGTGGATCGCCCGCTTTCACACACAGGCCTTTTGGGTATGGCGCAGTCCCGGCGCGCGCCTATAATCCACGCATTGTCACGTTTCTGAAATCAATCCTCATGGAGGTGGCAGCATGTCACTCGACGAAAAAGTCAAAGCGATGGGCATCGATATTGAAGACTTCACACCGTCGGCCACATTGGCGCCGGCGACCCGCATCGGGAATAGCGTCCTGGTCTCGGGCCACGTCTCCACCGGCTACGTGGGCAAGCTCGGCCGCGACCTGGATGTGGGGGCGGGCAAGCAAGCCGCCCGCGTCTGCGCCATCGACCTGCTGAAAGCCGCTTACACCATCACCGGCTCGGTCGACAAGCTGCGCCTGCGCAAGCTGCTGGGCGCCGTCAATTCCATGCCCGACTTCACCGACCAGCACCTAGTCATCAACGGCGCCTCGGAGCTGTTCTGGGAGCTCTACGATGGCGAGCTGCACGCCCGCAGCGCTCTTGGCTTCGCCTCCCTGCCCAATGGCTTCGCCGTTGAAATCGAAGCCATCTTCGAGATCGTGGATTAGGCAAAGAACTGTAGCATCAAATTCACAAGTCTTCGGGCGATCCACCGCCGCGCGCAGGTCGCGTAGACACCGACCGCCGACACAGCGGTATGGTCGCCCCTACATCTTCCAATATGAGGGGTAGAAGCCGTCACCCATGCTCGGACGCATCCTGAGTCCCTTTCGCGCGCTAAACCCGCAGGCGCGCCTCTTCTTCGCTGTCCTGGTCGGCTTGACCTTCGTCGCTGACGGCCTCTATTCCGTGCTGCTCAATCTGTATCTGCTGCGTCTGGATTATGGCACCGAATTCATCGGGCTGGTCAATGCGGTCGGGCTATTGACCTTTGGCTTGGCCAGCTTGCCAGCCGGCATCCTCGGTTCGCGCATGTCCACCACCGCCCTGATGAAGTTCGGCGCCGTCACCTGCCTGGCGGGCGGGCTGCTGCTGCCGCTGGCTGAGTGGCTGCCGCTTGGCTGGCGCGAGGCGGGGTTGGTCCTGCCGCCGGCACTGATGTTTGGCGGCTACGCCTTCTATTTCGTCAACGGCGCGCCCTACCTGATCAATGTGGTGGATAACGCTTACAAGAATCACGCCTTCGCGCTGAAAGCGGCGCATTGGTCGCTGGCTGGTTTTGCTGGCAGCCTCACCGGCGGGCTCCTGCCCGGCGCGATCGCCAGTCTGAATGGCTTTACGCTCGCCGACCCGCAGCCCTATCGCATCACCTTCGCCTTGGCTGTCATCATTCTGGCGCTTGCCGCAGCCTTGTCCCGGCGCATCCGTCCGCTGCCGGCGAGCGCTGCGCCTAAGCAGAAGGCAGTCGATCAAAAGCGAGGCGGGGGCGCCAACAACTGGGCCTCATCCATCCTGATGCTGATTGTCATCATGACCGTCATTCGTCTCTTCCAGGTCGCGGGTTCGGCGACGGCGATGGTCTACTTCAATGTGTACATGGATCAGCATCTGGCTGTTTCGACCGCGCTGATAGGCGCCATGGCCGCCATCGGCCGCTTGACCGGCGTGCCGACCGCCCTGCTGACGCCCTATCTGGTACAGCGCTGGGGCAATGCAGGAGTCGTGATCGCGTCTTCGATGATGGCGACGCTCTGCCTGCTGCCGATGGCGCTGGTGCAACATTGGCTGGCCGCCTCTTTCGGGTATATCGGCGCGGTCAGCATGATATCCGTCCGCTTTACCGCTTTCACCGTTTACATCCTCAGTCTGGTGCCGCGGAAGCATCAAGCGCTGATGGCGGGCAGCGGCGAAGCGGCCGCCGGCATGAGCTTTGCCATGATGGCGCTGGGCGGCGGCTTGCTCCTGAGCGCCTTCACCTTCCGCGATTTATTTCTGCTGGGCACGCTCTTTTCTTTCATCGGCACCGTCCTCTTCTGGCTCTACGTCCTCGTAAGCAAGAGCAAGCGAAAGCTCAAGCCAGCGCTCTAAAGCCATCACGAACAGGCGAACGCTTTCACGAAGGGACCAACGATCGCAGTCGGCCGTCCGGCCGGGGCGCGATTTCAGAAGCGGGCGACTCACAGAGGCGCCCTGATCTGCCCTCACTATTGTGTATTCTTTGTGTTCTTTCAGTCGGCAGCCGATCCGCCGCTGTGGTTCGCGCGCTGTTCGGCCGCTGCCAGCAGCGCGATGACGGCTGCCCGGTCGGTCTCGTCCTCGAAGGGCGACCGCGCCAATTCGAGCGGCGTTCGGCCGCTGGCGACTTCGCGCGCGCGCAGATCCGCGCCCTGATCGACCAGGAATTGCGGAACCTCCGCAAGCAGATGGTACACGCCGATATCCTGCGTCGCCTCGCTTAAATCGGGCAGCGGATCCATAAAGGCTTTGGGTCCAAAGCAGATGGCGAAATGCAGCGGCGTCTGCCCCTCGGCAGCGCGCGCGTTCAAGTCCGCATCTTGCGCCAGCAGCGACTCCATCACATTGATATGGCCGCCCTGCGCCGCCAAATGCAGCGGGCTCAAGCGACCGCCCAAAACATGATCGTCCTCCGTGGACGCGCGCGCCAGCTCGCGATCATGCGCTAGCAATTCGCTTACGCGCGCCAGATCGCCCAGGATGCTCGCCCAGAAGATGTCCACGGCCCAGCCCAAATGGCGCAGCAGATGTCGCGCCGCCGCATAGTTGCCGCGATAGGCGATATCGCGCAGGGGCGTTGTTCGGCCGTATTTGCCCGCTCGCTCGTATTGACGCAGCGGGTCAGCGCCGTAATCCAGGTAGAACTGGATGGTTTCGACATCGCGACAGAAGGAAAGCAGCGTGCTGGGACCGGGTCCAATCTCATTCACGAGCGCCGGATTCACGTCCAGCCGCTCCTTGACGCCGGCCATATCCCCCAGCCAAGCGCAAGCCCAGGCATCCAGCTCGGCGCCGCGTTCCAGCAAGAAGTCGACCATGCCCAGGGCAGCGTATTCCGGCATGAAGTCAGCCAGGTCGATGGCGTGGATCAGCGCGTTAAAGCGGTAGTTCTCGTCACGCGCGTGGATATCGGCGCCGTGCGCCAGCAGCAGATCGACGATGTCTTTGCGCCCGTGCATGACCGCCACGTGCAGCGCCAGCGCGTCCGAGCCCCAAAGCGATGTGCGGACGAAGCCGCTGGCATTCGCCAAGCCGTCGTCTTCGACGAGCATATCTTTCACGATTTCACTGTCACCCGTCTTGGCTGCCTCAAACAGGCGCATGACCTTTTCCCTGAACTGATCATCCCGCGAGGGACGCTGTGCTGATAAGCCGCTCAATTCCGTCATCCTCTCTCTCATCATTTTGCGCGCGTGATACAGGCGCGATTTGACTGTGCCAAGCGGGATTTCCATAAAGTCC
>JAPOYS010000017.1 GCA_026706455.1 Chloroflexota bacterium | reverse complement strand
CCGCTGGCAAGAGCTGCGCTATGTCACCATCCCGATGCTCATGCCGGTCAACGCTTTCGTCATTCCGCTGACGGTCATCGCTTGCTGGCGCGTCTTCGGCCAAGTCTTTGTCATGACCCGCGGCGGACCGCAAGGCAGCACCTTCACCATCGCCCAGTATATTTATGAAACCGCCTTCGTGAAGTTTGATATGGGTGTGGCTTCAGCCGCCGGCGTCATCCTGATGCTCATCACGCTCAGCTTCACCGTCGTCCAACTGCGCGCCATGAAAGTCATATAATATGAGCGACTCCCGGCGCAAAGACAGCGTCTACCGCGACGGCTCGCCCAACTACGGGCGCCTGGCGCTCTACGCCATCATGATCTTCGTCGCCATCATCTGGGGCGCGCCCTTCATATGGATGTTCGTCACCTCGATCAAGCCGGATAACGAGGTCTTTAACTACCCGCCTACCTGGTGGCCCGACGAGCCGACGCTTCAGTTTTACACGCGGCTCTTCGAGTCTTTCCCCATGCTGCAGTGGTTCCGCAACAGCCTGATCGTGGCGACCATCACCACCGCGCTGACGCTGGCCACCAATATCCTGGCCGCCTACCCGCTGGCCAGGATGCGCTTCCGCGGCCGCAAGATCGTTTTGCTTATCATCCTGTCGACATTTCTTCTGCCCGGCGAGATTCTGCTGGTGCCGCTCTTCCTGGGCATGATCAAGTTCAAGCTGGCCAACACCTATTTCAGCATCGCCGTGCCAGCGGCGGCCAATGCCTTTGGCGTCTTCCTGATGACCCAATTTTTCCTGACCATCCCGGTCGAGCTGGAAGAAGCCGGCCGATTAGACGGCTGCAGCCGCTTGGGCTTGCTCTGGCGCATCTTCATCCCGCTTAGCAAGCCGGCCATCGCCACGGTCGCCATCTTCACCTTCGTCCGCAGTTGGAACGACTTCTTCTGGCCCCTGATCATCAGCAACACGGACGCGACGCGCACGGTGCCGGTTGGCTTGGCGGTCTTTGTTGGGCGCGGGCTCTCGATGCGCTTCGGCGTCATCATGGCGTCGGCGGCCGCGGCCACAATTCCAGCCGTGATCTTCTTCCTGCTCTTGCAGCGCTACTTCGTCCGCGGCATCTCCACCACCGGCTTGCAAGGCTGATCCCGAGGGATACTGCGGATGGCAGCAGGCCCAATCGTCGAAGAAATCTCCTTTCATGGTTGGGACGGCCTCCGCCTCAGCAATGGCATCGTCGACGCCGTCTGCGTGCCCGAGATCGGCGGGCGCTTGATGCAGTTCAGCCTCGGTCCGCACGATTACCTCTTCACGAATCCTGAGTTGCTCGGCAAACGCTTCACCTATGAAGAACATGCCGGCAACGGCGAGCTCATCAACTGGAAGAATTATGGCGGCGCCAAGACCTGGCCCGCGCCGCAAGGCTGGGATGGGGAAGGGCAGTGGCCCGGCCCGCCCGATCCCGTTCTCGATTCGGGCCGCTACGAATACGAAACGAACGCGGACGAGTCAAGCGCGTCCGCGCTGATGACAAGCCCGCCCGACGCGCGCACGGGGCTGCGCATCCGCCGCCTGCTTAATTTAGAGCCCGCTAGCTCGCGGATGCAACTTGACCTCTCGTTCGAGAATATTAGTGAGCGGACGATCCGCTGGTCGATTTGGGATGTGGCGCAGATGATTTGCAGCAGGGCCGATGGTCAGCTGAACGACGACTGCTGGCTCTACATCCCGACCGATCCCGCGCGCGAACGACCCTACGAGATCATGTTCGGCGAAGATAATCCGCAGTATCAACTGGATTTGGAAAGCGGGCTGCTCTCGGTGCAGTATCAAGGCATTGTGGGCAAGATCGGCGCGCATAGCCCGGCCGGCTGGATCGCTTTCGCCGACAGGCAAGCTGGCTTCGTACTGTGCATGCAATTTCCTTATCAGCCGGAAGCGGAATACCCCGATAATGGAGCGACGGTGGAATGCTGGACGGAAGCGCCCGGCGCGCCCTCGCCGATTCCGATACGCTCGCCCGGTTACATTCTGGAAACGGAAGCGCTCAGCCCGCTGCACAGGCTGAGTCCGGGCAAGATGGCGAGCCAACGCATCACCTGGTCGGCCGCCTACTGCCCGGCGCCGATCGTTGACGTGACGGATGTCGGCTGCGCTCATCAGCCGCTGAGGGTCGATATCGACGGCGGCTGGGCGCGGTTGAATGGCGTCTTCGGCTGTTTTCACGCCGGTCGCGCGCAAATCGAATGCCTCGATGAAGCCGGCAAAGTCCTGAACCAGATTGACCTCGGGCCGGTTTCGCCCTTGCGCGCGCTGCGCGTCGATGCCGTTGCCCAACTCAATGCCTCGACGAGACGGATCCGCGTGAATATCTTGGACGCGGATGGTACATACGCCGGCGCGCTTGCCAGTGTCGTGCTGTAACAACTGAAACGTTGTAGGGGCGACCCTTGGGTCGCCCGAAATTTACCTGTAGACCGCAAAGGAACCAGAGGCATGACCGAACAATGGACGCCCGAAAAATCGAATGACTGGTACGCCTCGATTGAGCCCATTCGCGGCTGCAATTATCTGCCGCGCACGGCGGTCAATTCGACAGAGATGTGGCAGGCTGAGTCTTTTGACCCCGACACGATCGCTGAGGAATTGGCTTGGGCGGCGGCGGCCGGCTTCAATGCCGCGCGCGTTTTTCATCAGTTCCTCGTCTGGCAAGATGACCCCGACGGCTTGAAGCGCCGCATTGATCAGTTCCTCGATATCGCGGCCGGCAATGGCATCAAGGCCATGTTCATCCTCTTTGACGATTGCGCCTTCGCTGGCAAGGAACCTTATCTGGGCGAACAAGACGAGCCGATTCCTTACACGCACAATAGTGGCTGGACGCCCAGCCCGGGCTTGACGCGCGTTGGCGACCGCAGCGTCTGGCCTGAGCTCAAGGATTACATCGTCGATATCGTCGGCGGGTTTGCCGACGATGAACGCGTGCAGATCTGGGATCTCTACAACGAGCCGGGCAACAGCGAGATGGGCGAGAGGAGCCTGCCGTTGGTGGAAGCGGCTTTCGCTTGGGCGCGCGAAGCTGGCGCGCGGCAGCCGCTGACGACCTCGATTTTCCGCCTGCATGACGAATACGAGATGGAGGAACGCATTTTGGAATTGTCCGATGTCACGTCCTTTCATCATTACGGCGAGACCGGTGTTGAAGAAGTGATTAAGCGCTGCCAAGCCTACGACCGGCCCGTGCTCTGCACCGAATGGCTGCGGCGCGTCGTCGGGCAGACTGTGGAGTTGATCCTGCCCATTTTCGCCCGCGAGCGCATCGGCTGGTACAATTGGGGCTTGGTCGCCGGGCGGACGCAGACCTATCTTGATTGGCGGCGTGAATTGAATACGCCGGATAGCAAGACCTGGCAGCATGACATTTTTCATGCGGACGGGTCGCCTTACGATGAAGCCGAGATCGATCTGATTCGGGCATTTGCATTTGGCTAGCTGCAGGTGAATTTGTCCCCCCGAGCAATATGTTATAGTGTCCTCAATTGACGGCGGAGGATTGTGCTAATGATGGATGACGCGGTACTTAGCCACGCGCTGACGAGCAATGGATATACGCTTTCCTGCGCGCCGAAGCGCCTCGGCTGGCTGACGCCTTCCGACCCGGCCGCCTCCATGAAATCGCTGCGGGCGCAGTTCGACGAACAAGGCTACCTCTGGCTCAAGGGCATCCTCGACCGCGACGATGTCCTCGATTTCCGCCGCCGCTACTTCGCCGCCTTTGTCGACACCGGTCTGGTCCGCCACGACATCGACCCCGGCGAAGGCATCTACGATGGCGCCAACGAAGACAAAAGCCTGGTCCTCAAGACACAGACGGAAGCGGTTCGCTGGGCGGCTTATGAAGCCTTCTGCCTCGCCAAGCCGATCTACCAATTCTACGAAGCCTTCTTCGATGGCGCCGTCTACCTGCACAAGCGCAAGCTCATCCGCCATATTCCGCCGGGCGATGTCAGCACGACCGGCGCGCATTACGACCTGGTCTACCTGCGCGCTGGCAGCGATGCCGTCTGCACCAGTTGGATCCCCATCGGCGATACCCCGCCTGAGATGGGCGGGCTAATTTATTTGGAGAACTCGCACCATTTCGGCCGCCGCAAGGAAGCCGAGTTCAGCGCGATGAATGCCGATTTGCCGCCGGAAGAACGCGTCAGCGCCTACAACAAGAATATGGGCAAGGGCGGCTGGCTGACCAAGGACCTGCCCTCGCTCGCCGAGCGCCTCGATACGCGCTGGCTCATGGCTGATTATGAAGCCGGCGACATGGTCGTGCACGGCGCCTACACCACCCACGCCGCCACCGCCAACGCCTCGCCCGATTGCCGCATCCGCCTCTCGACCGACATCCGCTACCAACGTGTAAAAGAAGAGATCGACATCCGCTGGAGCAACCACTGGTCCTTCGATGATTGGAAATAAGCCACAGCCCCACATCTTATCTGCGCCACGCCGATCCCCATCTGCATCCGCGTCGAATTCTGTAGGGGCGAGCCTTGGCTCGCTCACCCAGGCCGTCAGCCGCATATCAAATACGAGGAGGTGAGTACAATACATACCCGTACAGGTTCACTTAATCCGCCAACCTCTTACAGAAACGGAGCAACCTCATGACTCAACCTAAGAAATCAGGACTGTCGCGCCGCGACCTGCTCAAGACCATCGCCGGCGGCACCGGCGCCGTTGCGCTGGGCGCGCTGCCCGTCGCCAGCGTGATGGCGCAAGACCCCGTCACCATCACCTACTGGCATGGCTGGACCGAACAGTGGGAGAATTACGTCCAGGACATCGTCGACGCCTTCCACGCGCATCAGGACGCCATTCGCGTCGAGCCGCTGGTCGTCCCCTATGCCGATTTTCTCGTGCGCTTGACAGCCGCGATTGCGTCTGGCAACCCGCCGGATATCGTCACCTTCTTTGGCTCGAACGAGATTCCGGGTTTGGCCGCGCTGGGAGGGATCACGCCTTATGCAGACCTGGGACCGCCGGAAGAGATCGCCAGCATCAAAGAATTTCTCACGCCAGCGGCTTTGTCGGGCGGCGTCGTTGACGGCGCGCTTTATGGCACGCCCAGCGGCTTCGGCGTATACGACCTGGCTTGGAATAAAGACCACTTTGAAGAAGTCGGCTTGGACCCCGATGTTGGACCGAGTACGATTGAAGAACTGGACGAATGGGCGGACTTGCTGACGGTCGAAGACGCCGATGGCAATTTTGACCGCATGGGATTGCTGCATCTCGGCTTCGGCGGCGGAGGCTTGCCTCGAGCCTGGTTCGGCAACTTTGGCGGCCAACTCTACGATGCCGAGAACGACGTCATCACCGCCAACCATCCGGGCAATGTGCGCGCGCTTGAGTGGATGATGTCGTACAGCGAGCGTTATGGCGTTGATCGCTTGCAGCGCTTCCAGTCGGGCTTGTCCGGCGAGCGCGGCGGCACACAGGATCCCTTCGTTTCCGAGCGCCTGTCGATGCATCTCATCGGTCCCTGGAAACTGGGCGACTTTCACCGCTTCGCCGCCGACGGTTTCCGCTGGGGCGTGACGCATTTGCCGCCGGTCGCGGGCGAGGGTGACAGCACCGGCTGGGGCAGCTGGATCTGGGGCAATTACCAGTGCATCCCCTCTGGCGCGGCCAACCCGGCGGCCGCCTACGAATTCGCCAAGTGGTGGTCTGGCATCACCGATCCGGATGTCATGGCTATCGTCGCCGCCTGGAAGGATACGCCGACCACAACCACCGGTTCGCTGGCCGCATTGGAAGTTGACCGCATCGCCACCCTCTTCGACGACCATCCCGATTATCGCAGCTTCTTCGAAACTATGGGCAGCCCGCGCGGCTTGACCACGCCGATGATTCCAGTGGCCAACTTCTACATGGACCGGCTCGGCTCGGAGATCAGTCAAGCTTTGCGGCTGGAGAAATCGGCGCAAGAAGCCCTTGACGCTGTGCAAACCGCCGTCGAAAACGAATACCGCCAGTTCTAGCCATATCTAGGACAATTGTGTACGGGCGAGCCGCCGGCTCGCCCCCCAATTAACAAAAAGGGTAACCGTAGTGGCGAACCATGGGTCGTCCGCCATTGCTACATTAAATGATCCCTTATCTCGGCATCAAACGAACAAACACAAACAACATCGTCTCCTTCGTCCTGCTGGTCGTCTTGTCCGCCGCCTTCATCCTGCCGCTCTTCTGGATGATCACCACATCGCTCAAACCCATCGACCAGCTGCTGCTCGACCCACCGGTCTGGATCCCCAAGCCGCTCGAATTCGACAATTATCCCAAGGCCCTGGAAGAGCAGCCCTTCCTGCAATACCTGGGCAACTCGCTGCAAATCGCCGTCGCCGCCGTCATCGGCGCGCTCATCTCCAATAGCTTGGTCGCCTATGGCTTTTCGCGCGTGGAATGGAAGGGACGCGATGCCGTCTTTGTGCTCGTGCTGTCGACCCTGATGCTGCCCTATCACGTGGTGATGATTCCGCTTTTCGTCAGTTTCAGCAAAATCGGCTGGGTCAACACCTGGCTGCCGCTGATCGTGCCCGCCTGGCTCGGCCACCCCTTCTTCATCTTCATGCTGCGGCAGTTCATGCTGGGCATCCCCAAGGAACTCTCCGAAGCCACCCGCATCGACGGCGGCTCCGAATGGATCCTGCTCACGCGCGTCATCCTGCCACTCTGCAAGCCGGCGCTGGCGACGGTGGCGCTCTTTCAGTTCATCTGGTCCTGGAACGATTTCATCGGTCCGCTGATTTATCTCAACGACCGTTCGTTGTACCCGATGTCGCTGGGGCTGGCGCTCTATCACAATTCGCAGGGCATCACCGATTTCAGCATTTTGATGGCGGCTTCAACCATGGCCGTCCTGCCGATAATCCTCATCTTCTTCTTCATGCAGCGCGTTTTCATTCAAGGCATTTCACTGACGGGCTTGAAAGGGTAGGGAATGGCAAACTCGGCCCGTCGTGACCCGCGAGCAACGGTGGTGAAAACACTATGTTGACGCCGCGCAATCGCCGCGAGCTGCGCAAAATAGGCGTCGGCTTCGTTTTCATCTCGCCCTGGATCGTCGGTTTTCTGGCGCTCAACCTCTATCCCATCATCGCCTCCTTCTATTACAGCCTGACCCGTTACTCGCCGATTTCGTCGCCGCGATTCATCGGCTTATTCAACTACGAAAAGCTGCTTTATTTCGATCCGCTCTTCATCAAAGCGCTGACGAACACCTTGTACTTTGTCGTCTTCGCCGTGCCGCTGGGCAATATGCTGGCGCTGGCGCTGGCTGTTTTACTCAATCAGAAAGTCAAGGGCTTGTCCGTCTTCAGGACGATCTTTTACCTGCCCAGCATCTTGCCGCTGGTCGCCACCAGCATCGTCTGGACCTGGCTGCTGCATCCGCAGTAC
>JAPOYS010000061.1 GCA_026706455.1 Chloroflexota bacterium | reverse complement strand
GCGCGTAGACACAGCCCGCCTGTCGCCCCTACAAATCGTTGCTTTAGTGAAATTCGCATTACTTTATTGGTGTTACTTCTGCGCCTCTTTGGCGAATTCTCATTCCCTCTCCGGCTGGCAGCGCGGACAAAAATGCGTCCCCCGCTGCGCCACTCGAATCTTGTTGATTGCGGTTCCGCAGGCGCGGCAGGGCAGATTCGCGCGCCCGTACACATAGAAGTGATTCTGCGATTGCCCCTTGTCGCCATCCGGCTTGCGATACCAATTGATGCTGGCGCCCTCGTGCTCGATGCCCGCCCGCAGCGCGTCCCGAATCGTCCCATGCAGCCGCTCGCTATCAGACTCGCTCATCCGGTTTACGGACAGCGCCGGGTGGATGCCCGCGCGAAATAGGGCTTCATCCGCGTAGATGTTGCCCACGCCAGCGATGAAGGCCTGCTCGATCAGCAGCGACTTGATCGCCCGCTTGCGCCCGCGCATCCCCTCGCGGAAGCCCGCCAGCGTGAAGTCGTCGCTGAGGGGTTCGGGTCCCAAATGACTCAGCAGGCGGTCGACATCGTCGCTAAGATATACGCGGCCGAATTTGCGTACATCCGAAAAACGCAGCTGCCGCCCATTATCCAAGTCAAAGCGGACGTGCACCCAGCGGTCCGCGTTCTGGCTTTCGTCAGCCACAGCCACATACAGCCGCCCGGACATCTTCAGATGAACTACCAAGGTATCATGATCCAGCTCGATTAAAATGTATTTGCCGCGCCGATCAAGCGCCTTGACCCGCTGCCCGGCGACGCGCGCTGCGAATTCGCTAGGCTCTGGCGAGTGGATTGTCGGCGCCCAATCCTGCCACATGCCCTCGATGCGCCGCCCAATCAATGGCGCGCGCAAGCCTCGCACAACGGTCTCAACTTCGGGCAGTTCGGGCATGGTTTGCTATATTCTCTCGACGCGATTTGAGTTTGCCAAAAGCAAAATATCCGGCGGACAAGGTCGTCCGTCGAGTGATATAATACGGCTATCCTTCTCCATTTTGAACCCATAGCGGCGCGCGCTGCAACCAAGGTCATGACCAGCGACTTCGTCCATCTTCACGTCCACAGCGAATTTTCCCTGCTTGATGGCCAAAGCAGGATCAAGGCTCTCGTTGAGCGCGCGCAGGCTCTGGGCATGCCCGCTCTTGGCATTACCGATCACGGCGTCATGTTCGGCGTCTTGGACTTTTACCGCGCGTGCCAAGCCGCCGGCATAAAACCGGTCATCGGCATGGAGGGCTACCTGGCGCCCCGCGGCCTGACCGATCGCGATCCGCGCCTCGACCGCAGCCCCTATCACCTGCTGCTGCTGGCGAAGAATATGACCGGTTATCAGAACCTCCTGCGAATTGCCTCGGCTTCCCAGTTGCAAGGCTTCTATTATCACCCGCGCATCGACAAGGACTTCATGGCTGCCCACGCCGAGGGCTTGATCGCCACCAGCGGCTGCCTGGCTTCCGAGATTCCGCGCCTGGTTTCCAGCGGCGCGAACGACCAGGGCGCGCGCGAGTTGATCGGCTGGTACCAGGAGGTCTTCGGAGCGGAAAACTTCTTCCTCGAATTGCAGGCGCACGATATCCCGGCGCTGCATCACCTGAACCGTTGGCTCTGCGAATACCGCCGCAGCGGACACAGCGCCGTCCAACTGGTCGCCACCAACGATGTGCATTATGTCTATGAGGACGACGCCGACGCGCACGACACCCTCCTCTGCATCCAAACCAGCTCGCTGAAATCCGAGCCAGACCGCATGAAGATGGAACCCTTCAACAGCTATTACCTCAAATCGGCCGCCGAGATGCGCGCCGCCTTTGCCGATTTGCCGCCCGAGTTGATTGATGAAGCCTTTGCCAACTCGCTGAAGATCGCCGAGATGACCGACATTGACCTGGCGCCCAAGGGTTATCACTTGCCCGTCTTCCCGGTGCCGGCTGGCTTCGACGAGCACAGCTACCTGCGCCATTTGATCGAGATCGGCATGGATTGGCGCTTCGGCGCCGATTGGCGGGCTGAGGCCGAGTTCACCGAACGGATCGAGCGCGAGCTTGCCATCATTCATAGCATGGGCTTCGACGCCTATTTCCTCATCGTCTGGGACCTTTGCGAATTCGCTCGCCAAGCCGATATCTGGTGGAACGTCCGCGGCTCCGGCGCCGCCAGCCTAGTCGCCTACAGCCTCGGCATCACCAATATCGACCCGATCCAGAATGGTTTGTTATTCGAGCGCTTCCTCAACCCGGGGCGCGTCACCATGCCCGATATCGATCTCGATTATCCCGATGACCGCCGCGGTGAAATGATCGCCTACGCCGCCCAGAAATACGGCGAGGACAAGGTCATCACCTTCGGCACCATGGGCGCCAAAGCCGCCGTCCGCGATGTCGGGCGCGCGCTCGATGTCGACCTCGGCTTGATCAACCGCGCCGCCGCCATGATTCCCCAGGAAGCCCGCCAGAAGAAAATCCGCGATTACGTCGATGGCAATCCCGAGCTGCTCACGCTCTACCAAGGCAACCCCCAACTGCAGCGCGTCATCGACACCGCCATCGATTTGCAAGGCATGACGCGCCACGCCTCCACCCATGCCGCCGGCGTCATCATCGCCGACCGCCCTTTGGTCGATCTTGTGCCGCTGCATCGCATCGCCGGCAAGGACCCCTCCGGCGGCGCCTTGAGCGCTGTCACCCAGTTTCCCATGGAGACCGCCGAGTATATCGGCCTGCTCAAGGTGGACTTCCTGGGCTTGTCCACGCTTACCATCATGCGCAAAGCCTGCGAGCTGATCGCGCGCCATCGTGGCGTCGCCTACACCTTCGACAGCATTCCATATCGACATGAAGAAGCTATGACCGGCGAAGAGCGCGCCCGGCTTGATGACGCCTTTGAGATGATGGGGCGGGGCGAAACGGTCGGCGTCTTTCAGGTGGAGTCCGGCGGCATGCAGCAGATGCTGCGCCAGGTGCGTCCGCGCGTTTTTGAAAACATCATCGCCGGCATATCGCTCTATCGCCCGGGTCCGATGGAGTTCATTCCTCAATATTGCCGGCGCATGCACGGTGAAGAAGAAATCACGACGCTGCACCCGAAGCTCGAGCCCATTCTGGCGGAAACCTACGGCATCTGCGTCTATCAGGAGCAGATCATGGAAATCGCTGGCGAGCTATTCGGTTACGAATTGGGCGAAGCCGATCTCATGCGCAAAGCCGTCTCCAAAAAACTGCCGGAAGAGCTGAACAAGCATAAGGCGATCTTCATGGAACGCGGTCCCCGAAACGGCATCGACGAGGAAACCGCCGAAGATATCTTCAACATGATCGCCTTTTTCGCCGACTATGGCTTCAACAAAGCCCACGGCGCCGATTACGCCGTCATCACGGTGCAGACGGCCTATCTGAAGTGCCACTACGCGGAAGAGTATATGACCGCGCTGCTCAGCGTCCAGCGCGATGATCTTTCCAAAGTTTCGACCTTTTTGGAGGAATGCCGCCGTCTGAATATCCCCATCTTGCCGCCCGATGTCAATCGCAGCCAATTGGACTTCGATATCGAAACGAACGCCGAGGCTAGGCGCGCGATTCGCTTTGGGCTGGGCGCCGTCAAAAACGCCAGCGCCGGCGCGCTGGAGACCTTGATCGCCCAGCGTGGCGAGGCGCCCTTTAGCAGCCTGGAGGACTTTTGCGAGCGGCTTGACTTGCGCGAGATTGGCAAGCGCTCAGTGGAGAGCTTGATTATGGTCGGCGCCTTGCATGAATTCGGCACGCGCGCTACGCTCCTGGCCGCTCTTGATGAAATCATCCGCTACAGCGGGGCTTTTCACGCGGAAAACGAAAACCGCATGAACTTTATGTTTGGCGATTCCGCCGGCGCTGTCGAAAGTCAATTGCAGCGCTTGAAGCGCCTTGAGGAATCCCCCCGTCGTCAAATCCTCAAATGGGAAAAAGAACTGCTCGGCCACTATCTCAGCGGCCGGCCAGTCGACCGCTACCGCCAGCATTTCTCGCAGTTGAACCTGCAAAAGATCGCCGATCTCAAAAGCCCCTCGCTGACCAAGCCGGAGTCCGTGCGCGTGGCCGGCGAAGTGACCGCCCTGCGCAAGCTAAGGACCAGCAAAGGCGATCTCATGGCGGTGCTCAGTCTGGAAGACTGGCATGACAGCGCTGGCATCATGGAAATCGTGCTTTTCCCGCGCGTCTATGCCAAGTCGCTGGATGCCTTCGCTGAGCGCAGCGCCGAAACGCAGGCTGCGCCCCGGGGTTTGGACGAGGGCGAGATCATCCTTGTCAGCGGCCGCTACGATGAAAGCCGCGGCGATCCGCAAATCATCGCCGACAAGCTCAGCTTCAACTTTGAGGCAATCTCCGCAGCCGATGCGGCCGGCGCGCCACCGGCTGAGGACGAGCCGGCTTGGGCCAGCAGCGTCGATGAACCGCCGGAGGCAGCTGCCGCGCCGGTGATGGACGCCCCGCCGCCAAACATAGACGAACTGCCGCCAGAACCGCCGTATGACGAAGACGCCTTTGACGCGCCCGCAGTCCCGCCGGCTGCCGAAGCGGACGCGTCTGATTACCAGCCAGCGCATGAAGAGGAGCCGGCCTGGGTGAATGGCGACGGGCATCTGGACTTGCCGGGCGAAGCCAAGACGCAAGCGCGCGCGCCGCGCCTGATCTCAGTCATTCTCGAGACGACGGACGACGCCGAAAAAGACCGGCGGAAACTCCAGCGCATCCATAACGGCTTGGTCAAGTATCCCGGCCTCGATCGCTTCCGCATCATCGTCCAACGCGGCGCCGAGTCCACAGCGATCAACTTCCCCGAGCAGACCACCAATATCTGCGAATCGCTGCAGCGCGACCTGATCGAAATCGTGAACAGCGCCGATTTCATTCAAATCGAAGATGAGAGTTAAATCGGCAGCGCCGCGCCTTCCTCGTCGCTTAGCGTCTGTTAACGCTTTACAATTTGAAGACAAACGCAAAACTGATTAGAATACGCCCTACAAAGCGCTTGCCGACCGCTGCCAGTTGTCTGGCTTTCAACGGTCGGCTCTGCGGAGACGACCTCAATGAAACGTATCGCCGTCATAACCAGCGGTGGCGACGCGCCCGGCATGAACGCGGCAGTTCGCGCGGTTGTGCGCGCCGGGCTGGACAAGGGCGTCGAGGTCTACGGCGTCCGCCAAGCGTATCAGGGCTTGCTGGCCGGCGATATGGCGCTCTTGAGCAGCCGTGAGGTGAGCGGCATCTTGCAGCGCGGCGGCACTGTCCTCCAGACGGCGCGCAACGAAGAATTCAAGACGGCGCAGGGCCAGAAGAAGGGGCAGCGCCGTCTCAACGAAAACGGCATCGACGGCGTCATCGTCATCGGCGGCGATGGCAGCCTGCGCGGCGCCCTTGCTCTGCATAGAATAGGTGTGCCCGTCATCGGCATCCCGGCCAGCATTGACAATGACATCTGGGGCACCGACACCAGCATCGGCGTCGATACCGCGCTGAACACGATCCTTGATGCGGTCGACCGCTTGCGTGATACCGCGACATCCCATAGCCGCGCCTTTGTGGTTGAAGTGATGGGCCGCGACTGCGGATACCTGGCGGTGATGGCCGGCATCCTCGGCGGCGCTGAGATTGTCGTCACGCCGGAGAATGGCGTCACGATGGACGAAATCGCCGTCTCGCTGGAGGATGCCTACATCCGCGGCAAGACCCACGCCATCGCCGTGCTGGCTGAGGGCGCGCCCTATCAGGGTCCGCAGTTGGCGCATTACCTTGAGCAAAAGCACATCGGCTTCGAGATCCGCCTGACGATCCTGGGTCATACGCAGCGCGGCGGCAGCCCGACCGCTTTCGATCGGCTGCTGGCGACGCGCATGGGCGTTTATGCGGTCGAACTCTTGCTCGGCGGCGAGACCGGCATGATGGTCGCGCGCGTGGGCCGTGAACAGACCCCCATTCCCCTAGCCGAAGCCACCGCCCGCACGCGGCAAATCACACCGGAATACTTCGACCTCGCCAGAATCCTGTCCCGTTGATGCGGTCGCTTAAGCCTCTGCCACAGTGATCACCCGGCAGCCAAGCAAAGTGATCAAAGCGGACGTCACGAGACGCAGCTGCACACCCCGTTTGCCCGCGCTAATGACGATGTGATCCGGCGCCAGCGCACATCGATCGAGATAAACATCCCAGCGCTTAGGCATCAAGGCGAGCGCGCTGATGCCGCCCACTTGCAAACCGGTCAAGCGCTCGGCATCGGCCTGGGAAGCCAGCGCCGCCTTCTTGACGCCCAGCGCTTTCGCCAACCGCTTGAGGTCTAATTGTCTGTTCGACGGCAGCATCACCAGTATGGGCTTAGGGCTTCCGGGCGCTTCCGCCACCAAGGTCTTGAAAACCTCGTCCGCGTTCAAGCCAAGCGCCTGCGCCACCTGCTGCGCATCGCGAATCGTTTCGTCATAATAGAGGACTTCGTACGCGATCGACCTGGCTTCCAGCAGCCGCATCGAATTGAGTTTCTTGCCTTTCGACACCGGTCAAATCCTTCGCCTTAGTCGCGCCCAGCCGGCTTGTATTGTCGCAGAGCCAGCCGCGCCATGATCGCCGGGGCGATGACGCCGCCAGCCAGCACTAGCCGGTCGAATAAGCGATTGATCACCCGCCGCGGCCGCCGCTCCGCCGCCTTGACGAGAGCGGCTCCCACTTCTTCGGCTTTGACAGTCGGCAGCCGGCCGCTTGCGCTATCTTTGGTACCCAGCCGATTCTGATTGAATTCGGTGGCTGTGCGCCCGACCAGCACATCGGTCACGCCGATATCGTCATCCTCCAGCTCCAGCCGCAGCGAGCCGGCCAGGCTGGAGGCGAAAGCTTTGCTGGCGGCGTAGACGGCTGTGTACGGCGTATGGATGCCGGCTACGATCGAGGAGACGATCAGGATTTGGCCTCCGCCGCTCGCCCGCATTGCCGGGACGCTCGCCCGAATGCTGTGCAGTACGCCATCGATATTGGTCCGCAGCACCGCCTCCAGGTGGTGCCACTCGCCCTCAGCCACTGTGCCATGATGGCCAAGGCCGGCGTTGGCGACCAAGACATCCAGCCGGCCAAAGCGCTCCAGTGTTTGCGTCACCGCCGCCGCAACCTGCGCGCGCTCGCGGACATCGCCGACCTCCGCGATGAATTCGCCATGCGCATGGGGCAGGGCGTCGATTTCTTCCGCCAGCTCCGCCAGCCGGTCAGCCCGCCGCGCGAATCCGCAGACATCATAGCCGGCGCGGGCAAATGTGATTGCCGCTGCTCGCCCAATCCCGCTTGACGCGCCCGTGATGAAGACGACTTTTTCTGTCACTTATTTGCTTTCTCATTCGGTCCGGTTTCTGCTGCGTGGCGCCGAAGACTTGCGCAATCTCTCTGTGCCCTCTGCGTCCTCTGTAGACCAATAAAGTAATGCAAATTTCACTAAAGCAACGATTTGTAGGGGCGACAGGCGGGCTGTG
>JAPOYS010000052.1 GCA_026706455.1 Chloroflexota bacterium | reverse complement strand
AGCGATCGCTTCGTAAGCGATAGGTTATGGGTTCAAGTCCCATGGGTGGCTCAAAACTCCGCTTGATTTCGGGCGGTGAGACAGATTCACAACTGAATACGCAAAAGCGCTGATCGGGAAGAGTAGACAGTTCCGTTCATGGCAGAGAGCGCGGGTCACAGGCTGGAAGCCCGCTCGTGAACGCTTGTCGAAAGTCGCCCGGGAGCTGCCCGAAAGAAGGCGTTCGCCGGTAGAATCGGGCCGGTTCACACCCGTTATCGTGTCTCGAGCGCAGTGGACAGTCGTCCACTGAAGCAAGGTGGTACCGCGGAAGCTAGCCTTTCGTCCTTGTCTGGGACGGAAGGCTTTTTTTGATTGAGCAATCGGAGGAAAGCGCCATGCGAGCGAGCGCCGACAAAGACATGCCACGCAATTTCGACTTTGCCAAAGCCGAGGGGCGGATTTACGACTGGTGGCAGGCTAAGGGCTGGTTCAAGCCCGAGAGCGCCGCCGCCGACGCCGAGCCCTACGTCATCAGCATGCCGCCGCCCAATGTCACCGGCAGCTTGCATATCGGCCATGCCCTCTTCACCGCGCTGGAAGATCTGATGATCCGCTATGAGCGCATGCGCGGCAAAGCGGCGCTCTGGCTGCCGGGCACCGATCACGCCGGCATCGCCACCCAGCTGCAGGTGGAAAAGATGCTGCAAGACGAGGGCACGAGCCGCGCCGAAGTCGGCTACGAAGAGTTTCTGCACCGGACTTGGCAGTGGAAGGAGGAGCAAGGCGGCGCGATCATCAGCCAATTGCGGCGGCTGGGCGCCAGCTGCGACTGGGATCGGGAACGCTTCACCTTGGATGACGGTCTCTCCGAAGCCGTCATGCAAGCCTTCATTACGCTCTGGGAACAAGGGCTGATATACCGGGGACCGCGCCTGGTCAATTGGAGCCCCGGGTTGCAGACAGCCGTGTCTGACCTCGAAGTCGAATCAAACGAAGAGGAAGTCACCCTCTACTACTTTCGTTATCCGGTTGAGGGCGGCGCGTTCTTGCCCGTCGCCACCACCCGCCCTGAGACGATCCTGGGCGATACCGCCGTCGCCGTACATCCCGCTGACGAGCGCTATCGCCATCTTATCGGCGCGCGCGCCTATGTGCCGATTTTGGAGCGCGAGATTCCGATCATCGGCGATGACTACGTCGACCGGGACTTCGGCGCTGGTGTCTTGAAAGTGACGCCGGGCCACGATTTCAACGATTATGAGCTGGCGCAGAAACACGGCCTCGAGCTGCTGAACATCTTGAATAAAGACGCCAGCATGAACGAGAACGCCGGGCGATATGCCGGTCTCGATCGCTTCGAATGTCGCGAGCGGCTCTGGAGCGACATGCAAGCAGCCGGCTTGACCATCAAGACTGAACCCTATATCACGCGGATTCCCCGCAGCCAACGTGGCGGCGAAGTCGTCGAACCGATGATGAGCACGCAATGGTACGTGCGCATCCAGCCGCTGGCCGACAAGGCGATCGCCGCCGTTCGCGCCGGGCGCATCCGCATCGTGCCCGAACGTTTTGAGAAGGTTTACTTTCATTGGCTCGAGAATATCCAAGACTGGTGCATTAGTCGTCAGCTATGGTGGGGCCATCGCATCCCGGCCTGGTATCGCGAGAAGGACGGCGATCCCGAAGGCGAAATCTACGTCGGTCGCCAAGCGCCGCCGGGCGATGGCTGGGTGATGGAGCAGGACGTGCTCGATACCTGGTTCAGCAGCGGGCTATGGCCCTTCAGCACCTTGGGCTGGCCCCAAGAAACCGCCGATCTCGCGCGTTACTACCCGACCCAGATGATGGAAACGGGCCACGACATATTATTCTTCTGGGTGGCGCGCATGATTATGATGGGCTTATGGTTCACCGACAGGCCGCCCTTTGACACCGTTTACCTTCATGGCCTCGTGCGCGCCGAGGGCGGGGTGAAATTCAGCAAAACGCTGGGCAATGCCATCGACCCGTTGACCGTCGTCGACAAACTCGGCGCGGATCCCTTGCGCTTCACGCTGATTACCAGCGGCACGCCCGGCAACGACTGCCATCTCGAT
Organism: Chloroflexota bacterium; assembly: GCA_026706455.1. Lineage (GTDB taxonomy): Bacteria > Chloroflexota > Anaerolineae > Aggregatilineales > Phototrophicaceae > UBA6055. Next base: position 49,240 of record JAPOYS010000052.1, on the reverse strand, counting down.
GAGACCCGGCTCGACCACAGCTTCCGATTCATCAACAAGATCTGGCAGATGACGTCATTCATCAACATGAATCTCGACGGCGACCTGGAATGGGGTTTGCCGCCGCGGGATATGTTGGATCTGCCGGCTCGCTGGATAGTGAGCCGCCTCCACCGGCTGATCGCCAACGTCCAGTACCTCTTCGATATCTATCAATATGGCGAGGCCGGCAATCAGATCCTGGCTTTCATGTGGGACGAGTTTGCGCCCTTCTACCTGGAGATCAGCAAGCAGGCTTTGTATCAAGGAACGGAGGCCCAGAAGGCGGCCGCGCGGCGCGTCCTCGTTCATGTACAAGATGCCTGTCTGCGCTTGCTGCATCCCTTCATGCCCTTCGTGACCGAAGAGGCTTGGCGTTACCTGCCGCATGACGGCGAGGCGCTGATTATCGCCGCCTGGCCGCGGGCCGACGAATCGCTGATTGATGACGAAGCGGAAGCGCAAATGGGCGCCTATCTCGAAATCGTGCGCGAGATTCGCAATACGCGCGGCGATTACAAGGTAGATCCGGGCAGACGAATTAAAGCGGTCGCGCGCGCCAACGCCGCAACTGAAAAGCTCAAGAGCAACGACCACATCCTTAGCCGGCTATGCAATGTCGACGGGCTCGAGCTGCTGGCGGATGGCGCGGCTGAGCCGCCAAACGCCGCCAACATTGTCGTCGGCGACATCTCCTTATTCCTGCCGCTGGAAGGCATGATCGATATCGCCGCCGAGCGCAGGCGATTGTCGGACGAATTGACCAAGCTGGAGGCGCAACTTGCGCGAACGGAGAATATGCTGAGCAACGAGAACTTCGTCGAGCGCGCCCGGCCCGATGTCGTCGAACGTGAGAAGGACCGTCTTGTCGATTTGTCGGCCGCTCGTTCCCAGATTGAGGAGCGCCTGGCCGCCTTGCGCGACTGAGCGCAGATTTCAAGCGCCGCCTTTGTCAACGTTCAAACTACCGCGGGCGCCGCAAGTCGAAGCTGGCCGCCGTCATCGGTTATAATCTGACTGAATTGACATGGATGATTGAGGTTGATGTTTGACAGAGGCCTTCAAAGTCTGTCCGATCTGTCGGTCTCGCAATCCACGAAACGCTTTGGTCTGCGCCAACTGCGGGGCAACCATCGCCGACATCGCGGTCGAGGAGACCGCCAGCGTCGATGATAGGGCTGAGTCGCCCTATGATCATCGCTACGGCGAAACCGATCTCGCAGAGGAAAGCCTCGGCCGCCGGGGACGCATCTTGAGCGCTGCGCTGGTCGTTTCGATACTTGTTGCGATTTTGGGAGCAGCCGCTCTCCTGCTGCCATCGCGTGTGAACATTGGTGGCGCGGGAGTCGTGCAAAGCCGGACCCCGACATCCACCCGTATCGCCGGACCGTCGGTCACGCCGGGCCCGCCAACGGCGACCGTGATGTCTAATCCAGCGCCGACTGCGCCTCCAACCGACACCTTGACGCCGGCGCCCTGCAGGCGAAGGGTTGCCGCCGGCGATTCCCTGATCGGCATCATCTCCGGCTGCGGACATCGGGGCCTCGAGATCCTGCCCACAGTGATGCAGCTCAATGGCATCCAAGATCGAGACTTGCTGCTGGTCGGGCAAGAGATCATCGTTCCACTGCCCTCGCCGACGCGCGATCCAGCCGCTCCAGTTGAATCGACGGCGGCCAGCGAGATTGATGCCGCTGCGCTGGCGCCGACGCCAACGGTTGGGATATCGCTGCTGGCTTTTGATCCCTTCGCGCCAACAGAAACGCCGACGCTATTGCCGGGCCTCATGTGGCATGTCGTGCAGCCGGGCGAGAACATGATCGCGATCGCGCTTCGATATAAGACTGACGCGAAGGCCCTCTCCGACTTGAACCCTGAGATCGAGTTTCTCTTGTGTGAATTCGGCGAGGCATTTGGCGGACCCGAATGCACCGTGAATTTATTTCAGAGCCAGTTGATTCGCGTGCCGGCGCCGACGCCAACCGTGACGCCAATACCGACCGCTTCGGGCAGCGAAACCCCGACCCCGACGCCAACCGCCACTTTCAACGCCCCCATCGCGCAAAGTCCGCCAAACGGCGCTTTCATCGCGCCTTTTGAGCCGGTCACCTTGCGTTGGGTGGCGACTGGACGCCTGGGCGCCGATGACTTCTACCGCATCGTTCTGTCGAATGCCGAGACTGGCATGCGCTACACGGCCGATACGCGCGAGCTATTCTTCATCATTCCGGAAGACTGGGGACCGCAAGACTCAGATAGCCATCAGTTCTCATGGCGGATAAGCGTCTACGACGCGGACGCCGGACTTGTATCCCATGCATCGGCCGAACGCAATTTCCTATGGCAAGGCAGCGGGCAAGCAAATCAATGACAGGGCCTCCGCGGCTTTTCCTGCGCATGCTATTTCCACTGCTCTTGGCTGGCTGCAATATCAGCGCGCCGGACGCGCTGCCGAGCCCGACCCTGACTGTCGAGACGATCGCAGCCGCGACGCCCTACCCAACCGAGGCTCCCCTAACAGCGTCGAATACGCCCCTGCCTACCGCGCCTCCCCTTCAACTGGTCACTCCGACGCCGAGCGCCACGCCGACGCCCGCGACGCCAACTGTGACCGCGAGCGCAACTTCGCCCTACTTCGAATACATAGTTGGGGAAGGCGAGACGCTCTTCTACATCCTGCAGTTGCCGCAGCACGGCTATGCGTACGAACCGAACGTCGCGGCCACGGTGGTCGCCTTAAACGATAATATATTCAATGCGGATTCTCTTATCGGCGGCATCACAATCCTGATTCCCCGACCGACGGCAACGGCCACCGCGGCCGGCGCCCAAGCGACCGAGGCACTCTTGGCGACCATTGGCCTCGACGATTCGTCGGGCGCCGTCCTGGTATCGGGCGCGGCCGTCGGCTGTCATGATGTCGTCGCCGGCGATTCCATGGTGACAATCGCTCACAAATACAATACAACCCTCGAAATCTTGAGCGATCTGAATCAGGGCGAGGTCTATTGGTACGGCTGCAATTTCAAAGAACCGGCCGGCGGGCCCGATTGCCGACCGACCTTGAATATCGGCCAGTGCATTCGCGTGCCGAAACCAACTCGCTTGCCCACCAAGGCGCCAACGCCCTCCGGCGACGAGACGGCGACGCCAACGGCAACCATGCTGGCGCCGCGCCTCCTCTACCCAGCCGACGGCGACATTGTTCCGCCGGGACCGCTCACGGTTCATTGGCTTGGCGTAACCGGCTTGAATCCGTCAGAAGAGTACCTGCTGGAGATCATCGATCAGACGACCAACCGCGCGTTTCGTCAAGTCACGCGAGCCAACTCGTACAGGGTGCCGGCTGCCTTTGTCCCCGCCGATGGACAGGCGCATGTAGTTCAGTGGCAGGTTACGGTAGCGCGAAAGAACGAACGAAACGAATACTATTACGTCGGCGCGCCGGGCGAGACGCGCGCCTTTACCTGGCTGAGCGCCTAGTGTATTGCCGCCTAGGGCTTCGCGCTCGTGGAACCCTGGAACCCGTCACCCCTGAGGCCAGGCGTCGCTCTCAGATCGATTCTGCCGACTTTGGAATCGAAGCGTATGCGTCGAAGACGGGCCGTTGCCGCCCGTCGGCGTCTACAAGACTGAAGAAGCAAGCCTCTTCATCGCCGATGGCGCAGCCGTTAAGATTGTACAAAAATATAGATGAGACGAACTTGAGGCTCTGCGCCATCTTGTAGGCTTGGCTGACATAGAGAGCCTGCTCGTCTTCGCTCGTATACTGGAGCCATTCGGAACCGGCCGCCGCCACGGCCAGATTCGCCCCTTCAGTCGTCCCCCAACCCAGCTGCGTCACGATGATGGGCAGCTCCACATTGTGATCTTGCAGCGTTTCGTCATAAAATGCCAACAGATCTCCAAAATATTGCAAGAATGACTCATAGTGGGTACCAACGCCTGGCGGTTTGTCGCAGCACTTCAGGGTAGGCGGCGCGGCTGAAGCGCTGAATATGGCGCCGATCGCGTCGCTGTAATCCGCTGCGCCTTCAAGCAGCATGTTATTGAGAAACGTGACCGTATCGATTGCATTGTAACTGTCGCCGAACCCGGCCGGCGCCAAGCCAGCCGTGATCACCATGGCCTCCTCATCGTGGGATTTGATCGTGTCGTAGGCGACCTTCAGCAGATCCACATAGGCTTCAGCGCCCAGCATGATTTCGTCCGGGATGCCGTAGTCGCCTTCAGCCGTCATTTCCCGCTCACGCGTGTAGATCGGCACCGTCCAGAACTTGACCAGATTCGGCGACTTCCAGATTTCGTACGCTTCCACCAGCCCAGCGTATCGAGTGACCAAATTAGCCAGAAATGCCGCGAAATCCGCGGTATTCTCCGGCGGGCCCGAATAATCTCTGAATTGGCTGTTCAGGGTATCCGTATAATTCCTTCGGCTCCAATCCGGCGCATCGTAGACATTCAGCATGATTCGGAAGCCGGACAAAACCATCGCGGCCACCATATTGTCTAGCGCGCTGTAGGAGTAAATATCGCGCGCCGTTTCAATCTTCGACCAAGCTACATCAATCTTGACCCAATCGGCCCCCAGCTGTTTCGCCATAAGGGCGAGCTCGTCAGCGCGCGCGCCCTCAACAAACACTTGAACACCAAATCCGAAGCCGGGCCGCGCCAATACTTCCTTGGCCACCGGAACCAGTATCGTCTTATCAAGCACAATCAGACTGGGATCGGCAATTCCGTTTATCGATTGCAGCAGCGCTACGGTCGTATCGTAACGTTCCGCCAATTCTTCGAGCGTGTCGCCAGTCTCAATGACATGTATTGCCAAGGTTGCGCCATCAAGCGCTGGCACGAGAAGCGCTTGGTCGACTTGTATGTCTATAGCATTTGCCAGTCGATTGAGCGCCTGCAACACCGGTATTGCAACACCATAGCCTTTGGCGATGCTGTAGATTGAATCGCCGGGCTGGACGATGTAGCGCTCGAGGATCGTCTCGTCGACGCGCGGAACGACGAGACCCTGCCCGATGACCAAAGCGTCGCCGCCTTCGATGTCATTCAGACTGCGCAACTGGGCAACAGTCGTATTGTACAGCCGAGCAATGCCGAAAAGGGTGTCGCCGCTTTGCACGACATAAACGGCAAATTTCGCGTCATCAATTCGAGGCACGAGCAGAGTCTGCCCGACTTCAATATCGCCGCTGTCCTTCAAGCCGTTCAGAAGCATCAACTCCGCTTCGCTGGTGGCGAACAGGCGGGCGATGCTGAACAAGGAGTCAGCCGTCGTAACGACATAAGTCGCATGCTCAGACTCAGCAATCCTGGGCAGCAAAATCGTTTGCCCAGCGCGCAAATCTTGCTCATCCGTTATGCCATTCAGCGACTTCAAGACCGGTATCGCGACGCCGAATTGCTGCGATATGCTGAAGAGCGTATCGTCCGTTTGCACGGTCAGCACTATGAAGCTGCCCTCGTCAAGCGACGGGACCAGGATGCTTTGCCCGGCGATCAGCGCACGGGCATCGCTTAAGCCGTTGAGAAGCTGTAATCTGCCGACGCTCGTGTTGAAGCGTTTCGATATGCCGTAGAGCGTGTCGCCCGGCTGAACTTCGTAGAGGCTGGCGAAGCTGAGGTTAGCGGCCGGAATCAACAATTCTTGGCCCGCGACGATGCGCTCGCCTAGCGCAATCGCGTTGGCATCGCTCAAGGTTTCGACAGTGGTGTTGAATCGCTGTGCAATGGCGAAAAGTGTATCGCCGCGCTGGATGATATAGGTCTGGAAGCCGACGCCCGCTTCGGATTCAGCCGCCTCGACAGCGGGCGACTCTATTTCTTCCTGCGCAAGAACAAAAGTTGCCGCGGCCCAGAGCGTAATTGCCAGGAAACAATGGCAAGCGCGCAGCATAAGCAGACCCTAACTGTTGCCAACACAGCCCTTTATTTGCAGTTTACAGTCATGCCGGAAACCGCGCCAACAGTTTTCCAGCCCTTACCGCTCGAAATCCATTTGCTGTGCGTAATGGAACGTGTCTAGGGCAAAGACGTCCGAGCCATCCACTTGCAAGAGACGCTGGCCCCGGTCTGGATAGTACCAGCCAACGCGCAGCTGATACTCGCCCGGCGTCATGCTTTCTGTCGGCAAGTAGTACACATCGCGGAATACTTGCCCGGCATCCCAGGTTGTCGAATTCAATCGTCCGCGCTGAGGAAACTGATCGTCTTGCGTCCATAAATTCGTGCCCGCGCGCGGATTCATGTCTCCATAGACATGTACAAATGACTTAAGGCGCGAAGCTGTTTTAGCGAGCGGCTTCCAATATACCCAGAGCAGCAGCTCGCCGGTCGGCAGCGGTTCTTCAAAGAATTCGTAGCTGACCAGCGCGACCAAGCCTTCAAAGACGGTCCGCTCCGTACCCCAGGCGTCGTCAACAGTCCATTCCATGAATTGACGTATGGGCAAGCCGGAGGCGTCGGTGCGCATCACCTGCTGGAGATGATCCTGCATCCAGCCATCCACCACGCCGGCGTTCGCCCAGCCGGCTTGTTCACGCGCCACGACGTACACGCTGTCGTAGCTGCCGCGCAGTCCCTCCAGCGCCGACGCAATCTCTTCTGCCGGCTGCGTCGAATGAACCGGCAAAGCCATTTCCGGCGCCGGCGCTCGGTAGTAATAGCCAAAGGCCGGATCCACCGCCAGCTGAATGACCAGGTCCTTTTCATCCACGCGCGAGGACAGGAAGCTTCCCAGTTCATCCCAGGCCGGCGCTCGGCGATAGGCCGGATCATGGTAATACGCGTTCAAGGTGACCAGCGCAACTGCGAGCCAGGGCGAAAGTATCAGCAAGGCGCCCAGACCCTGATTCAAGCCCAGAAAGCGCCTTGCGGCTCCAGCAATCGCATGGCTTCCCAGGGCGATAGCAAGCAAGAACGCGGGCACGGCGGACAAGACATAGCGCGGATGAAATAAATTGTAGCGCGACGAAACGAGCCCAAGAAGCAGGAGCGGCAAGGCGCCCGTCAAGGCGATGAACCGGAATTGCCTCTTCGATGACCGCCAAACAGCCAAGCCTGCGGTTGCAAGCGCCAGCGATAGCACGATTCCCATGTGCGTCTGATCTAGCGGAACCGACGTGCCAAAGACGAGCGCTGGCAAAAATCTTGTGATGTAGTCGCTTGGGGCGAATGCTGGCGCCAGCCCGGGATACGAAGCGGCGAAGCCGGGCAGCACCTGCACAGCTACAAAGCCGGCGATCAAAAGCAGACCGATCCCCGCCTGCAGCAAAAGCAGACGCCGCAGCGATCGAAGGTCGCGCCGCCATTCATAGACGGCAAAGCAGGCGAAAGCCAAAGTCGTGAATGGCTCGGTATATATGGTCAATGTGCTAAAGACGGCGACGCAAGCGTAGGCCAACCAATCCGAAAGGCGCCGGCTCTCAATTAGACGGAGGCCCAGCCACAAGGCAGTTACGCTCATGCCAGCCCAATAGCCGTAGTTGCGGAATTCCTGGCTATGCCATATTTCGAATGGGTGCAAAGCCCAGGTCAAAGCAGCGAGCAAGCCAACGCGGGCCCGGCCCGTCAGCCGCCACCCGAGCGCGAATATCGCCGGCAGGCCGAGAATGTTGCCCAGTACCGACAAATAACGCAGAGCGAAGACGGAGTCTATTCCGCCGATGAAATGGCGCCAAAGCCGCGCCAGGGCGTAAACAAGCGGCGTGTGCGGCTCGCCGGGCGCGATCTGAGACAACGATTCGACGACCGGCAGATCGGCCCAGTAGAGGACGCTAAAAGCTTCATCACCGCGCAAGGGCATCGCCTGCAAGTCATATACTCGCAGGCTGAAGCCCAGCAATACTACAGCGATAATTAACGAGCGCGCGCGCAATGAGGACATCCGCGTTCAAACGGTGGCTTCTTCGAACGCTTCTATCTGCTCATCGGTCAGCGGCATCAAGCTGGCATTCTTGGTTTTGCTATCGGCGGCGGCATCCGTCATACGCCGCTTGGCGTCTCGCATGAATTCCTTGAGATTGGGGCTTGTCTTAGGATCCGCATACAATACCGGCGTCTCCGGCTCGCTTTCGAAGTGCACGCGCGCCGATGGATCAACGAAGACGATCAAGGCTTGCACCTTAACATCGCCGGCTATTTCGTCAATTGCGCGTTGGACGCTTTGCCGCGCGAATTCGGCATCGCGCAGCGGCTTGCCAACACCATCAAATCGAATGAGCGAAAAGAACTTGCTGATGATGTTGCGCCGGCTGTAAAACTTGCCCTCGCGAAATGTGAATTCCTGATCGTGCCAGCGAGTGACGATAGCGAAGATCCCCTGCGGGCAAATCAATACGTGCCGCGCCGGGAAATGGTAGTAGTTGTACAAAATGCTTTTGTTGCTCAAGCCTTTAAGGCCTTCCGCGATCGCATTTTCCGGCCGTGGCGCGCGCGCCCACATATTGGTCATTCGCACGGACACAACCGTCAGCACCAACAGCACGGGCAATACGGCCGACTGCGCGATCAGGGTCAAATTGTCGGGCACAGCCCCGGTAAACAGCGACGCGTTGATCAAGACGAAACCCAAAATCAAGGCGCCAAAGGTGCCGAAGAACAGATAATTCGTTAGCTTCTTGTTGCGGCGCGCCAGCTTCTTGTTGGTTATTACGCGCATGTTTTGTCCTTGCCTATACGCTTAACGCCAGCCACCCACGTAGATTCTCACGATATTCTCGCCCTCGACTTTGGCATGGCGGATCGGGTCCGTATTGTCATTCGTCCCGCAATCGCCGTCCGAGTGCACGTAGTATTGGATATGCAATACTGAATTGTTTTCGCTGAGATCGACGCCGATATCGCAGGTCCAGCCTTTGTCCCGTATTCTGACAATGTTCGTGCCTTGCAGGAATTCAGCGGGTGTGCCAGACACATTAGGCCCGCAGCGGCCTGCGTAGGCAACCTGGACTTCGTTAGGAATGTTCGAAGAGTCGGTCGAGACTCCCATTACTTCCGCCCGGCAGGCAGTCGGCGGCGGCGCGTCACTCCCGAAGGGCGGCGCGCAACTGATCTGCCCCGGCGGAATCGCCATGACGTACTCGGTAAACCAGACATTATCCGATTCATTCGTTTCAGCAACCGCATTGTCCACATCAACTTGCACGCGCATGCGGTGCAACTCTTGTTGAAAGTCGTATAGATAAATCGGACCCAGCGCGACGACTCGCCGCAGGCCCGGACCGAACTGATCGGTCGGAACCAACTGCTCGTACTTGAGCGTCGGAACGCCGGTCGCCACGTGGAAATCTTCGACGGTCACCTTCACATGTCCCGATTCGGTATCAAACCAGCTTCTGCCCGTGTTGACGATAGGCGCGTAAACCATGGTGCTGATACCGCAAGTTAAGGGATGTGGATCGACGCGGGACCAGCCGAGCACAAGATTTACTTCCGGCGCCGACTCCGGGGCTCGCGGCACAAAATACGACAAGTAATGAGCGACCGAAACCTCGGCGCAAAGGAGGTTGTTGAAGCGGACGGTCGGCAGCACGTACCACATTTCGCCAACGAGTTCATGTTCACGAACCTCGCCAAGCACCGCAACATCCAGGTGTTCAGCCGGCACGCGCAGACAATGCGTCACACGGACTGGCAACTGGCTCACGCGCCCTTCCTCCAATTGCTCCTCTCGCAGATGCGTCCAGATCTTGTACATTTGGCTTCCGCGCTGCACATCAAGCGCTTGCCCCGTCTGGTCCGCGATCCGATGCGGCGCCTCGAAGGCGTGCGCCTCGCGGCAATGCAATGCAAATGACTTGTCATACGAGATGGAATTATCTTGCGGATCATAGAGGACCTGATTGCAGTCCTCGTAGGTCCGCATAATCGAGGTATCCTGAACGACATTGGCAACGATCTGCTGGCCCAATGGGAAAGCCGATGCCACTTCTTCCAGTTGCGGACTGCGCAGTTCAGCCGTGATTCGCGCAATGCCATCCATCTCGATGCCAACTGGCTCACTGCCGTCCCCGGGCCCAAGAACGCCTGCATTGCCAAGGGAAGCCAAATCAATAATGCTTGCCGGCGTCCAAGCCCAATAGGTCAAGACGGAGGAACCCGATTGATCAGCGTGAAAACGGAAATCGACCGGCAAATAAAAGCCGACCCATATTACCGGCTCGGTAATGATCACCGCTTCGTCGAGCGCAATTCGGTTAATGCCCGTCTGCTCCAGCGCCACTTGCTGACGGCGAAGGAGCGTGGCGTCAACGGGCGAGCCGCCATTGGCGTCTTGATACACGACCAGATCAATGCTGCTGCCGGGAACCGGCGCGTCGACTGAAATGCTTACCGCGTCAAGCGCGGTCGGCAGCGTAAGCCCGAGCGGAGTCAGATCAAACCCGTTGATTACCAAGGACGGCTCGTCCTTAATGAAGAATACCGCGCTTTCTTCCCCGCTGTTGTTGCTCAAGATCGTGTCGCCGGCAAGCGCTGGCAGCGCCAGCTGGCCAAAAACAGCAATAAGCGTAGCGATTGCGAACAGTATTCGATTCCGTAAGCTGCCCATGACTTCTTCCATCTCAATCAGCGGCCGACGACTGCAACTGGTATTTTAGGTTCGATTCGCCGATTGGTCAAGCGAACGAACGGGACTGGCTATCAGCCCGCATCAGCTATACAATGTTGTGGGTCTCCGGAAATTGGACTGGGAACAATGTACGAATTCGTACTTGTCTTCGCGATCTTGGCTATCCTCCTCGGGGGTTATTGGGCGCTGATCATATTTCCCAAACAGCGCGCCTTCCAGCACAAGCAGAAGGTCGTGCGTTCGCTCCATGCCGGCGACGAGATCGTCACCTATGGCGGCATCGTCGGCAAGATTATCGATATTGATGTTGATCAGGGCATCTCTCACGTGGAGATCGCCGAGGGCGTGCAAATCAAGCTGCTTACGGCCGCCTTGCAGCAAGAATACAACGCCGAGGAACTCGCCTATAATGCGAGGCTCGGAAGCAAGGACGGCGCGTCAGAGCGGACCACTAGCTGAATGATTCTCGAACAAGCGGAAGGCGGCCAGCAATGAGCAGCCATGCTCGATGGCTCATCTTCATAGCGCTGCTTGGCGTATTCTGCATCTGGGTGGCGACGCCGCCCGAATTCAAAGGCGTGCAGGTGGAAGCCTGCGCCGAGGCCGCGGCGAACGCCAATCTAAAATGCAGCGAAAACCTGGAATTCGACGCGAACGGCGATGGCGCGCCCGAGTTTGTGCTTAACATCACGCAAAGCCTGGGCTTGGACCTTGTCGGCGGCCTGCGCGTATTGCTGCAAGCGGATACCGCCGCGAGCAACTTCAGTCCCGAAGATTTGGGCGAGACCGCCAACAACGTCGCCCGCCGCGTCAACGCGCTTGGACTCACCGAAGCCACGGTGCAGGTTCAGGGACGCGATCGCATCCTGGTGGAATTGCCGGGCGTGCGCGACCCAGCCCAAGCGGTCGCCACGATTCAGCGCACCGCCCTGCTGGAATTCGTGGACTTTGGCGGGCTGCGCAACCAGGTTGGTGATCTTGTCGGCAATGAGATCGTGACCAGCGAACAGGTTGCCCTGCGCCAAGACGCGGTCGTGCCGGCGGGCGCGGATGATCCCTTGGCGGCTCGGCGCGCGCATCCGGTCAGCGGCTTGCCCTTCCGCACCGTGATGACGGGCGCCGGCTTGCAAGCGGCGAGCGCGGTTTTGTCGCCGCCGCAGGGCACCGGCAGCCCGGAGTGGATGATCAATTTCGAAGTCAAGGAAGAGTTTCAAGACATATTTGGCAATTTCACGCGCGAGCGAATCGGCGAACCGATGGCGATCGTGCTGGATGCCGAAGTCCTGTCGGCGCCGATTATCCAGGATCAACTCTCCTCGGGCGGCGTCATTACGGGCCAATTCACCGAAGAGGAAGCCAATACGCTGGCGCTTCAGTTGCGCTCGGGCGCGCTGCCCATCCCGCTGCGCATCGAGAGCACGCAGGAAGTTGGCGCGACGCTCGGGCAGGAATCGGTTCGCCTGAGCGTGCAAGCCGGCGTCATCGGCGTCATTGTCGTCTTAGCTTTCATGCTGATTTACTACCGCCTGCCCGGCTTCGCCGCCGATCTTGCCCTCATCGTTTTTATCTTCCTGAACATCGCCGTGTTCAAACTGCTGCCGGTCACGCTCACCCTGCCCGCTATCACTGGCTTCCTCATTTCAATCGGCACAGCTGTTGACGGAAACATTCTGATCTTTGAGCGCATCAAGGAAGAATTGCGGGCGGGCTTGCCCTTGGACGCGGCGCTAAAAGCCGGCTTCGACCGCGCCTGGACGTCCATCCGCGATTCCAACCTTTCAACAATTATCATCTGCGGCATTCTCTTTATGTTTGGGCAGACGCCGGGCGCCAGCATCGTGGCCGGCTTCGCGGTCACGCTGGCGATCGGGCTCGTGCTGAATCTGTTCACGGCTGTGATCGTGACGCGCACCTTTTTGTACATACTCGTCAATATCTTTCGCGCCGCCATCGAAAACAACCGCGCGATTCTGGGCGCCTGAGGTTGATTCGACGTGTTTACTATCGTACAGAAACGCCGCTGGTTCTTCACCCTGTCCGCGTTGGTCATCGTGCCTGGTCTCATCATCATGATCTACTCGACGCTGACGACCGGCGCTCCATTCCGCCTCAGCATCGACTTCCTGGGCGGCAGCATCTATGAGTTGAAGTTTGACCAAAGCGGCGCCAGTGAAGACGGGATCCGGCGCGTCTTCAACGCCGTCGGCGATGACAATGTGATTATCCAGCAGATTGGCGGCGCGGACGATTATCGCTGGTCGGTCCGCGCGGGTTTTCACGACGTCAGCATCACCAATGACATATTATCCCGTCTGGGAGGGATGGCGCCGATCAATCGCGACAGCTTCCGCGTCGAGACGGTATCAGCCACTATCGGCGCGGAAGTCACACGTTCGGCGCTGGCGGCTGTGGCTGTCGGCGCGCTGGTGATCACCGGCTTCATCGTGATTGCCTTCCGCCAGGTGCCAAACGCGGTCCGCTATGGCGTCTGCGCGATCGCCGCCATGATTCACGATATTCTTGTCGTGATGGGCGTGATGTCCTTATTTGGTCTGCTCTTGGGCTGGGAGGTGGACGCGCTCTTCCTGACGGCGGTATTGACGGTGGTTGGCTTCTCGGTTCAAGACTCGATCGTGGTCTTCGACCGCATCCGCGAAAACATCCCCAAGCACTTGGGCGAGCCCTACGAAACGATCGTCAACCGCAGCATCTGGGAGACGATTCATCGGTCGCTGGCCACCCAACTGAACGCCTTCTTCATCATGATTGCGATTCTGCTCTTCGGCGGCGAGACGGTGAAACAGTTCATCGCCATCCTTTTCATCGGTCTTCTATCAGGCACCTACTCCTCCATCTTCACGGCTGTGCCGCTGCTGGTTGCTTGGGAAAAAGGCGAACTCCCGATTCTTGGCGCTCGCATGCGCGCCCAAGCGGAAGCGGCCGCCGAAGAAGAAGAAAGCTGAACCCGCCCTAATGCCGGAAGTGACGGCTGCCGGTGAGGATCATCGCCATATCGTGATAGTCAGCCGCCTCAATCACCTGCCCGTCTCTGATGGAGCCGCCCGGCTGGATAACGCAGGTTACGCCGGCGCTCGCCGCGAATTCGATGCTGTCGGGAAAGGGGAAAAACGCGTCCGAAGCCATCGCCGCGTTGGTCGCCTCGCCGGCCGCCTTCTTGATGGCAAGTTCAGCCGCGTCAACCCGACTGGGCAGACCGCCGCCGATGCCAACTGTGCGCTTGCCCCGCGCCAGCACTATCGCGTTTGACTTCACCTGCTGTACCGCCGCCCAAGCGAATTTGAGCGACTCCATCTCGGCGTCGTTTGGCGCGCGCCGCGTCACCGTTTTCATCCGTACCGCCGGCGGATCGCCCCGGTCGGGCCGCTGCAGCAACATGCCGCCGGTCACGCTGCGAAACTCGAAGCCGCTTCCGGCATAGGGACGCGACATCTGCAGGACGCGGCAATTCTTGCGCCCCGCTTGCAACTGCTTTACAACTTCATACGCATAGCTTGGCGCGATGATCGCCTCTACAAACAGTGCGCCCAATGCCGCCACGAAGTCCGCGTCCACGGCGCGATTGGCCGCGATGATGCCCCCGAATGCCGACTTGGCGTCAGAAGCCAGCGCTTGGGGAAAAGCCTCGCTGACGGAATCCGCGCTCGCGATACCGGTCGGATTCAAGTGCTTTACTATAACAACGGTTGGCTCGTCAAAACCGCACACCGCTCGCCAGGCCGCGTCCACATCCAGAATGTTGTTGTACGACAACTGCCTGCCAGCCAGTTGGTCGGCGCCCAGCGGCGTTCGTTCCTGTATGCGCGAGTAGTAGGCGGCCGCCTGATGCGGGTTCTCCCCGTAGCGCAGTTCGTGGCTGCGCTGCATGCCGATTGAGATGCCAGCGGGGACATCGTCTTCGATAGGCTCCGCGATATCCGAGTCGCTGAGGTAGGCATGGATAGCGGCGTCGTAATCGCGGCAATGAGCAAAGGCTTTGACCGCCAGCTGCCGCCGCAGACTCGGAGCCATCCTGCCTTCCGTTTTCAGCGCCACCAGTACGCCCGAGTAATCTTGCGGATCGCAAAGGACCGTCACGCGGGCGAAGTTCTTTGCCGCGGCCCGCAGCAAAGCCACGCCGCCGATATCGATCTCTTCGACCGCTTCCTCGACCCTGACGTCCGGATCGCGAATCGTCTCGCTGAAGGGGTACAAGTTGCAGACGACCAGGCTGATCGGCGCGACGCCAAGGTCAGCCAATTCGGTAAAGTCCTCTGATGTGTCGCGCGCCAGGATGCCGGCGTGAATGGCCGGATGCAAAGTCTTGACGCGCCCGCCCAGCATCTCGCTCTGCCCGGTTACGCGCTCGACCTTGGTGACAGGTATGCCAGCATCGCTCAGCGTTTGGCCCGTGCCGCCGCTCGCGACAATCTCCCAGCCCAAGCGCACCAACTCCTTGGCGAATCCGACAATGCCCTGTTTGCTCGATACGCTGAACAGTGCCCTTGGCATACTTATGGCCTTCGCTTTTTCATCACTATGATAGCCACGCAATTATAACCGGCGCGCGCAAGTTGGTATAGGGACTGCGCCACTTAATCGACGAAGGGCATGACGGCGTCACGCGCGATCCACAGGTCAAAGGATTCGCCGACCGCGACTGGCAGGTCTTTGACCGAGAAGTCAAGGCTTGCGCCCGCAGCGGTCGAGGCGGTTGCATCGAAGTATCCGCCGCGGAAGACCGCCTGGTCCAGGATCACGCTGACCTGCGCCGCCAGCTCCGCATCAGCGGGCGAAAGACTCATGCCCGAAGGATGAATCAGAAACGTCTTTGCGCCCGTCCAGGCATCATCTTCCCTCAGCCCGCGCAGGTTCGCGACGCGACTGTCCCCGGTGGCGAAGATATTGGACATGCCCAGGAACCGAGCCACGAATGCGCATGCGGGCCGCATGTACACGCGGCGCGGCGCGGCGTGCTGCCGAACGCTTCCCTCGTCCATCACCGCCAGCCGGTCGGCAACGGCATAAGCCTCGCGCTGATCATGCGTGACGTAAATGGCGCTCAATCCCGCCTCTTTTATGATGCCGCGCAATTCGAGCGCCAACTGATCGCGAAGCTGCGCGTCCAGCGACCCCAGCGGCTCATCAAGCATCAGAAGGCGGGGATTCGGCGCCAGGCTGCGCGCCAAAGCAACGCGCTGCTTTTGACCGCCCGAAAGCGAGGCCACGTCCCGCTCATCCAGCCCTTCCAAGCCGACCCGCTCCAAGAGCGACTGCACGCGGACGCCGATTCGCTTGCGGTCAAGGCCTTTTCGTTTCAAGCCATAGGCGATGTTGTCCGCGACTGACAGATGCGGGAAGAGCGCAAAGTCCTGAAACATCAAGCCGAATTGACGCTGGTGCGCCGGCATCGGTCTGATGTCCGCGCCTTCCAGCGCGACCAAGCCCCGGTACTCCGTCTCGAGACCGGCGATGATCCGCAGCAGTGTTGTCTTGCCGCAACCGCTGGGACCCAGCAGACAGAGAATCTCGCCTTCGTCGAGCGTCAGCGTGACATCACGCAGCGAGACGATTTCGCCGTAGGCATGCGATACTCGCTCGATTCGCAACATCAGAATTCGCCAACGCCGGCGACGCGCAGCCGCTCGATCAGGACGAAGCCGCCAGCGCAGACCAAGAGCAGCACGACGCTCATCGCCATCGATTGTCGATAAGAGGCAAAGCCCGGATCGCCGATCAGCCGATAGATCACCACTGGAATGGTCACCGACTCGCGCTGAGCGACAAAGAGCGACGCGCCGAACTCGCCCATGCTGACGGTGAAGGCGAAGGTCGCGCCCACCGCCAAGCCCCTGCCCAGCAGCGGCAGGTCAATCGTCAGCAGAATATCCAGCGGCTTCGCGCCAAGCGTCTGCGCCGCCTCGCGCAACGATGATGGAATCGCGCGCAAGCTGGGCAGCACGCTGCGGATGACGAATGGCAGGGCCACCAAGGTATGCGATATCGGAATGATCAGCCAGGACGCGCGCAGGTTCAGCGGCGGTTCATCGAGCGCGATGATGAAGCCGAAACCCAAAGTGACCGCGCTGGTCGCCAGCGGCAGCATAAATAACGGGTCGGCAAGCCGGGACAATCGTCCGCGGCTCTCAATCAAGTAGGACGCGATCAAACCCAGAATCAAAGCCGCCATCATAGCCATCAATGCGAATCGCAATGAATTGAAGACCGAAGCCAGCGGCGCGATGAACAAGAGAGACCCGCGCGACTTCTGAGCCAAACTGGCAAAGTTGCCAAAGTCCAGCTGACCGGCCACCAAGACCGAGCGCGCAACCAGCGCCAGCAGCGGCGCGAAAAGCAGCAGCGCGATCAATCCAACGCAGCTTCCCAGCGCCAGACGCGCGCCAGCCGATCGAGCCCGCTTCGTCAGCGAATGATGGCTGGCCAGCGTCAGGCGCAACTGCTTCTGGGTCGATGTATAAATGATCATCAGCGCCAGCATGCTCAAGATCTGCACCAGGGACAAGGCGGCGGCGAGCGGCAGATTAAACATGTTGACCGCCTGATAGTAAATCTGCACCTCGAGCGTGGCGAAGCGGATGCCGCCCAGAATCAGAATCACGCCAAAACTCGTGAACGAGAATATGAACACCAACAGGCCCGCCGAGAGCAAAGCCGGGCGGATCAAGGGCATTCTGATGTCCCGCCAAAGCGACAACTCATCGGCGCCAAGACAGCGCGCCGCTTCCTCCAGCGAGAAGCCAACCGCCGACAAGTAGCTCGTCATGATGCGTAGCGCCACCGCAAAGTTGTAGAATACGTGTACGATGATGATGATCGCCAGCGTGCGCTCAAGCTGAATCGGCTCGTAGTCAAGCGTAAACAACGCGGCGAGCGCGTCATTCAGCAAGCCATCCTTGCCGAGCAGGGCAGCGAAAGCCAGCGCTACGACCACAGTCGGCAAGACGAAGGGCAGGGTCGCCAGCGACAAAAGCAGCGACTTGCCGCGAAAGCGATAGCGCGCGAACACGAAGGCGCAGGGCAAGGCAAGCAGCAGCGTGACGCCCGTCGACAAGGCTGCTTGATACACTGTGAATACGAGCGTGCCAATGTAGTAGTCGGTCGAAAGCAACTTGACAAAGCCGGATAGATCGAATGCGCCCGCGGGCCGAATGCTCAGATCCAGGATCGAGAGCAGCGGATAGACGTAAAAGACGACGAGAAACGCGAGCGGCGCCAGATACACGACCATCCAGAGCTTGCGAGCGCGCTGGATCAACGGAGCATGACCTCCATCCAGGCTTGAATCCAATCGTCGCGCTTGGCCTCGATTTCTGCCGAATCCACCGAGGCCGGGTTCTCCGGAATCAGCGCGTATTCGGCGAAAACATCCGGCAGCGCGATATCTTCCCGCACCGGAAAGACGAACATGTTCAGCGGCAATTCCGCCTGGAAAGCCGGGCTGAGCATGAAGTCGACGAATTGCCGCGCCGCCGCTTCATTGGCCGCGCCAGCCAGCACGCCCACATATTCCACCTGACGAAAGCACATATTGTCGCCGACGATCGCCCCGGTAATGGCGCCCGCAGCTGGCTCTTCGCTGAACAGAACTTCGGCCGGCGGGCTGCTGGCGTAACTGACGACCATGGGTCGCGAGCCCGTATCGCGGCCTCTCACTTTGAACTCGCCGTAATAGGCATCGGTCCAACCATCGACGACGAGCACATCGTTCGCGCGCAAATCCTCCCAGTAGTCGAGATAGGTATAGTCGCCCTCATCGCCAAACTCGGCGATCGTCGCCAAGAGAAAAGCCAAGCCCGGCGATGATGTCGCCGGGTTCTGCGCCACCAGCAGTCCATGAAATGCTTCTTCCGTCAAATCGCTCAGGCTCGCGGGCAGCTCTGTGCCGCTCTCCTCAAAGTAGGCGATGTCGTAGTTGAGGCAGACATCGCCATAGTCGACGGGCGTAACGCGGAAGCTGTCGTCGGGGAGAAAAGCGTTGGCGATGTACGAAAGCGCGGGTGACTGGTAGGGCGCGAAGATACTGGCGTCCAGCGCCCGACTGAGGAAGGTGTTGTCCACGCCGTAGAGCACATCGCCGAGCGGGTTGTTCTTGCTGAGAATCGCCTGGTTCACCATCTGACCGGCGTCGCCCGAGCGCAGTATCTCCACCGATATGCCGGTTTGCGCTTCAAAGCTTTCCAGCAAAGCCTCGCTAATAGCGAAGCTGTCGTGTGTTAGGACAACCACTCTTTCCGCTTCCTGGGCGGATGCGGACGCCATTGTGGCTTGGATTAGAAACAGTATAGATACAACGCGGAAGAACATGATGGGCTCCTGCCTGCTCAATTGTGCTTGGCGCGGCGCGGCTGTAGTCGGCCGGCTCGACCGATTCGCGCGTCGCTTGTTGAGACTTGCAGGAGCTAGCGGCTGCCGATGCGAAACCACCCCTGTCGGGGTGTGTACAGGGGTGGCTGCCGCAAGGGTACTGCAGACATCCCTACGCCAGCATTACCTGGATCAGGTTTATGGGTCGGCATGACTAACACGCCCTCTCAGCCTACGATCGTAAGCTCCCCAAGTCTCGACTTAGTATCGTCAGCGCTTATTATACTGTGCAAATACGCGCATCGCAACAAATTGCCCCTCAGCCAGCGGCGAGCTCCGCAACGTAGTCCTCGAAGCGCCCGCCATTGCATGCTTCCGTATACGCGAGAAGGGCTCCGCCAGCCAGCGGGTACAGGGGATAACAACTGGTAGGCGCGGCGCCTCCGGGCAAATGCACGAGCATATCACAGCCCGGATGCGGAATAATGACGCCGTCCGTAGTCCGTTCCAAGCGCTCCACCACCTGCTCGACAGTGGCGATTACCGTATCGGCTACATAGACGAGCTCCAAGTCGATTCCCAAATTGTTGTTGATCAGCACATTTCCTTGGCGATCACCCGCCAAGCCGTGGATCACCGCCACATCGCAGGGGATCGCTGGAAAGGCGACCAACTCAGCGCCATTATAGGGATCCGCAACCATCTTCACATCGGGGCGCAGCGCGGGCAAGTCCGTTCCTAGCCAGGCTCTCGAGGGCAGAAAGCCGAGCCCCGCGATCTGGGCGCGAATGCCCATGACAATGCTGGCTTCCGTTTCTTCAATCACGGTCAGGCGCTGGGACTGGACAAATTGCGTGAACATCGGCGCCAAGCCAAATGCCTCCAGACCAAAGTAAGCGGAGCGGACGCGCTCGACGCAGCCAGCGCCGACCAGCAAATCGGATTCCAGCCCGCCCGTGAAGCTAAGCAAGGTCAAATCTCGCGGCCGCTGGCGCCGGCGGAGCAAGCCGATGACGAAGCCGATCGGACGGCGGTAAAGCGTAACCCCGCCTAAGGCGAGCGTGGCGCCGTCCTTTACGACGGCAGCCGCCTCTTCCAAAGTCGCGTAGATTCCCGACATGGCGCTAGTGCCCATCGCGCAATTCACGGTAAACAGCGCTTTGGCTCGCGGCAAGCGCGCGCAGGCGCATCGCCGTTCCGAGCCGCAGCCATATTCGCTTATACTATATCCTGACTCGTACTTCCGCATCTTCTGGAGGCGATCGATGAATTGGACGCGCGCGCGCAGCAGACCCCGGCAGATCGGTGAATCCATCGTCTTCATGATCGTCGTCTTCGCGCTTGGATACGCCGCCGGCAAGCAATCGCAATTCGATGCCAGCGCCCAAGGGCGAGTAGCGCTCAGTGATGCCGATCAGGCTTTTGAACCGTTTTGGGACGCCTTCGCGCTGATTGAATCGCGCTATATCGATCCAGTTGAGGTGGATGACCTGGTTGACGGCGCCATTGACGGCATGATGGCGGTTCTCGGCGACGCGCACAGCGGCTACATCCGCCCGGACATTTGCCCGCTCTCGCGGGATTTCTCGGGCGAGTTCTCGGGTATTGGCGTCACAATAAAGACGATCGAAGAAACAGGACGGATCGAAGTTGTCACAGTCATTCCAAACTCGCCCGCCGAGCAAGCGGGTGTTTTGCCCGGCGATGTCTTTATCGAAGTAGATGGCAGGCCCGTGTCGGGCTTGTCGCAGGCGGAGCTTTCCGCAATGGTGCCGGGCCCGCGCGGCGTCGCCGTCACAATCGTCTTCGATCGCAATGGTGAACTGCTTGCCTTTGAGATCATTCGTGACGTATTTCCCCTGCCCAATGTCAGCTTCGAGCTAATCGCAGGCGATATTGCCCATATTTCCATGCTCGACTTCAACGACCTGTCGCGCTCCCAATTGGATGAAGCGCTGGAAGCAGTCGACATTCAGAACACAGGCGGGCTGATTTTTGACATACGCGACAATCCCGGCGGAACCTTGGCCAGCGCCATCGAGATCGGCAGCGCCTTCATAGAAGACGGCATCTTGCTGCGGCAGGTCGCGCGCGATCGCAGCGAGGAAGTCACACGCGCCAGCGGCGGCTACGCCGATGTTGACGTGCCGATTGTCGTCCTGGTCGACGAAACCAGCGCAAGCGCCTCCGAGGTAATCGCCGGCGCCATGCAAGATTATGGCGTCGCCACCATTATTGGAGAGACTACATTCGGCAAGGGCACGGTGCAGAATCTGCCGGAACTGTCCAATGGCGGCTGCTTGCGCGTCACTGTGCGGCGCTGGCTGACGCCGAATGGGCACTGGATTCATGAGCAAGGCATCACGCCCGATATCATCGTCGAATGGAATCAGTCCGAGAGCGATCAGGCTCCGGCGGAAGACCCGCAATTGGCCGCCGCCATCCAACATCTCCAATCCCTGCGCGACTAATGGGAGCGGACCGCGTATACTGAATTGAAAGACCGTACTTCGCCAGCTACTTGCCGCTGGTCAAAACCTTCAGCACTATGTTATAGTTGGCGCGTTGTCTTCAAGATTCGCGCAGGGAGCCAGGGAATGGCAGTCGCCTTACAGGTTTCTTCAATCGTATTGTCAATCGCGCTCATCATATTAATTCTGCTGCAAGTGAAAGGCGGCGCGCTGGGCAGCCTCTTGGGCGGCGACGCCGGCGGCGGAATCGCGCGCACGCGCCGCGGTCTCGAGAAGACGCTCTTCCGCATCACCATCTTTCTCTCGATCGCTTTTCTCGGCATCGCCTTATTCGCCGTCGCCACACCGGGCTGAGCCGCTCACTTTCTCGCCTCCGCCTTGCACAGTGCTTGAGCGGGAGGACATCCGCTACATTGGTAGGGCGCTCGTTTAACGCCTAAGTAATGACACATGTTTCGCGGCTTCCGCTGGCAATTCACCGCGCTTCTGCTCTCGTTGTTCTTGTTCCTCGCCGGCGCGCTGTTTCGCCTGAGCCGGCAACCCACCTTGCCGCTACC
Source organism: Chloroflexota bacterium (assembly GCA_026706455.1). GTDB lineage: Bacteria > Chloroflexota > Anaerolineae > Aggregatilineales > Phototrophicaceae > UBA6055. Next base: position 27,290 of record JAPOYS010000052.1, on the reverse strand, counting down.
GAATCCACCCACGGTCACACCAGCGGAGATTGATCCCGAGACCTCCGAGCCGCCGCTGACGAAGCCAACCGCCGCCGCCGTCGACAGCGCGCAGCCTTCCGACGAGGGCGGCGACCATCACGCGCAAGCAATCTACCGGGAGGGATTGGTCGGCGCGATTGGCCGCTTGAATCCACTCTTCGCCCATCTGAATTCGGTCGACCGCGACATCTCGAGCCTGATCTTCGAAGGTCTCTTCGCCAGCAACCAATACGGCGAAATCGTGCCCGGGCTCGTCGATGAATTCGTAATCTCAGCGGACGGGCTCGAATACGTCATGCGTCTGCGGCGCGATATCCGCTGGCAAAACGGGCTTCCCTTCAGCGCTGATGACGTAATCTACACCCTGTCTCTGCTTAGCGACCCGGCTTACGCGGAGATTTCGGGCGCAGGCCGCTTCTGGGGGACAGTGGAGGCGCAAAGGCTCGGCGATCATCTGCTGCGATTTCGCCTGGCGCAGCCATTCAGCAGCTTCCCACAACTGCTGACCATCGGCATTTTGCCCGAACACGCCTTGCGCGGCACGCCGCTTTCCGCTCTCATCAATCACCCCTTCAATCTCTCCCCGATCGGCACGGGACCGTACCAATTGGCGGCATTGCGCCCGGCGTCCCGCAACGAGGTCAGCGCGGTGGACTTGGCGCGCTCGCCCGTATACATGGAGCGCGCCGAAGCGCAAGGGAAATTCGCAGTCGCCTCGCTGCGATTTCAGCTCTTTCCGACTGCCGCAGCAGCGATCGCCGCGTACACTGCGCGCGAGGTAAACGCGCTCGCCAATATCGCTCCGCGCGATAGCCTGCTGGCTCTGCCATCCAGTCGCGTTTACACGCAAGCGGACTCTTCGGTGGCGATGCTGATCTTCAACTGGAAAGAAGCGGCATTTGCCGAAAGACGCCTGCGGCAGGCGCTGTCACTCGCTCTTGACCTGCCCGCATTAATCGAAGCGAATCTCGGCAGCGCAGTCACCTACGCCGACAGTCCCTATCCGCCGGGCTCGTCCGCTTATATGCCGCATCCATTTTGGACAAGTTACGACCTGGCACAGGCCAATGCGCTGCTGGATGCGGCCGATATTCGCTCGACCTCGGACGACGGCGCCCTGGCAGCTGAATACGCCAACGTTGAGGGATTCAGCCTCATTATTGAAGATTCCGCTCCGATGCAAAATCTGGCGGAAGCCATCGCGGCGCAATGGGCTCAGCTAGGCTTTCAAGTACTGGTTGAAGCCGTCGCTTCGGATGATCTTGCAAGCCGGCTCGAGACGGGACGCTTCCAGACAGCGATCGCCACGCTGCCGATTGGCGGCGATCTGGATCTGTATCGCTATTGGCACCCGGCTCAATTTGGCGGCGGGCGCAATTACGGCGCCGCATCCGATAGTGATGTCACTGACCTGCTCGAGCGAGCGCGCCGCGAGATCTACGGCGTCCGCCGCGCCGCGCTCTACCAGCAGTTCCAAGCCGCCTTCGCCGAGAGCGCCAGCGCCATCCCACTCTACTATCCGCTCTTTACGTTCGTCGTGGATGAAACGATCGACGGTGCGCAGCTGGGTTATCTGGCGTCGCCGGCTGAGCGCTTTCGCGGGCTCGGTGACTGGCCGCAGCACAGGCAAACCAGCTAAAGCGAAGCCTCGCGCCGCAGGATCTCACGCAACAGCTGCTTGCGCGCCGCGCCGCCGAGCGTCTCCAGCTTCCGCGTGTCCAGCGGGTCAATCTCTTCGCGCAGCAGTCGCAGGTCCTCGTCATCGGGCGGAATCGTCTCGCGCAGATCCGCGGCGACTTCCAGCTCGAATCCTGTCTTGCGTCGAATCTGCGCCAGCGCGACGCCTGGATGGTTGCTCGTAAGCCGCATCCGGCCATGCTCCCAATCGAACTGACCCAAGTCGGTGATCAGATAGCGCGGGCCGCCGCCCGTGCGCCGATGCGGCACGTGACCCAAGCCGCTGACAAAGTCGATCTTCCGGGCAAAGGTCAGCCGCGAGTGACGCGGCACATACAAGTAGGCGTGATCGTAGACCGGAGTCACATCGGGTATGCCGCCGCTGCCGGGCAAGCGCATGCGCGGCTTCTGATAATCTTTGCCAATGGCGATGTTGTTGAGGTTGCCCCGCTGGTCCACCTGGGCTGGTCGAAAGAACTCTTTGGGCTGGAACTTGGGCAGAATCTCAGCGGCGCCGGCGGCGAATCCCAAATGGACCAGCCCCTTGCCGACCCATAGGTCCTCAACGTCGCATATCCCTAGCGGTCCCCAATCCTGCACCAGCGCCTGACCAATCGCTGAGGTGAAGCGGGCGCTCGGCGCGCGCCGGATCTTTCCCAGGATCAGGCCAGCCGCCACTAGCGGCGTGTTGATCCCTTGCGCCCAAACATCGCCCTCCCGCACCTGCCGCGCGATACAGACGCAGATCAACTCGTCTATCGAATAACCGCGGGTTGATAGCAAGCGACTCACTCGCCGCCATCGCCGTTCGCGCGCACCAGCCGCACAAACTGACGCTTGCCCACTTGCAGCACCGCCGGCAGCATCTCCAGCGTGACCGACGCCTGCAAGCTCTCCACTTTGGCATCATTCAAGCGGACGCCGTTCTGATGAATCAGCCGCCGGGCTTCGCCGCGACTGCTTACCATATTCAGGCGCAAGAGAATATCGCGGATCTCTTCTTCGCCCTCGACGATTGCTTCGTCAATATCCGCGGGCACGCCAGCGCCGCCGCGATAGACCTCATTCCAGCGCGCCTGCGCCGCGTCAGCAGCGGCGGGACTGTGAAAGATCCCCACGATCTCGCGCGCCAGGCGCATCTTGGTCTCGTTGGGATGCGCCGCGCCCGAGCGCAGATCCGCCGCCAAAGCCGTCACTTGCGCCGGCCTCCAGCCCAAAATCAGCTTGTGGTAAACGCTCATCGCTTTGTCCGGCAGGCTCATCACCTTGCCAAACATATCCCAGGGTTCCGACAGCAAGGGAATATGATTGCCCAGGCTCTTGGACATCTTGATCTCGCCATCGGTGCCCGGCAAGCTCTCGCCCATGATGATTGCGATCTGCGGCTTCTGGCCCAAGCCGGTCTGCAACTTGCGCCCGGCGACCAATATGTTAAATAGCTGATCCTGCCCGCCAACCTGCGCATCGGCTTCCTGCGCCACCGCGTCATAGGCTTGCATCAGCGCGTAAAAGAACTCATGCAGATAAATCGCCTTTTCTTCCTCGATCCGCCTCGCGAAATTCTCGCGCACCAGGAATTGCTGGACGGTGAAGTGGCTCGCCAGCCGGATAATATCAGCGAAATCCAGCGGCGCCAGCCACTCATCGTTTCGGCGGACGCGCGTCTTGTCGCGGTCCAGGATCTTAAAAGCCTGCTCGGCATAGGTGCGCGCATTGTCTTCCACGTTGCGCATCGTCAGTTGATCGCGCGCCGTGTCTTTATCCGATGGATCGCCGATCAAGCTGGTGAAAGTCCCGACCAGAAAGGTCACATCGTGCCCGAAGTCTTGAAACTGACGCAACTTGCGCATGGTAATCGTGTGGCCCAGATGCAAGTCGGAAGTGCGCGGGTCGTAGCCGCAATACACCCGCAGCGGACGCCCTTCCCGCTCGCATTCGCACAGCCGATCCCGCAAATCCTTCGCCATATTGTCTCGCGTGGCCGGATCGCCGTAAGCCGTGCCCGACATCAGCACTTCAACCTGTTCGTCAATTCGCGTCATCTCACATCCCTGCAACGCAGCGTTATCTTGGTCAACGCCAGTATACCATAGCGACGCGCCCCTGTTCAGGCTCAGGCGCGCTGCTATAATCTGGCCAGCTATTCAATTGCGAGCCGCAGGCGCGGCCGCCGGCAGCATTGGCCCAGCCGATTGGTCGCGCCCAGAAGGAATTGTCAATGGAAAGCATGAGCAGCGCGGACGTACGGCAGCGTTTTCTTGACTACTTCGAGGAAATGGGACACCGAGCGGTCGCCTCTTCCTCGCTCGTGCCCGCCAATGACCCGACGCTGCTATTCGCAAACTCCGGCATGGTGCAGTTCAAGGATGTTTTCCTCGGTCTGGACAAGCGCGATTACAGGCGCGCCACCACCTCGCAGAAGTGCATGCGCGTCAGCGGCAAACATAATGACCTCGAGAATGTCGGTCCCTCGCCGCGTCATCATACTTTCTTCGAAATGCTCGGCAACTTCAGCTTCGGCGATTACTTCAAGCGCGACGCTATAAGGTATGCCTACGAGTTGCTGACCGAGGTGTACGGACTGCCCGCTGACCGGCTCGCCGTTACCGTTTATGAAAACGATGACGAATCCTATGACTGCTGGGTCGACGAAATCGGCATCAGCCCGAAGCGCGTCGCCCGCATGGGACCCTCGACCAATTTCTGGCAGATGGCCGACACCGGTCCCTGCGGACCCAATTCTGAGATTCACTGGGACAAGCAGCCACAGGCGGGCGACGACGATGTCGTCGCGTTGCTGCAAGCCGAGGACGACCGCTTTCTGGAAATCTGGAACCTGGTCTTCATGCAATTCAATCGCCAGCAGGCCGACCCCGATCACAGCGGAAAATGGGACCTGCCGCTGCCCGCCCCCGGCGTCGATACCGGCATGGGCTTCGAGCGAATCCTCACGATATTGCAAGGCGTCGAAGCCACTTACGATACGGATCTGTTCACGCCGATCATCCAGCGCGCGCAGGAACTGACGGGCCATAGCGATGCCCAGCGCGACGCCAACATCGTGCCCTACCGCGTCATCGCCGATCATATTCGCGCGGCCGTCTTCTTGATCAGCGACGGCGTCATGCCGGGCGCCAAGAGCCGCGCCGCCATCCCCCGCATCGTCATTCGGCGAGCCGCCCGCTTCGGCCGCGAGATCGGCTTCGAGCGCCCTTTCCTGGCTGATATCGCCGATACAGTCATCGCCATCATGGGCGGCCACTACAGTGAACTGGTCGAAAGCGCCGAGAGCATCAAGCGCGTCATCACGCTGGAAGAAGAACGCTTCCATCGCACCATGGACCGCGGCTTGAACGAACTCGACGACATGCTGGCTCAGCTTGAAGACGGCGGCGAACTCTCGGGCCAACGCGCATTTTATCTCAAAGCCACGCTCGGATTGCCCTACCAAGTCACCAAAGATGTGGCGGAAGAGCGCGGCTACACGGTCGATGACGCGGGCTACGCGGAAGCGGAAGCCGAGCATGCCCTCATCAGCGGCGGCGGGCGCGCGCTGGGCGAGATCGAATCCGGCGACTTCTACCGAGAACTCCTCGCCAATCTGCAGGCGGCCGGCAAACTGTCAGCCGACGGCGCGACTTACGATCCCTACACAGATGCGCCCGTCGATACGGCTGTGCTGGCGCTGGCGCAGGATGGCCAGCGCTTGGACGCCGTTCATCTCGGCGAAAAGGTCGAAGTGATTCTGGCCGAGACGGGCTTCTACGTCGAAGCGGGAGGGCAGGTTAGCGACACCGGGATGATCAGCGGCGCTGGCTGGGCGATCGAAGTCGAAGCGATGAAGCAGCCGGTCGCTGGTCTCATCGTTCATATCGGCGAGGTTGTGGAAGGCGTACCCGCTGTCGGCGATTCGGCGACCGCGCAGGTGGATCGGGCGCGGCGCAAGGACATCACGCGCAATCACACAGCCACTCATCTGCTGCACGCCGCGCTGCGTAATCAGCTTGGAACGCACGTGCAGCAGCGCGGTTCGCTGGTCGCGCCGGATCGGCTGCGCTTCGACTTCTCGCACCCGGAGAAAGTTTCAGCCGAGGAACTGACTGCGGTGGCCAGCGAAATCAGCAGCGCGATCCTGAAGAACTATGCCGTAAGCGCCAGTTATACGTCGCTTGAGCAGGCGCGGCGGGAAGGCGCCATGGCGCTCTTCGGCGAGAAATACGGCGATACTGTGCGGACGGTCGTCATCGCCGATGGTGGCGAACGCTACAGCTTCGAATTGTGCGGCGGCGCGCACGTAAGCCGGACAGCCGAAATCGGCAGCTTTGTATTCACCAGCGAAGGCAGCGTCAGCGCTGGCATTCGGCGCGTCGAGGCGCTTACCGGCGGCGCCGCGAACGAATTCTTGCAGCGGCAGCTGGCGACCTTGGACGCCGCTTCACGCCAGCTCAGCGCCAACCCAGACCAAGTCGTCATGCGGATCGCAAGCCTGCAGACGGAACTTGGCGCGGCGCGCCGCGAAATCGACGACTTGCGGCGTCAACTGGCGCGCGACCGCTTCAGCCGAATGATTGAAGGCGAGCTAGAGAGTCTCAATGGCGTGCAAGCGCTGGTCGCTCAATTAGACGACACGCCGGTGGAAACGATGCGCGAAATGACGGATTGGTTCCGCAATCGCATAGACAAAGGTGTAATGGTGCTCGCCAGCGATATAAACGGGAGACCGCAGATCGTGGTCGCTGTATCGGACGCGCTGGTCAAAGGCGGTCTCCGCGCCGGCGACCTGATCAAGCCAATCGCCCGCATCGTTGGTGGCGGCGGCGGCGGCCGACCGCAAATGGCGCAGGCCGGCGGGGTCGACAGCAGCAAAATCCCGGCCGCTTTGGATGCAGCGCGTGAACTCATCGCCGAAGCGTAAGTAGCCATTTAGGGGCGTCTGGCCACGCTCCGAACCCAATTCGACATATACTTCTAGTTGATGTCGACCGAAACCGAACATATCCAGCTTGCGGCGGCTGATACGATCGTCTCGGTACGCGCGCGGCTCGCCCAATTCCGCGGGCGCCGCATCCTCCTTGTCTGGCCCGCGGATACGCCCTTGTTCCGGCGCAAGTTGGATCTCGTGCTGATTCAGCGCGAGGCTTATCGGCGCGCGATTCAATTGGCGCTCGTCTCCCAAGACAAAACTGTTACCGCCCACGCCGCCGAGCTCAACATCAGCTGCTTCGCGTCGATCGCCGCCAGCGCGAACGAACGCTGGAAACGGGGCCGGCAGAAAATCTTCCTGCCGCGTTATCACAAGCCCAACGCCGATTTGCAACCCGAAGACCTGGCTCTGATCGCCGCCCGTATCGAGAATCGCAAACGGCATGCTCCCTGGCGAACAGCCCTCGAACGCTTAATCGTCCTGGCGCTGCTGATCGGCGTCAGTGGCGCGGCGCTATATGTCATACTGCCGAGCGCGGTTGTGCGGCTTAGCCTCTACGAGGAGGAAGTCTCAGCCATTGTAGACATCGTAGCCGACCGCAAGGCGGAGACAATCGACCTTGATAAGGGCCTTATACCGGCGCAGACGCTGCGCGAAACTGTGGAGACAACTGCCTCAATACCAGCGAGCGGCATATTCTGGTTGGACAGCGTTTCATCGGCGGGCTTGGTGACTTTCACCAATCTGGGGGACGAGCGCGTTTCCATTCCGAAAGGGACAATCCTGGCGACCAGCGCCGGCGAGCCGATCCTCTTTGAGACGGCGGCCGATGTCGTCGTGCCGGCAGGCGACGGGCAGAGCGTAGACGCCACAGTCGCAGCGAGAGAAGGCTTTCGCGGCAGTATTGGCAATGTTGGCGCCGGTATGATTAACACCGTCTTCGGCGCGCTGGCTGACAGCGTATCCGTTATCAATCTCGCGCCAGCGGCCGGCGGCGGCAATAGAAGCGTCCAGGTCGTCGACGCGCAAGACCGGGCGCGCCTTCTTGATAGTGTTCGCATTCAGCTGCAATCGCTAGCTTTCGACAAGATGCGTTCCGCCCTGTCCGATAGCGAGACCATCGTCATCGAGTCGCTTCACATTGAAGACGAGCGCAAAGAATGGACGAGCTTCTCAGCTGAAGTCGGCACGATGACCAGCGAGCTAACTCTCACGATGCGCGCCATCGTAAGCGCGCTGGCGATTGACGAACGTTATGGCCGGCAGATCGCGCTGACGAAACTCAAATCGAATCTAGCGCCGAGCCAGGCGCTCTCGCCGGCTTCAATTGAATACGATCGCGGTCCCTTTGCCTTGGGACGGACGGCGGGGCAGGTCCATTTCACGGTCGCGAGCAGCGCCGCCGTCGCCGTTGAACTGGACATGGATTCACTGCGCCGACAGTTGGCCGGTTTGAGCTTGGACGAGGCGCGCGATCTGCTTGCCGCTCTGCCGAAGATCTCAGAATCGAGTCCACCCGTATTGGAAGTGTATCCGCACGGTTTTGAAACGTTGCCGATTCTGCCATTGCGAATAGATCTGCGCGTCAAAGCCAGCGCATGATTGGGCGACTCATCGGCATTGACCCGGGCCGCAAACGCATCGGTCTCGCAATCAGCGACGCCTTGGGCATCAGCGCGCGGGAGCTCGCCATTCTAAATAGCCGCGGCGACGCGGAAGACTTTGAGGCGATAGGCGCGATCGCGAAGCAAGAAGCGGCCGTAGGTCTCGTAGTTGGCGTCCCGCACAATCCCAACGCGCCTGCTGGAATTATCACGCAAGCCGAAATCGTTCGCGCCTGGATTGACCGTTTGCGCCGCGCCGTCCCGCTGCCCGTCGCCGAGACCAGCGAATATCTAACGAGCAGCGAGGCGCGCGCCTTGGCGAAGCAAGTCAATCGGGAGCCGCGCGAACCCGTTGACGACCTGGCGGCGCGGATCATCCTGCAAGCCTATCTCGATGAGTTAAGCTACGGTTCGGCAACTTTTCCTCCATCCGCGTCAGGCGACTGACTCGATTCGGCTATATTATGAGATTTGACGGCTATAGAGCGCTGGCGGCTTGATGATGGGCGCCGCTCAGCCCGTCGGATACTGAAGGCGAATGGCGAGACCGCTAACTTGCGCAACTTGCACGACACCCAGCCGAGCCGCGCATATTATCTCAAGCGCCGCGACGATGGACTGCGGGCGCCGCCCCGGCTGCTATTCTGGGGCGTATTGCTCTTCTTTGCGCTGGTCGTCCTCGGTATCACCGGCGTCGTCTTCGGCTTCCGCGAAATACTCCAGCCCGCGCAGCAGCAGCGGATCATCGACCAGCTGCCCTTCATGCGCATTCTGCGGAATCCAACGCCGATGGGCGGCGTTTTCCCGACAATCATTGCCCCCGACAATGCCGAGGCCGCCCTCTCCCTCTTGGATATGCCGCTTGACATCGCCTCGCCTACTGCAATTTCGGCTGTCGCCACTGCCGATCTCGAGTCTCCCACATCCACGCCGCCAGCCACCGCCACGCCAGTCGCGACCGCAACGGCGACGCCGCCGCCGAGAGCCGTCGAAGCGTCCCCAACCGCGGCGCCCATCGCCACGCCTAGCCCAGAGGCAAAATCGGAAAATAGACGCGCGCGCGCGCTCCCGCCCTCGGCGCGAATCTACGGCATCTTGCATCAACAGCAGACTTGGAACAACTGCGGTCCAGCCACCATCACGATGGCGCTCAGCTACTACGGCTGGACGCGCGACCAGGCTTTCGCCGCCGAGCGCCTCAAACCGAATCGCGAAGATAAGAATGTCAGCCCGCGCGAACTGGCCGGCTTCGTTGAAGAAGAAAGCAACGTCAAGGCGATCGTCCGCATGGGTGGGACGCTCGACCTGCTGAAACTCCTGGTGGCAAACGAGTTTCCAGTCGTCATCGAGACGGGCGCCATGTTTGAAGCCTACGATTGGATCGGGCATTATCGCGTGCTGGTCGCCTACGATGACGCCTATGATCGTTTCTACTTTTTCGACAGCTTCCTGGGCGTTGGCGACGCCGCCCAGGGGGTAAGCATCAGCTACAACGAAGTCGACAACAACTGGCAAGCCTTCAACCGCACATTCATCATCGTCTACGAACCGCAGCGCGAAGAACTGCTGCGCTCTCTGCTGGGGGACTACTGGGACGAGAATGGCGCCGCGCAATTTGCCTTTGAGACCGCTCAGCGAGAGGCGCGAAGAAATTCCCAAGACGCATTTGCCTGGTTCAATATGGGTACGTCGCTCGTTGCGCTGGAGCGCTACCAGGAGGCGGCGGCCGCCTACGATCAAGCCAATCGCACCGGGCAGCTGCCTTGGCGCATGCACTGGTATCAATACGGTCCCTTCGAAGCCTATTTCCAACTGGGGCGATATGATGATGTCCTGAGCCTGGTGCGCATCAACCAGAACAACGCCCGTGAACTCGAAGAAACATATTACTGGCAGGGACGCGTACAAGAGGCGCGCGGCGACAGGCAGGCGGCGGCCGCTTCATTCCGCCGCGCCTTGGTTTACAATCCGCGATTTGACGCGGCCCGCGCCGCCCTTGATGCGCTGAACTAGGTTGAGGCATGGCTGCGCGCAGTAAAGCTGGGCTCTCGCATTGGCAGCGCAACCGCAGCATCGCCCGCTCGACGCTCATCGTCATGGTCGCCTTTGCAGCCGCCAAGCTGATCAGCCTCCTGCAGACCTTGATCATCGCGCAGGCATTCGGCGTCGGCAGCGAACTAGACGCCTATGTAGCCGCCAATCGCATCCCCGAGCTGATTGTGATCCTCATCTCGGGCGGCGCGCTGACTCACGCCTTCATCCCCGTCTTCAGTGGCTTTCTCGCCATCGGCAACCAGGAATCCGCCTGGAAGCTAGCGAGCAACCTGATCAACTTCATATTCTCGCTGGCGCTGCTGATTAGCGCAGCCGTTTTCCTCATGGCGCCCTGGCTTGTGAGCAATGTTGTCGCGCCCGGCTTTGACGCGCTCACCGCCCAGAATACGACAGACATGATGCGCATCCTGCTGCTCAGCACAATCATCTTCTCCATAAGCGGCATATTCAGCGGCATCCTCAATTCGCATCAGCACTTCCTGCTGCCCGCTCTGGCGCCGATCATGTTCGACATCGGCATTCTTGCGGGCGTGCTCTTCCTGCTGCCGCGCTTCGGCGTTCATGGCATCGCCTATGGCGCGGTCTTGGGCGCGGCGCTCCATTTCTCGATCCAGGTTCCCGGTCTAATCCGCTACAAGATGCGCTGGCGTTTCGACTTGGGATTGCGCAACCCACAGCTTTGGCGGGTCATTCGCTTGATGCTGCCTCGGATCGGCGGCTTGGGCGTCTTCAGTTTGAACTTTCTTGTGATGAATAACATCGCCTCGCGCCTGGGCGTCGGTTCTGTGAGCGCGCTGGATTGGGGCTGGCGGCTCATGCAGATTCCACAGACCTTGATCGGCACGGCGATGGGCATCGTGATCTTCCCTACACTGGCTGCTTTGAGCGAAGTGGATGACCAGGCGGGCAAACGCGGCGCGATGACAGGCGCGCTGCGCTTTATCTTGATCAGCAGCATTCCCGCGGCCGTCGGTCTGATTGTCTTGGGCCGACCGCTCATCAGCCTGCTTGAGCGCGGCGCATTTGACGCCTCAGCTTCGGCTCTGGTGTACAGCACGCTGAGCATGTTCACGCTGGGCTTGATCGTGCATTCGGCGCTGGAAGTTATCGCGCGCAGCTTTTACGCAGACAAAGACACCTTGACGCCGCTCTTCGCCGCGCTGGGCGGCGCCGCTATCAATTTTGTCGCCGCCTTCCTTTTCAGCGACCTGCGCGCGGTTGACGCCAACGCGCTCCTAAACTCGGCGGCTCATTCCTTCGCCCACCTGGGCTTGCAGCGTGAAATCGGCAATGTCAGCGGCTTGGCGCTCGCCAACTCTCTCGGCGTCATGTTTGAGGTTGTTGCTCTGCTTGTCATCCTCCGCCGCCGCTGGCAGGGCATTCACGAGGATACGCTCGCGCGCGCGCTGCTGAAGACGCTCGCGGCATCGCTCGTCATGGCCGCCGCCATTGTCCTTGTCGACCTCCTCTGGCTCGGAGTCGTCTCGAGCCAGAGCCTAAGCTTCACGATCTTGCGCCTAACGCTGGAAGGCGTCGTCGGATTGCTTGTATTCATTATTGTCGCCGTTCTGCTGAAGATGCGGGAAATCCGGGAAATTGCGGCTATCATTAGACAGGATCCCAACAGCGCCTGAAAGGAACCACATGACGATCAGAATTAAGTCGCTGACCCTCGGCCCCTTCGCCACAAACGCCTACTTGGTCGCTGATATAGACAGGGGCAATGCCATCTTGATTGATCCCGTTGACAACGCGCCGGCAATCATGCGGGCGGCTGCCGACGAAGGCTGGACCATCAAGCTGATGCTGGCAACGCACGCGCACCTCGACCACGTGCTGGCGAGCGCCGAGATCAAGCGGCAATTGCAGATTCCCTTTCTCATTCACGAGGACTGCGCAGCGCTCTTGGATGAGATTCCGCTGCAAGGGCAGTATTTTGGCTTAGGACGCCTGCCAGCCGCCGCCGCGCCCGATCGATTGCTCAGCAGCGAAAGCGAAACGATTGAGTTGGACTCGATTCGCCTGCAGAGCCTTTATACGCCAGGGCACGCGCCCGGCCACCTCAGCTTTTATCTCGCCCAGCACAAGGTGTTATTCAGTGGCGATACCCTGTTCGCCGGCAGCATTGGTCGCACCGATCTGCCCGGCGGCGACCAAAACCTGCTGATGCAATCCATCTTCGAGCAGCTGCTGGTTCTCGACGATGACGTGCAAGTGCTGCCCGGGCACATGGGCGGCACAACCATCGGCCGCGAGCGCTTGACCAACCCGTTCATTCTGTCATACGACGCCGACCGCTCGTGACCGGCGAAGCGGATCCGCCCCCATTGCAATGCGCGTATTAACACTGTTTCTGGACGGTATCGGTCTCGGCGCCGACGATCCGGAAAGCAACCCTTTCGCGCTGGCCGACACGCCGTTCATGCGGGGGCTCGCGAACGGCAAGCGCTGGCTGGCTACGACCGGTCCCCAGGAAAGCGCCGAAGCCGTATTCATCCCCACCGATGCGCGGCTCGGCGTTCCTGGACGTCCGCAAAGCGGCACTGGGCAAGCCAGCCTGCTCACCGGCGTGAATGCGCCCCGGCTTATCGGACGTCACTACGGACCCAAACCAGAAGCGAAAACGCGCGCCCTGATCGCCGAGCACAGCTACTTCAAACGCCTGGAGCTGCGCGGCAAATCGGCGCGGCTGCTGACCGCTTATCCGCCGCGTCTGCTGGCCGATTTCGCGCGCGGCAAGACTTTGCGTTCGAGCGTGCAGCAGGCTGCCTACGAGTCCGGATTGCCGCACTTCACCCTTGACGATGTTATAGCTCGCCGGGCGCTGACCGCCGAGTGGACGACGGACAGTTGGCGCGCTCATCTCGGATTCGAGAGCCTGCCCCGATACTCGCCCCGAGAAGCGGGCAAGCTGATGGCAAAGTTGTCTCGCGGCTACGACTTCGCATTCCATTCGCACTGGCTCACCGACCGCATCGGGCATCGCGGCACGCTCGAACGAGGCCTTCGGATTCTGGAGCGCTTCGACGCTGTGCTGGGCGGCCTTCTAGCGGAATGGCAGGCCGACGAAGGCTTGGTCGTCATCACTAGCGATCACGGCAATATGGAGGATCTGAGCGGGCGCCGGCATACGCTCAACGAGGTGCCAACTGTCGTGCTCGGGGCGCGCGCCGCCGAGTTTGCGCGGGACTACCGCAGCCTGACGGACTTCGTACCCGCCTGTGATAGAATGCTCTTCGAAAGCGGCTGAAGGCTGCCTGAAGAATCGAGACGCCCTTGAGCGACAAAGTCTACAAGTCGATCTTCGCCATCGTCTTCGCGCGACTGGCCATCAATGTATCCAAGCGTTTTCCTTATCCCTTCGTCGCTTCCATCGGCCTCGCTTTTGGCGTATCAGCCGATAGCATACAAAATGTCATCGCCTTGACCAACGCAGCTGGCTTACTCAGTCCGCTTTTAGGCACTGTATCAGAACACTATGGCAAAAAAGCGGTGATGGTCGGCGCGCTGCTGCTGATGACCGGCATCAGTATTTTGGGCGCGGTCTTTTCGGATTACGGCGTTTTTGTGCTGGTCATGTTCGGATTTGGCCTCGGCAAGATCATTTACGATCCGACATTCCAGGCCTATCTGGGCGACATCATTCACTTCAGCCGGCGCGCGCGGGTGATGGGCATCGCCGAGCTCAGTTGGGCGCTGTCCTTGGTGATCGCCGCTCCGGTCGCCGGCTTTCTGCTGGAAGTCAGCACCATGCGGGCGATATTCGTCTTTCTCGCCATTCTCTTGGCCTTGAGCGCGCTGGCGCTGTGGCTCTTCGTCGAAGCCGACGACAAGGCAAAGCAGCCTAGCGCGATTCGTGTCATGGGTCCGCTGGCGGCCATGCGCGTGGTCAGTTCGTACCCGCCGGCTCTTTTCGCGCTGTTCTATACACTTTGCCTGACGGCGGCGCACGAGATCTTCTATATCAATTACGGCCTGTGGATGGAAGACAGCTTCGCCCTCGTGCTAACCGCCCTCGGCGCCGTCACCATCGTGATCGCTGTGGCGGAGGTCATTGGCGAGATCATCGTCATCACCTTGGCCGATCGACTTGGAACCAAGCCGACCTCGATGTGGGGCATGATGTTCGCCGCCATCTGTTTCTTCATCATTCCCCACTTGAACTTCAGTCTGCCCCTGGCCATGTTCGCCATCTTTGTGATGTTCATCGCCATCGAAACCTCGATCGTCTCGGCGATTCCGCTCTTCAGCGAAATCCTGCCCGACGCGCGCGCTGTGATGATGAGCGCCAACGTCGGCGCGCATTCGCTGGGAAGAGTGGCGGGCGCTGCGGCCGGCGCCTTGATCTACAAACTTAGCGGCGGAAACTTTATATTCATCGGCATGGTAGCCGGTTCACTGGGCTTGCTCGCATTTTTCGTGATGCTGCGCTATGTGCCGGTCGGCGGTAGCCAGGCGGATTGATAGGCGCGCATTCGCATGCGCCCAATCTGAAAATGAAGATCCCGAATGACCAGCAGAAACCTCCGACTATGAGGACTCTGCAAAACGATCAAAATTATCTCGGTGTCCTCGGTGGTGAAAAATACTCCATGATCGCAAATGTGCATTTTATCCGTCACATTTGCCGCTGCCCCAGCAAGCGCCGCCTTGACTAAGCCGCGACTCTAGCCTAGAATGCTTCATCGCTGATTTCGATGGGAAGTTCCATGTTTGAATCGCTCAGCCAAAGACTGGACACCGCCTTTGAAGGTTTGCGCAAGGGCGGGCGCGTCAAGGAAGCGGACGTCAAAGCGGTCATGCGCGAGGTGCGCATGGCGCTGCTGGAAGCCGACGTTGCCCTGCCAATCGTCAAAGACTTCATCAAGGACGTGCGCGAGCGCGCGCTGGGCGAAGAGGTCCACAAGGCGCTGAAGCCGAGCGAGCAGGTCGTCAAGATCATCCATGAAGAGATGGTCGATATGCTGGGCGAGCCGGGGCGCTTGAGCTTCAGCGGCAGCACGAAGCCGCACGTCATCATGATGGTCGGCTTGCAGGGCTCGGGCAAAACGACCAATACGGCGAAACTGGCGCTCCGCCTGCGCGCTGACGGGCGCAAACCGCTGATGATCGCGGCCGACACCTACCGCCCGGCCGCCGTTGACCAATTGGTCACGCTCGCGAAGCAGATCAACGTCCCCTATTACGAGGAGGGCGCGAGCGCTTCGCCGCCAGAGATCGTGAAGCGCGGCCTCAAGCATGCCCGCGAATCCGCAATTGATGTCGTGCTTGTGGATACAGCCGGACGTCTGCAAATCGACGAGACGCGGATGGATGAGCTGGAAGCGATCAAGCGCATCGCGGCGCCGGCGGAAATTCTCCTGGTCGCCGACGCCATGACCGGGCAGGAAGCGGTCAACATCGCGCGCGGCTTCACCGGCTTGATCCTGACCCGCGTAGACGGCGATGCCCGCGGTGGCGCCGCCCTGTCCATGCGCGCGGTGACCGGCGTGCCGATCAAGTATATGGGCACGGGTGAAAAGGTCAGCGCCGACACGCTTGAGTTATTCCACCCGGATCGCATCGCTCAACGCATTCTCGGCATGGGCGACATCATATCGCTGATCGAGAAAACCGAGACCCTGTATGAAGAGGAAGAAGCCCTGCGCCTGCAAAGCAAGATTATGAAGAACGAGTTTTCTTTGCAGGATTTCCTCGACCAATTGCAGAAGATCCGCCGCATGGGTCCTATGGGCAAGGTCCTCGGCATGATACCCGGCATGTCAAAATTGCAGATGCAAGCCGATTTCGATGACGAGGACATCGAAAAGCGCATCAAGAAAGTCGAGGCGATTATCAATTCGATGACGCCGCGCGAACGCCGCCATCCGCGCATCCTGAAAGCCAGCCGCAAAAAGCGAATCGCCGCCGGCAGCGGCGTCGAAGTCCGCGATGTCAACGATCTGCTCAAGCAATTCAAGCAGATGAGCCGGCTCATGAATCAACTCAGCAGAGGCAAAATGCCCAATATCCCCGGCTTAACCGCATAAGCCGGGCAGTAGGAGAATAAACATGGTTCGTATTCGTCTTCGCCGTCAAGGCTTGAAACGCCAGCCGAGCTACCGCGTCGTGGTCACCGACCAGCGCAAGGCGCGCAACGGCAGCTATCTGGAGAATATCGGGCACTACAACCCGCGCACCCGACCCACGACTGAAATCATCGCTGAAGACCGCGCCTTGTACTGGCTCAGCGTCGGCGCGCAGCCCAGCGATGCCGTGCGCCGCCTGTTGGAACACACCGGCACCTGGGAGCGCTTCCAGCGCCTGCGCGCCGGCGAAAGCATGGAAGACCTCGTCCGAGAAGCGGAAGAAAACCGCCCGGAATTGCCGAGCCCAAAGACGAATCATCCGGCGCCCGGCGATGGCGAAAGCAAGATCAAAGCGCGTGAAGCCAAGCGCTTGGCGGCGGAGAATGACAATTGAGCGAGACGACTGAGCGCCCCACGATGGAAGAAGAATTGGTTCAATACATCGCGGAGAATCTGGTCAATGCGCCGGACGAAGTCAGGGTGAAGCGCAAAGAGACCAACCGCAGCCTCATTCTCGAGTTGTCGGTCGCGTCTGACGATATGGGCCGCGTCATCGGGCGCAACGGCCGCGTGGCCAATTCGATTCGCGCCCTGCTGCGCGCCCTCCCGTCGCCCGATCAGGACCGCGGACGCGAGCGGCGCCGGCGGGTGATTCTGGAAATCGAATAGCCCTCCGGTGGCAAGCGCGCGCGCCCAGCCCAGATACCTGGTAATCGGTGAGATCCTACGCCCCCATGGCTTGCGAGGCGAGCTGCGGACGCGCGTCTTAAGCGACAATCCTGAGCGAATTTCCCAGCTCAAAACCGTCTACCTGGGCGACTCGCCTGAGGCCGCGAACCTAGACCGACGCGCGTTGGTAGGCCTCCGCTTCAACAAGGAATACGCCCTGCTGCAAGTCGCCGGCTGCGGCGATCGCAACGAGGCTGAGTTGCTGCGCGGCAAGCTGGTGATGATCAGCGTCGAGCAGGCTGCGCCTCTTGAAGCAGACCAATACTATCTTTTCCAGTTGCTCGGCTTGAAAGTGATTGCCGGCGATGTCGAAATCGGAACTGTGAAAGAAGTCTTGCAGACCGGCGCCAACGACGTCTACATTGTCGAGAGCGAAACTTTCGGCGAAGTCTTGATTCCCGCGCATGAAGAGACGATTCTCAACATAGACTTCGACGCGGAAAGCATCACCATGCAATTGCCGGATGGCTTGCTGCCGCGCAGCCCGGCCTCCCAAGCAGGCGACAACGCTACGTAGCCGCGTCCAACAATTCCCGAAGCACCGCGCCAGAGCGACGGCTGCTCCGATATCGGCAGTGTACTTGACAAAGAAAATTGTTGCGTTATATGCTTTTGGTGTTTACGCTTCATTGGCTAGTATTTATGCAGCCGCGCTCGCATCAACAATTCTGGCTGGGGCTTCAGCTCCTCCCTAAATTTGGCATCGTCAAGGTTTCGCGCCTTCTGAACCGCTTTGATTCGGCGGAAGCATTGTGGCGTGAACCGGACGCGAGCTTGATGCGCCTTGATTTGCCGCGGGCTCTGCTCCGGCAATTCTGCGAGGCTCGACGGACGATAAATCTGGAAAAAGAGAGGGACGCCGTCGCCGCAGCCGACGCCTCGCTCGTCACGCTCGACGACGAGGAATATCCGCCCTTGCTTCGTCAACTGCCGGACAAGCCTATGTTGCTCTACATCCGCGGACACTTGCAGTCAAATCTGGACCGCTGCCTGGCGGTCGTTGGCACGCGCAAAGCCAGCAAATATGGCTGGGACGCCGCCAGTCAAATGGCATACCAATTGGCAAATCAAGACTTCACGATTGTATCGGGTTTGGCGCAGGGCATCGACGCGGCCGCCCATCGGGGCGCGCTAAACGCTGGCGGGCGCACTGTCGCCGTGGTCGGAACCGGCATTGACGTCGTCTACCCGCGCGCCAACGAAGATCTGGCTGAGGAAATCGCAGTGAATGGCGCCATCGTCACTGAATTGCCGCTCGGCGCCAAACCGCTGGCAAAGAATTTCCCGCAGCGCAACCGGCTCATCAGCGGGATGTCTTTGGGCGTCTTGGTCGCGGAAGCGCCGGAGCGGAGCGGCGCCCTCAACACAGTCTCGCACGCGCTTGAGCAGGGGCGCGATGTCTTCGCCCTGCCCCATAATATTTTCAGCCCGTCGGGACGCGGCGGCAACCAGTTGATTCAGGAGGGCGCCAAGCTCGTTTCAACTGTTGATGATATCCTGGACGAACTGGAGGTCGCCCATGTCAAGGAACAGACGCGCATCCAGGCCGAGCAGCTCCAACCGGCAAACGAGACGGAAGGCGCCATATTGCGACAGCTGGGCGCAGACCCGATTCATGTAGATAACATAGTGCGCCAGACCCAATTGCCGACGGCTACCGTGACCAGTACCTTGACCATGCTCGAATTAAAGGGACTTGCAGAGAGCGCTGGACCTATGCAATACTGCCGTGCGCGAAATCTGGGCGAGTGAGAGCCGAGACAATGGATCATTATTATGCGCTGATTGCGGCCGGCGGCCACGGCGCCAGGCTCTGGCCGATGAGCCGCGTTCGACACCCAAAGCAGATGCTGCCGCTCGTCGATGAACACTCGATGTTTCGCACCAGCGTCGAACGGATTCTGTCGATGTTCACCCCAGAAGACATCTTCGTCGTCACCGGGCGCGAGTTGGTTGAAGACCTGCAAAACGAGATGCGCGAGATCCCGCCCGAGAACTTCATCCTCGAACCCTATGCCAAGAACACGGCGCCAGCCCTCGCCTTGGCGCTCAGCCATATTCAAAGGCGCGACCAGGAAGCCACCGTCGCCATCCTGCCAGCCGACCACCATATCGTGCAGCGCGAGAAATTCTGCCGACTGCTGGAGGCCGCCTGGCAGGTGGCGCAAGATGGCAAAATCGTCACGCTGGGCATCTCGCCATCTTATCCGTCAACCGGCTTCGGGTATATTCAGCAGGGCGATGCCCTCAACCAAGTCAGCGGCTTCGACGTGTATCGGTCTCGGCGCTTTACGGAAAAACCGGATATCGTGCGCGCGACGCAGTACCTCGCCTCCGGTCAATACAGCTGGAATTCGGGCATGTTCATTTGGCGGGTCGCCCGCGCCATGCGTGACTTGGAACGCTACCAGCCGGCGATCTACGCGATGTGCTCCTATCTGCAATCGGCTTTTGACTCGCCGGATTATGAAGAAAAGCTGAACGACATCTGGGAAACCATGCCCATGCTGTCGATTGACTTTGCCATTATGGAAAAAGCCGATAACATCGCGGTCATTCCCAGCGATATCGGCTGGAGCGATGTCGGCAATTGGACCTCGCTCTACGAAATTCTGCCGCAAGACAACTTCGGCAACTGCGTCAAAGGCGATGCCAGCGACAGTCGCGTCATCCTGGACACGCGCGATACCCTCGTCTTGAGCGACCGCCTGACCGTGGCCATCGGCGTGGAAGATATCGTAGTCGTCGACACGGATGACGTGCTGCTAATCTGCCACAAAGAGCGTACGCAAGATGTCAAGCAGGTGGTCGACTACCTGCGCGAGAATGGCAACGAAGAATATCTCTAACACCGCACACTCGCTCACGAGGATGGGATATGACTGATAGCGCTAGCAAATCGCTTCAAGCCTATTGCTTCAAATGCAGAACGAAGCGCGACATTCGTGATCCGCAAGCGATCTACAACAAGGCGGGGGCGCCCGCTACACGCGGCCAATGCCCGGAATGCGGCACGTCCATGTATCGGACTGGCGCAACCGCCGCGCATGAAGGCGTCCCCAAGCCGGAGAAATCACAACGAACAGTACGCCAGCAGACCAAGCCCAAGCGCGGGCGGAAGTCCAAAGCGCGTACGAAACGCAAGAACCGAGCCAAATCCAACGGCATTCGCAGGAATGTCGGCAAGCTAGTCATCGTTGAATCGCCGGCAAAGGCGCGCAGCATCGGTGGTTATCTCGGCGACGGCTACACCGTCATGTCGTCGTTGGGTCACGTGCGCGACCTGCTTAAGAGTCGCCTTTCCGTTGATGTCGAGCGCGATTTCGAGCCGGAATATCGGGTGCCCAACGACAAACGCGCGATCGTGAAGGAACTCAAGGCGGCCGCTGAAGGCGCCGACGAAATCTACCTGGCCACCGACCCCGATCGCGAAGGCGAGGCGATCGCTTGGCATCTTGTGGCGGCTGCCGAAATGCCGCAGGCGGGTGTCAAACGAGTGGTCTTCAACGAGATCACCAATAGCGCCGTCGCCGACGCCTTTACGCGACCGCGCGATATCAACATGGATTTGGTCAATGCCCAGCAGGCGCGCCGTATTCTCGACCGCTTAGTTGGTTATCAGGTTTCCCAGTTGCTCTGGTCGAAAGTCCGAGGCGGGCTGTCCGCGGGCCGGGTGCAAAGCATTGCCCTGCGCCTGGTTGTCGAGCGCGAGAAAGCGATCGAAGCGCATAGGCCGGTCGAATACTGGACGCTTGATGCCGAACTGGCGAAACAAACCAATGGCAGCGACACCTCAAGTTTCACAGCGCGCCTTGTGAGAATCTCTGACCAAAATGTCATTTTCGACCCCAAGGGCGAGACGCCGCCCGTGCTAGACAGTGAAGCAACCATCCAGCCGCATGTCGACATCCTGCGCCAAAGCCAATATGTCGTTGACGCGGTTAAGCGCGGGACACGCCAGTCGCGGCCCTCAGCGCCCTTCACCACTAGCACCTTGCAGCAGGCCGCCTCCAGCCGCCGGGGGTTCTCCGCCCGCCGTACGATGCAGATCGCGCAGCAGCTATACGAAGGCATCGATATCGGCCAGGGCAGCCCGGTCGGCCTCATCACTTACATGCGCACGGACAGTGTTCAGGTTTCCAAAGGCGCCGTCGCTGAAGCCCGGAAATACATCGATCGCAACCACGGGGCGGATTACCTGCCAAAGAAGCCGCCGGTCTACAAAACCAAGTCGAAAGGCGCGCAGGAAGCGCACGAAGCCATTCGCCCCACCAGCGTCTCGCGGACCCCTGAGGCGATGAAAGCAGCCTTGAGCCGGCCGCAACTCCAGCTCTACACGCTGATATGGCAGCGCTTTGTCGCCAGCCAAATGTCGCCAGCCATTTATGACACGCTGCGCATCGACGTGCGAGCGGGACAGACAGCCGGCGACATGCGCTATCTCTTCCGCGCCTCCGGCAGCAAATTGAAGTTCGCCGGTCATCTCGCCATATACGGCAAAGACGAGCTGCGCGCTCGCGACCTCGGCAACGATCAAAATCAAACATTCCCCGCTCTTGAAACGGGTGAATCGCTTGACCTGCGCCAATTGCGGCCCGAACAGAATTTCACCAAGCCGCCCCCGCGATACACCGAGGCGACGCTGATCAAACAGTTGGAAGACAGAGGCATCGGGCGCCCCAGCACCTATGCTCCCACGGTCAGTGTCATTCAAGCGAGAGACTACGTCACGCAGAAAGACCGCCGGCTGCTTCCCACGAAGACCGGGCGCGTCGTTAGCGATCTCCTGTCTGAGTATTTCGATGTGGAAATGGATTACGCCTTCACTGCGAATATGGAGGACCAGCTTGACGACGTGTCTAAAGGTATGCTGGAATGGCGGCCGATGCTGGATGAATTTTATCATCCCTTTGAGCGGCGTCTCGCCGTCGCTCAAGAGAAGATGCCAAAACAGAATGTCGTGGAAAAAGTGGGGCGCGTCTGCCCCCGCTGCGAAGAAGGCGATCTGATCATCAAACACTCCCGCTACGGGAAGTTCATCGGCTGCTCCAATTACCCCGACTGCAAACACACCGAGCGCTATCTCAAACGTATGGGACTGCTCTGTCCACAATGCGGCGCCGACCACCGCGGCGAGATTGTGGAAAAGCGCAGCCGCAAGGGACGCGTCTTCTACGGCTGCAGCCGCTACCCCGATTGCGACTACACCGTCTGGCGGCTGCCCAAAGACCTCGCGCGATTGGACGAGCAAACCGACCAAGCCGCCGCAAAACAAGAATCCGTCTTCTAAGGCTGCCGCCGTCTGGCTTTGCGCCGATTTGCAACTGTGACTATACTGGAAGACATTGGCGGCGGCGATGCTTTCGCGCGCCAAGTATGTACGCCTGGTCTCAGTCAAATTGAGTACCGTGGACTCGAAAGGTCGTAGCGTATGAGTCTTCAAGGTCAGGAATCGAATCGCGCGCAGCCAGCCCAAGCGGCCGGCGGACAGAAAAACAGGAGCGGGCTCAGTGCGTCGAATCCGCGCATTCAGAAATTGATCGAAGCGGGTCCCAAACGCAGCGCCGTCTTGCTCGTCCTCCTCGGCATGGTGATCGGGATGGCGACCGCCTATGTGGTGATTCCAACTGAGTTCACTGGCGCCTCTCCGCGCCACATGAGCCCACTGGCGATTCAACAATGGGTGCGCATGGTGGCTGTGGGCCACTCGCCGGATGTGCATTACGACGACAGCAACGCCTTGCTCGTATTGCAGCAAATCCCGAATCCGAAAAGCGTCGTCGAAGGCTTAGCCATTAGCTCGCGTGTGCCGGCGGCTGAACGCGCAGCCCTGGAAGCGCTCACTGAGATTACTGGTTACGACAGCCTAGTCGGCTCCATTGCCCCACAAGACCCGGGTTTGGTCGGAAGCTCATTGCAGATCATCTTGGCGCTGGCAGCGGTGGCTTTGGCCATTCCAGCGCTGACGATCGCTGGGCGGATGATGCTTCCTGCCAGTGGCTCAGGCGGCGCGTCTCGACCACAGGAAGCCGCGGCTACAGCGGCGAAACGCCCGCAAGTTTCTCCGTCGGCCGAGATCGCGTCAGAGCCCTACGAGGCGTATAACGATGCTCAGCCCGCCGCTCCCTGGGCCGATGATGAAACGGAAAAGAGCGGCCGACTCCACCCACAGTACGGTCTACCGGTTTTGCAGACGGTCTCAACTTACGCCAAGGGACAGAACTACGACGACTCATTCGCAATTGAGATGGGACCGGAACAGGGCAACCAATTTCTAGGCGAATGCGGCATTTCTGTTGCCACCCGCGTGGGCAATGAATTGCAGTCCGTCGAGTTCTGGGGCTTCGACATGGCCTCGCAGGAGACCATCACCAAGGTCTTCGCCGCGCCCGCTGCCTTGAGCGACCCGGCTCTGGTGGCTGCAGTGGGCAATCGCGTTAAAGATCCGACGACCGATGTCATCGCCGCTGCGCCGGGCGCCAAGCTGATAGTCGACAATAGCGCGATACAAATCCAAGCGGAGATTAAGTCAGTCCTTTGCAACTACGGCGGCGGCACGCCCAATAGCGGGATCGAAACGCTGCAGATTGAAGTGCTGGCTTGGCACAAGCGGAGCCAAGGCGCATCGCTGCCCGCAGCGGGTTATCCGGCGCCGGCGAGCTCTCCATTTAACGAATACGCGGATTTGCAACTAACGCCGCCGTCGCAGACGGCATCACCCGCTCCGCCTCCGCCGGCTGGGGGGGTAGGCGCAGCGCCCCGTCCCGCTGGCGCATCGCAGCCGGCCAAACGACCGGAAGACGATGAAGACGATCCTTTCGGCGGCACCGGAAACTTCATGCCCTATTCGTAGCCGCCGGGCAAAAGCCTCGCCACCTATGATGGGGCTCTCGTTTCATCTAATTCTGTTTGGCTGGGCGCGGGGGTGGCTGGACGCGCCTCTTTAGCGAATATCAACTATTTTCAACTGGATGACGCCATCGGGCGTCTTCACCCGGACTTTCTCCCCGCGTTTCTGGCCCAAAAGCGCGGAACCGATTGGGCTCTTCTCCGAGATCTTGCGCGCGCGCGGGTTCGCCTCGGCGCTGCCCACAATGCGATATTCTTCGTCTTCGTCTATTCCGTCTTCTTGAATGACCACCGTTGACCCAATGCGAACCGCATCGTTGCTGCCGCCGCTGTCTACCACAATCGCATTGCGCAGTATCGCTTCGATTTGCAGCACGCGCCCTTCAATGAAGCCTAACTGCTCCTTGGCGTCATGGTAGTCCGCATTCTCCTTCAGATCGCCTTGCGCGGCCGCTTCTTTCAGCTTCCGCGCCAAAGCCGGCCGACGCCCTTCCTTGAGCTGTTTGAGCTCTCGGCGCAGAGCGTCTTCACCTTCTTGAGTCAGATAAGTTTCTTCTGATGCCATGCGTAACTTCTCTCGGCTTTGTCCTCGGAGCGGCTCGCTGGCGGCTCCTCCGATTCGTCCCGGTAATGATTTACCAATGCGCGAACATTGTGCTGATGCAACTGCTGAACGACCCCGTTCAGCAAGACGTGGCTCTTGCCGCAGTGGGCCAGCGAGACCTGATTCTCTATGTCTTCCTGCCCTTTATCCAGTCCGACTTTCACCGCCTCGTCGATCCTGTGCAGGTATTCAAGGTCGCTCGCGATCTTGCCTGGCACTTCGCCGCGCAGAATAATATCGCCATGCCCCTGCACGATATGCTCATACTCGCTTTCGAGCAGGCGTGACAAGGACTTCACAGAATCGGAAAAGCTGCCGTCAACGAAGTAGGGAATCGGCATCACGGTGTCGGCGGCGAAGAGCACTTCTTCTTCTTCCAAGAGACAGATGATAGAGTCGGGGCTGTGTCCAGGGCTTTCGCGCAGCAGAAATCTCGTTGCTCCGATCTTGAGCGTCATTTGCTCTTCGAAGGTGATATCGGGCAAGACTAGCCTCACCGGCTCAAACTCGGGAGCCGCCTTTTTCATTTGGCGCAGACTGTTCCGACCTCGGCGGTCCAACAGTTCTCGACACAGCTTGTGGGCGATCACCTGCGCGCCCGGGAAGAAGCAGGTGCCAGTCGTGTGATCGGCGTGAAAATGCGTATTGATGACGTAGTTCACGCTGGCGCCCAAGCCATCTTCCACGTAACGCCTGATGCGAACGGTCTCTTCCGGATAGAGCAAGGTATCAATCAGCACCGCGCCGTCATCGGTCAAGACGACGCCAGCTGTCACCTGAGCATACTGGTCGCTTCGGAAGACGAAAATGTGATCCGTAATTCGTTCGCGCTGCATCGAGTGAAAGGGCTGTTCCGATCTTCAGGCAGTAGGCCTGCCAAACAAGTATAGTCGGCGCAGACCAGAAAATCAAGCGAGCGTCATTGCGGGCGCGCCTGCCCGCGCCGCCCCGTTGCCGCCATTCGTCGGCGCAAAATCAAGGCGTCGACTCCAATCCGCGAAGCTTGATCTCAGCTCATTCTGGCAGCACGATTTCAACGAAGGTCGTACGGTAGGCGTCTACCCGAACGCCGTCTCGAAAGACGACGAGTCCCTTGTCGTCCAAATGAACAATCTCGTAGTTGCCGGCCGGCAAATCGGCCACAACAAAGTTCTCGCGCCAGACCGGATCGCCGTTTGCCAGCGCGCTGGCGTAGGTGAAGACATCGCGGCTGCCAGCTTCTGAACGTATGGTGACGCGCCGGCCATAGATGGGCTCGCCGTTTTGATGGCGCAGCGATCCCACGATCATGCCGCTGTCCACGTAATGCTGGAGCCAAAGCTCGGGATTGCGTGTCTGGCGATAACTGTATGGATCGCCGGCGCGAACCTCAAAGTGCAAATGAGGACCAATCGCGACGCCGCTGGAACCGACAGTTCCAATCTGATCCATGTCTGCCAGCAGTTGCCCCGCTTGCACATTGACCCGCTCCAAATGCCCGTAGAGCGTGAAGATTTGGCGGCCCGCCAAGGAATATAGCTCATGGGCGAGCACGACGACATTGCCGTAGTAATCCACCTGTGGTCCAAGCTGCAAACTCGCATCGCTGCCGGCGAATATGACGCGGCCCGCTTTGGCCGCGAACACGGGTGTTTCGCGCGCGTTGACAAACTCCACGCCGAGGTGGACCGGGCGCGAATTGAATTGGGTGCTGCCGTAGGCGTAGGTGCGGTCGATCCAGTGATTCTTGTCGTCGGCGAGCGCAATGGGACGATGCAGAACGTTATGTTCAACCCGTTCAACGACGCGAGTCTGCGTCGCGCCTGGCTGAGTCAGATGGCGCGCGCCGGGCGCCTGGATCTCGTCCTGCGCCGAAGGACCAAGTATCCCGAGCCAGGTTAGAAACAGGATAGATAGACCGCGGGCTGCTTTTCGAAATAGCGGCATAGCCCTTCGCATTTCAACTCGCGACTACTGAAAAGTCGGTCGTCCCGATCGCCTCGCCATCGACATATAGCGTGGCTGAATAGCTGCCGGGCAGGAACGCAAAGTCCACCGGCGTCGCAAAAAACCAGATGCATTCGACGGACTTCGCGTAATCGGCCAGCCAGGACACTTGATATATGCGGCGCTCATCGAATTGCCAGTCCACCTCAAAGTAGCTGCCTGCTTGCAGCTCTGTGACGCGCGCCGTGACATAAATGCGTTCGCCATCCGGCGTAAACTGGCTGATCGTTCCATTGGAGCAGCCGCTAGCGGGGTCAACGCTTTCGGCTGTCGAAAGGTTCGAAACGCGCATCGTCGCGGCGGCCGGCGTTGTAATTGATTCATCCATCCGGTCGCTCTCCAGCGAGCTGCCCATATCTTCAGCGCTGACGACAACTGCGCGCACTTCAGGCGTTCCGGTGTAATTGGCGCGCAGCGTCGCGCCCAGTGCCGCGTTCACCGCCGACAGCTCAGCGACGCGTGTGCCCGCCGCAATCAGGGTCTCGATTACCATGATTTGCTCTTGCGTCGCGACAGCGCGTATTAATTGGCTCTCCGAGGCGTAGGCAGTCAAATCGGCATCCAAGGTCGCGACGCCTTCGCCACTGAGCGCTTGACAGCCCGCCAACAGCGTCAAGCCGGCGAGGGCAAGCCCCATGCGCAATCGTATTGAACGGATCACTATGTCACCTGATGACAGAAGTAGTTCCAAGTTAGTCCTGCGAAAGAAGCGAGCCTCGTAGGGGCGACCAATCTGGTCGCCCGCTGCCACTGCGACTTGTGGTTTTGGGCGA
>JAPOYS010000082.1 GCA_026706455.1 Chloroflexota bacterium | reverse complement strand
CCGAATACAGCCGCGGCAACGAATACTCGATCATGTTCAACTTCACGACGCCGACCCTGGAACTGCGCGACATCTTCTGGGATATCCGCTTCCGTCAAGCCATGTCCGTCGCCATCAATCGCGATGAGATCAATGAGCTGGTCTACTTCGGTTTGGCGAATCCATCAGCCAATTCGCCTGTGCCTTCGTCGCTCTTCTTCGAGGATTGGATGCCTGGCTACTACGCGCAGTATGACCCCGATCTCGCCAATCAACTCCTCGACGAGATGGGTCTCGACCAGCGCGATGCCGATGGCTTCCGCTTGCGGCCCGATGGCGAGACGCTCTTCCTCAATTTCCAGGTGTCCGTGCCGGAAGATTCCTGGCGCCAGATGGGCGAGCTGATTACGTCGTACTGGAATGCCGTTGGCGTCAAGACGAGCTATAAGCTGATTGAAATCGGCTTGTATCGCGAATTGCGCGACGGCAATCAGGTTGATTTGGCCGCCTGGGGCACCGACATGCTCGATATCGGGGAGGTCGCCAACGGTTTGGCCAACATGCGGCCGCACTGGGGCGCCCGCGCTTCGGGCCATCTCTGGCGTCAATGGCTGCAATCCGAGGGCGAAGAGGGCGAAGAGCCGCCGCAAGAGATCAAGGACCTGTGGTCAGCCGGCGAAGCCTTCCTCGAGTCCAGCTATGGCTCCGACGAATGGCTGGCGCTAGGCCAGGAATTCTATCGCTTGTCCATGGGCGGGCTCTATCAAATTGGCACGATCCAACGCCCGCCGCAGCCCCTGCTCTTCAAGAAGAACTTGAAGAACACCCCGCCCAATGACACCACCGGGCAATGGAGCTGGACCTATCGTCAGTGGGTCATGTTCATGCCCGAACAGTGGTATTTCGAGGGCGGCAGCTAAGCCCAAACACACTGAGCAAATCGTGGCATGGCGATCAAGTCATGCCACGGTCTTTGCCAAAAGGAGGGATATCTTGCCGTTGAGCGCCGCCATGCAGCGGTTTGAAGGTCCCGACAAAGACAATCCCTGGTTCGCTAAATTCAAATACAGCTTGGCGCCGGGGCTGGGCTATGAGCAGGGCGTCGTCCGGCGCGACCCCAGCTCCATCATCGAGGTCAATGGCGTCTACCATAGCTGGTACACGCGCGCCAGGTAGCCCTGTAAACCGGTCGGGCACGAGCGCGCGACCGATACGCTGCCAGCCCACCCCTGGGATTTAGCCGATGTCTGGTACGCCACATCGCGCGATGGCTATGAATGGCAGGAGCAGGGTCCCGCCGTCGAGCGCGGTCCCAGCGGCGCCTATGACGAGCGCAGCGTCTTCACGCCGGAGATTCTGGCGCATGAAGGGCGCTACTATTTGGTCTACCAAGTCGCGCTTGAGCCCAATCATCGCTGCACGCCGGAATCGATCGCTATCGCTTGGTCCGATTCGCCAAACGGACCCTGGAGCAAAAGCTCAGCGCCGATTCTGGAACCAGACGAATCCGGCGACGTGGATGAACGCGGGGATCCGGAGCAAGCTCGTGTTAAAGGCAGTTGGGATAGCTTGCAGGTTCACGACCCGTCATTGCTGTTTCGAGACGGCAAGTTCTGGCTCTATTACAAGGGCGAAGGCATCGGCTACAGCCACATGGAGTCCAAATGGGGCGTCGCGGTCGCTGACGACCCCTTGGGTCCCTACACGAAATCGCCTTTCAATCCGGTGACCAACAGCGGGCACGAAGTGGTGGTCTGGAAGTACGACGGCGGCGTCGCTGGTTTGGTGAACCGCTGCGGGCCCGAAAAGAATACCATTCAGTTCGCTGCGGATGGCCTCAACTTTGAAATCAAATCGCGCGTTGTCGTCCCGCCGCAAGCCGCCGGACCGCTGCGGGTCAGCGACGACTGCAATACCGAACCCCTGTCCGGCTTCAGCTGGGGCTTGAGCCACGTGATACCGCATAGCTCGCATCTCATATTGCCGGGACAAGATCACCTGGGGCTGGCCGACATCGAAGAACCCTGGGACTTCCTGATTCGCTGGGAGCTCGACCGCCATCGCCGCACCTACATCTAAATCGCCCGGCGCAGTTCACGCGCGGAGAGGAAATACAATGGCTGAGAGCGCCGCGATGCAGCGGTTCGAGCGGCGAGACGCGGCAAACCCGTGGTTCGCCAAGTTTCGCTATTCGACCATTGAGGGGCTCGGTTACGAGAAGGGCATCGTCCGCCGCGACCCGAGCTGCATCATTGATGTCGATGGCCTTTACTTCGTCTGGTACACGCGCGGGGCGCATCCCTGCCTGCCGGTCGGTCACGAACGCGCCACCGAAACGCTGCCGGCCATGCCCTGGGATTTGACCGATGTTTGGTACGCCACGTCTGACGATGGACATACCTGGGTTGAACAGGGGCCGGCGGTTGAGCGCGGTCCCGCCGGCAGCTACGACGAGCGCAGCATCTTCACGCCCGACGTCTTGGCGCATGAGGGTCGCTATTATCTGGTCTATCAAGTGACCCAGGCGCCGACCTATCGCAGCACGCCGGAATCAATCGCGCTGGCATGGGCTGACTCGCCGCATGGACCTTGGACGAAGACGCCAGCGCCGGTTGTCGAGCCGGATCCCTCCGGCGAGGTTGATGTACGCGCCCATCCTTTGCAGCATCGCGTACAAGGGACATTCGACAGCTTGCGCGTGCACGATCCGGCCCTGCTTTTCCGCGAGGGCCGCTATTGGCTCTATTTCAAGGGCGAAGGCATCGGCCACAGCAACATGGAAAGCAAGTGGGGCGTCGCCATCGCCGATGAGCCTTTGGGTCCTTATGTCAAATCTCCGCTCAATCCCATCACAAACAGCGGGCATGAGGTGATGGTCTGGAACTTCGACGGCGGCGTTGGCGCGCTGCTGACCCGCTGCGGTCCCGAGAAGAACACGATTCAATACGCGGCCGATGGCATAAACTTCGAGCTGAAGGCGACCATCATCGATCCGCCGCAAGCGGCCGGCGCCCTGCGCGGGACCGATAGCCGAGACTCCGAGCCGCTGGCCGGCTTGAGCTGGGGGCTCTGCCACGTAGCCACCTATAGCGCCCATTATGTCCTGCAGGGGCGCGACCCGCTCGGCTTGCTCGCCATTGACGAAGCCTGGGATTTCATCATCCGCTGGGAGCGCCATGACGCAGCGCCGGGTTGGGTCTAGCGCGCCCAGGCCCGCGAGGCGCTGACGTGCGGCGACAACCCAACCTCATCTTCATCATCACCGATGATCAGGGTTACGGTGATATCGCTTATCACGGCAATCCCGATCTCGTAACCCCGCAGCTCGACCAGATGGCGCGCGAAAGCGTGCAACTCGACAATCATCATCACGATCCGCTCTGTTCGCCCTCCCGCGCTGCGCTCTTGACCGGGCAATACGCGGCGCGCAATGGCGTCTGGCATGTGATTCACGGGCGCCATTTATTAGATCCGGCGGCCGTGACCATGGCCGACATCTTCTCCGCGAACGGCTATCGAACGGCGATGTTCGGCAAATGGCATCTGGGCGACAATAATCCCTTCGCCCCGCAATGTCGCGGCTTTGACGAAACGCTCTGTCATCGCGGCGGCGGAGTGGGCGAATTGCCTGATTTCTGGGGCAACAACTATTTCGATGATGTCTACTTCCGCAATGGCGAGCCGACGCGCTGCGCCGGCTACTGCACGGATGTATTCTTTGAGGCCGCGCTGGAGTTCATTGAAGCGAACTCGGCCGCGCCCTTCTTTGTCTACCTCGCGCCAAATGCGATGCACGCGCCCCATATCGCGCCGGACGTATACGCCGCCCCCTACCTGAAGCGAGGCATACTACCAGAGCGCGCGAGATTCTACGGCATGATCGCCAACTTCGACGAGAATCTGGGTCGGCTTTTCGCGCGGCTGCGAGCGCTCGGTCTGGATGAAGACACGCTGGTCGTCTTCACATCCGATCATGGTACGGCGGCCGGTTATGATCCAGCGACCGGCGCCGGCTTCAACGCCGGGCTGCGCGGCAAGAAGGGTTCAGTTTACGATGGCGGGCATCAGGTGAATTTCTTCTTGCGCTGGCTTGGACGCCTGCCTGCCGGGCGCAGAATAGGCCAGCTGACGGCGCACGTGGACATTCTGCCGACGCTGATTGAACTTTGCGCATTAAAGCGCGATTACGAAATCGAATTTGACGGCTTAAGTCTCGCTGCTCTAGCGCGAGGCGACGAAAGCCAATTGCCCGAGCGCTCGATCATCATCCAACTGCAGCCGGATAAGCCGCGGAAATGGCATCAAACGGCTCTGCTGAAGGGACGCTGGCGTCTTGTGAACGGCGTGGAATTGTACGACATCGAGCGGGATCGCGCGCAACAATATGACATCGCCGCCGACCACCCGCTGACTGTGGCCGCCCTGCAGCAGGATTACGACGCCTTCTGGGACGAGATGCAGGATAGCTTCAGTCAGGTCATCGCCATTCCGGTCGGTACTCCCTACGAGAAGCCGGCGCTGCTCTGCGCCCGTGACTGGCATCCGACGGCGGGGCAGGTCCCCTGGCGGCAAAGCTGGATCGACGATCCCGCCTACGACGCCAACGGCTATTGGTGGATTGACGTGACGACGCCAGGGCGGTACCAGATTGAGTTGCGCGCCTATCCGCGCGAAGCGGACCGGGCGCTGGGCGCAACCAATGCGAAACTACAGATCGGCGCCAAGACTTGGTCCAAGACGGTATCGGAGTCGGACGCGCGAATCGCATTTGATATATCCTTAGACGGCGGCGAGACCTCGCTTCAGACATACATCAGCAACGCGCGGGATCAACGAGCGCGAGGCGCTTACTATACGTATGTCACGAAATTGTAGATTGGCGCCGGCAGGATGGTAATAGAGCAGCGCCGTTGCGCATCGGAGTCGCGCCTAGCCGGCCCCGCCGTCGCGCCAGGACTGCCGCACGCGCTCCAACTGCGCCAGATGCTCCGCGCGCGCGAAGTCATCTTCATAGAATTGGCAGCGCTCAAAAAAGAGGATTAAATCGTCGAGTCGCTCCAACTGCGCCGCTTTCCCCCTCGCAGAGGCTGAGGCGCGCAGGAGGCGCTTCCAAGCCGGATCTCTAAGCCATTCCGGCGGCGGCGCGCCCGTTTCCAGGATGTATTCGCTGGCTTTGAAGTAGCGCGTGACCGCCCCATGCGCTGCCCGATTCGTCGTCCAAATTATCACCCAAGCCACCAAGCCCGCGCCGATCAAAGAAGCGGCGATGAACAGCGCCAGGAAATCCATCAGCCCGTTTGCTCGACAGCGCGTAATTCCAGTTCGTCGGCGAAGTGACAAGCGGCGAAATGCCCGGCGGCGACTTCCCTCCATTCCGGCGCTTGCCTTTGGCAGAGTTCCTCGGCGTAACGGCAGCGCGGATGAAAATAGCAGCCGGAGGGCGGCGCGGCCGGGTTGGCGACTTCGCCCGGCAAGATGATCCGATCCATCTTGATTTCCGGATCGGTAGTGGGCACGGCCGATAGCAGCGCTTCCGTGTAGGGATGTTTGGGCGCCGAAAACAGGGACTCCGTATCCGCCAGCTCGACCAGCTGGCCCACGTACATGACGGCGACGCGATCGGATATATGTTCGACGACTGACAGGTCGTGCGCGATGAACAGGAAGGTCAAGTTGAATTCTTCTTGCAGATCTTCCAGCAGGTTTAGGATCTGCGCCTGAATCGAAACATCAAGCGCGGATACGGCCTCGTCGCAGACGATCAGGAGCGGGCTCGGCGCCAGCGAGCGAGCGATGCCGATGCGCTGACGCTGGCCGCCGGAAAAGGCGTGTGGATAGCGATTGAGATGTTGAATGTCCAATCCGACTTTGTCCATCAGTTCCTTCACGCGATTCTGTATATCGCGCGATTCTGACAGGATCTTGTTGTTGCGGATCGGCTCGGCGATGATTTCAAGCACGGACATGCGCGGGTCGAGCGAAGAGTAGGGGTCCTGGAAGATCATGTGAAAGTGCTTGCGCGCCGCGCGCAGGTCCTTCTTGTCCAGCGCGGCGATATCCACTTCCGAGCCGTCGGGGAGGCGGAATATAATCTTCCCGTCGGTCGGTTCAATGCCGCGCACGATGCAACGTCCGAGGGTCGTCTTGCCGCTGCCGGACTCGCCGACCAAGCCGAAGGTTTCGCCTTCGTGAATGGTGAAGCTCACATCGTCGACCGCTTTGACATGACCCTTCACCGAACGAAAAAAGCCCTTTTCAATCGGAAAATACTTCTTGAGGTTTTCGACCCGCAGCAGCACATCGCCGATTTGTTTCTGAGCATTCTCCTTGGGCTCAGGCATAGACCGGCTCGCTTTCATCGCTGTGCAGGTAGCAGCGCACGAAATGATCGGCTTTCATTTCGACGAGCGACGGCACGGCTGCATCGCATTTGCCGTCGATGAACTCGTCGCAGCGCGAGGCGAAGCCACATTGCGGCGGCGGATTCATCGGCACAGGCACGTTGCCGCGGATCGCGTCGAGGCGTCTTTGGCCCCGCCCGCCCAAACGCGGAATGGACTTGAGCAGCCGCTGCGTATACGGGTGCAGCGGATTCTTGAACAGCTCCACCGTTGACGCGCGTTCGACAACCCGGCCGAGATACATCACGTTGACCTCGTCGGCGATCTCAGCGATGACGCCCAGGTCATGCGTGATATACATGATCGCCATGCCGAATTGTTCCTGCAGTTCTTTCATCAACTCCAGGATCTGCGCTTGCACGGTTACATCAAGCGCGGTGGTTGGCTCGTCCGCGATCAGCAGGGCCGGGCTGCAAGATAGGGCCATGGCGATCATCGCGCGTTGACGCATGCCGCCTGAGAGCTGATGCGGATATTCGTCGAAGCGCTGCCGCGGATTCGAGATGCCGACGCGGCTGATCATATCCAGCGCGAGCTGCTTGGCTTTTTTCTTGTCCCTTTCCATGTGCAGCACGATGGCTTCCACGATCTGCGCGCCAATTGTATGTACGGGCGAGAGGCTGGTCATCGGTTCCTGAAAAACCATCGAGATTTCAGCGCCGCGGATCGCGCGAATGTCGGCGCTGCGCGGATCCAGACCAGCGATATCGACTTCGCTGTCGCCGCGCCGCAACAGAATCTCGCCCGATTCGATGGCGCCGGGCGGCGGCACGATTTGCAGAATGGATTGGGCGGTGACGCTCTTGCCGGAGCCCGACTCGCCGATGACGCCAACCGTTTGATGGGGCGCGATCGTCAAATCGACGCCGTCGACCGCCTTCAACGTTCCTTCGGGCAAGTGGAAATAAGTTCTCAGATTGCGTATTTCAAGCACATTGCTCGCCGGTTGAGACATAGCCCGCTTCCGGATTTGGCTCGTGTTGTCATAATGTAGACAATCGACAAGGCTCTGTCAAGTTTGCTGGCGCAATCTGGCAATCCTGCTTTGCGGCGCGCTGCCCCGGTGGCCAGAGCGCAAAAAGAGAGACGCCCGCGAGAGCGTCTCTGTCGTTGCTGCTCAAGGAGTGGGCGCTATAAGACTCGAACTTATAACCTTCCGGGTGTAAACCGGATGCTCTGC
>JAPOYS010000142.1:5059-7614 GCA_026706455.1 Chloroflexota bacterium | reverse complement strand
TACCATGTCGCCCAAAACCACAAGTCGCAGCGGCAGCGGGCGACCAGATTGGTCGCCCCTACAGCCGTATTATCGAAGGGACTTGGGATTGTCGTAAGCAAACGACACGGGTTGAACGGTCAGGCGGCCGCGCTCGTTCTGGGTCAGGCGGCCCGCCGGCCTGATGGCGTCGTGAGGGAAGATCAGTAACGCGTCGGTCTCGAGCGCCCAGCGCTGCCAGCGGCGCTTCGTTTCCAGCGTGACCAGCGGCTCGACATCGAATGCGGTCATCCAGGCGAGGCGTTCAAAGTGAACTGCCAGCGAAGCCAGGTCGCAGAGAAAGGCGGCCTGTTCGCCGCGGCTTTCGATGCGGACGCTCATGTGGCCCCGCGTGTGACCGGGCGTGACCAGCGCGGAAACGCCGCTAACTATTTCACTGTCGCCTTCGAGCAGACGCAGCTGCCCGGCTGCGTAAAGCGGGACGTAATTTTCGGGCTTGTATGTGCCGCGCGTGCGTTCGTTGAGCTGGGTCGCGTCTTCATATTCTTGGCGCTGGACGAGATATTCGGCTTTGGGAAAGGCGGGCGCGCGCCTGCCCTCAGCATCGAGGCGGAAATTGCCGGTGCAGTGGTCATCATGCAGATGCGTGTCGATGACGATGTCGATTTCGTCGGGCGAGATGCCTAGAGCGGCTAGTCCTTGATGCGCGCCGTCGAACTCGTTCATGTGGAGGTGGCGGCGCTGCCTGTCGCTCAAGCTGTTGCCGAAGCCGGTATCGACGATGATGTTCGCTCCCGCGGCGCGTATGAGCAGATTGTGTGTGGCTGTGCGGATCAAATGGCGTCCGTCAGCCTGGTAGTAGCGGGACCAGAGTACGCGCGGAACTAAACCGAAAAGTCCGCCCGGGTCCATATAGGCGGTGGCGTCGTTGAATAAGTAGATTTCAATATCGCCGATCGGGAGCATAGTAGGCCCGTGTCAGCCGGCCTGCTGGAATTTGCCCGAGAGATTGTCTTCGCGCATGTGGCAATGTTTGTACTTCTTGCCGCTGCCGCACCAGCAGGGTTTGTTGCGCCCGGGCCGCTGATTGTTGCGGCGCACGGTCTGCTGCGTGGGGCGCTCGCTGTTGCCCATCTGCAAGTCGGGACGGTGCTCGCGCATTTCGCGGCGGCGCTGGGGCGTCTGCACGACCGCGGGCATGACCAGAAAGATCTGGCGCGCGGCGATCTGCCGATACGTATCTTCGACCACGCGAAACATCTGGAAGCCCTGCCGCTGGTATTCGACCAGGGGGTCCTTCTGCGCGATCGCTTGCAAGCCGATGCCCTCGCGCAGGATATCCAGGTCCGTCAGGTGCCGCTGCCAGAAGTGATCGAGGGCGCGGATTACGGTCTGGCGTTCGGCGATTTCCATCAGCCCGTCGCGCGCCGCTTCCAATTGCGTTTTCTTGTCTTCAAACAGTGCCGCGGCATAAGCGCTGATTTGGGCGCTGACTTCGTCCTGTTCTAATTCATCCAGCGCCTCGGCTGTAATCGACGCCGGCAGCGGCAGACCCGTGCTGGCCAATTGCTGATACATGGCGCCGGCTTCGAGATGCAGGCCCTGCTGGTCGGCGGCGAAGGCCTCTTCGACGGCGGCATTGATCTGGCCCGCAATCATGGCGAGATAATCGGCGTGCAATTGCGCGGCGTCTTTCCGCAGCCAATCGAGGCGCTGCCCGTAGATGATTTCGCGCTGCCGGTTGACGACATCGTCGTATTCGACGACGCGCTTGCGAATATCGAAGTTGTGGCCCTCCACGCGGATCTGCGCCTGCTCAATGGACTTGCTGATCATGCCGTGCTCGATCGCTTCGTCTTCGGGGAAGCCGGCAGTTTTCATCAGGCGCTTGACGTTGTCGTTGGCGAAGCGCTTCATCAAGTCGTCATCAAGGCTGAGGTAAAAGCGGGATTCGCCGGGGTCGCCTTGCCGGCCCGAGCGGCCGCGCAACTGGTTGTCGATGCGGCGCGCTTCGTGCCGTTCGGTGCCCAGCACGAATAGACCGCCGGCCTCCAGCACTACACCCCGATCGCGCGCGACAAGTTCTTCGCTGTCGGCGAGCGCCTTCCGCCACTGCGCCTGGCTGGCTGTGGTAAGGTCAATGCCACTCCGCCGCAGAGACTGCCGCGCCAGGCCTTCGCTATTGCCGCCGAGAATTATGTCGACGCCGCGGCCCGCCATGTTGGTGGCGATGGTCACGGCGCCGGGGCGGCCAGCCTGGGTGATGATCTCGGCTTCCTTTTCATGCTGCTTGGCGTTGAGCACTTCATGCTTGATGCCCGCTTTGTGCAGGTATTTGCTGAGGCGCTCCGATGTTTCGACGGCGACGGTGCCGACGAGAATCGGCTGGCTTCGCTTGTTGCGCTCTTGAATGGCTTGGACGATGGCGTTCCATTTTGAGGTCTCGTTGACGTAGATCAAGTCATTTTCATCGGCGCGGATGACCGGCTGGTGCGTAGGAATGGGCACGACATCGAGCTCGTAGGTCTTCTCGAACTCTTCGGCTTCGGTGAGGGCGGTGCCGGTCATGCCGGCCA
>JAPOYS010000142.1:0-5045 GCA_026706455.1 Chloroflexota bacterium | reverse complement strand
GCGGAAGAAATTCTGGAAGGTGATGGTCGCCATGGTGATGTTTTCGCGGCGGATTTGCACGCCTTCTTTGGCTTCAATCGCCTGATGCAGCCCCTCGGAGAAGCGGCGGCCCGGCATCAAGCGTCCCGTGAAATCATCAACGATGACAACTTCGCCGTTCTGCACGATGTATTCTTTGTCG
This sequence comes from Chloroflexota bacterium, assembly GCA_026706455.1. Taxonomy (GTDB): domain Bacteria; phylum Chloroflexota; class Anaerolineae; order Aggregatilineales; family Phototrophicaceae; genus UBA6055. Next base: position 4,864 of record JAPOYS010000142.1, on the reverse strand, counting down.
TTCTGATAGAGCGTTTGGGCGCGCAGGCAGTTGTCGAGATAGGGCAGCATCTCGGCATTGTCCGGGTGATAGAGCTGATGCAGGCCGAGCGCCTTCTCCACCTTTTCCACGCCGCTCTCGGTCAAGTAGACGATGCGGTCGCCGATATCGAGCACGAAGTCGCCATCCGGTTCCTCCGCTTCGACGCTGTCTTCGCTGCTCTTCTTGAGACGTTTGACGATGGAAGCGAAACGGCGGTAGAAGTCGGAGGGTTCGTCGGATGGGCCAGAAATGATCAGCGGCGTTCGCGCTTCGTCGATGAGGATATTATCGACTTCGTCGACGATGGCGTAGCGCAGCTCGCGCTGCACCAAGCTGTCGTAGGCGAGCACCATATTGTCGCGCAAATAGTCGAAGCCGAATTCGTTGTTTGTGCCGTAGAGAATGTCGGCTTGGTAGGCGTCGCGCCGGCTGATTGGACGCAGGTTCTGATAGCGGGCGTCATCGGAGATGAAGTTGGGGTCAAAGAGGAAAGAGCCGCTGTCGGGCGCCCCGCCGGTGTTCTGGATCACGGTGGCTGTTAAGCCGAGCAAATGATAGATCGGACCCATGAATTGCAGGCCGTGCTTGCTCAAATAGTCGTTGGGCGTGACGAGGTGGGCGCCGCGCCCATCCAAGGCGTTGAGGTAGAGCGGCAGCGTGGCGACGAGGGTCTTGCCTTCGCCGGTTTTCATTTCGGCGATGCGCCCTTCGTGCAGAACGATGCCGCCGATCAGCTGCACATCGTAGTGACGCAAGCCGATTGTGCGGACGGAGGCTTCGCGCACGAGGGCAAAAGCCTCGATCATGATGTCTTCCAGGCGGGCGCCATCAGCCAGCCGCGCTTTGAAGTCAGCGGTCTTCGCTTTCATCTGCTCGTCGCTGAGCCTGCGCATGGCTGGTTCCAGCGCGTTGATTTGGTCGACCGACGCCTGATAGGCGGAGAGCGCTTTCTCCATCGGGTCGCCGAATACTTTCTTGACGATGTTGCGGAACATAAGTCCTCATAGGATGTTGGGTATACAGCTACCAGAGATTATAGCATACGGCGGGTTGCAAAATCTGGGCGTTTCATTGCGGGCTGGGTGGATCAATGACCAGACTTTGATTGAAGTCTAATCCAGAGTTGGCTGATCTGGCGGCGGAAGAGCAGCCAAAGCGCGAAGAGAGCGGCTGCGCCAAGGTACAGCAGCAGCAGGACGTCTTGATTCTGAGCCGCTTCATTCCCGATCGCGACAAAAATATAAGTCGGTATTAGACCGCCAAGAAAGGATACGAGGACATAAACAGACAGCCTGATATGGCCCAAGCCCACAGCATAGCTGATGAAATCGTACACCGAGAAGAGCAGCAAGCGCGCCGCTAGCAGCGACTTCCAGTCATCGAGGTGGCGCTCGTAAAACTCGTCGATGCGCGCCAGCGCCGCTTCGCCGACAAAGCGCTTGACGATGCGTCTTCCCAGCAGGCGCGCAATCATTACGTTGACCGAGCCGCCGATCACCTCGCCCAGCACAGAATACAGGGCGCCCGGTATGACACCGAATAGGATGCCCGAGGCGAATTGAATGGGACCAGCCGAAAGCGGCGCGAAGGTGAAGGTCAGCGCCTTGATAGCGATATAGACAACTGGACCCCAGATGCCAGCGTCTTTGACCAGCGCCGACAGTTCAGCGCTCCCGACCTGTTGCACAAGCAGATAGAGCAGCGTCATCAGCGCGAGGAAACCCAGGCCGCCGGCAGCCAGCGCGCGGGTAGAGAGTTCCTTGTCCGGGCGACTGGCGCTTGTTGCGTTCGCGGGCTGCGAGCTACTCATTAAAGAGCGCGCCGACGCTGCGGCCCTCATGCGCGCGCAGGATCACCTCGCCCAGCAGGGGCGCGAGCGAGAGCACGGTCATATTGGGCAGCCTTCTATCCTCCGGGATGGGCAGCGTGTTGGTGAAGATGATTTCGCGCAGGTCGAGAGCGGCGAAGCGCTCATAAGCCCGCTCGGAGAAAAAGGGATGGGTGAAGGTGAAGAGCACATCCTTGGCGCCGTGATCGCGCACAACCTTCACCGCTTCGACGACGCTGCCGGCTGTGTTGACCTCATCATCAACGAGCAGGACGTTTTTGCCTTCTACATTGCCGATCAGGGAGAGAGCGCGCGGATTCTCGGCATTGTCGACGCGGCGCTTTTCGACGAAGGCCAAGGGCACGCCCAGGATCTGCGCCCAATTGCGGCCCTTCTTGGCGAAGCCCAGGTCGGTGGCGACGACTACAAGATCATCCAGCTCGCCAGCGCGCAGCTTCTGCAAGACATAGTCGCTCAACAAGTGTAGGGCAGTGAGGGCGTCCCCGGGAATGTTGAAAAAGCCCTGGATTTGGCCCGAGTGCAGATCGACGGTGATGTAGCGGTCAACGCCGGCGGTCTCGATTATGTTCGCCACCAAGCGAGCGGAGATGGGCACGCGCGGCTGATCTTTCTGATCCGAGCGCGTATAGCTCATGTAGGGTACGACCAAGTTGATGCGCCAGGCGGAATCCCGCTTCAGGGCGTCGATCATGATGAGCATTTCCATGAAGTTGTCATGCACGGGCGAAGCCATCGTCTGCACCAGATAGACATCCTTGCCGCGGACGCTCTCTTCCAGCTTGATGAAGATATTTTCGTTCGAGAAGACGGCGCGCGTGTAGGCGCCGGCTTTGATGTTGTATTCGGAAACACTGCAAATGTAATCGACGATCTCGCCGCCCAGGGCTTGCGAAGCGCTGCCGCAGAAGACTTTCATGGAGCCGAAGCGCATGGTCGATGAATGCTGCTGTTCTTCCTGTTCGTCGAGGATGGCGGGCTCGGGGTGGAATTTCGCGCCGGGCACCTTGACCAGGTCTGTCATTTGCATCTGTTTCACGATCGCTCCAATTGGTTAATTCCTGCAAGAAGGGCGGTGTCCCCATCAATTATAGCGGACATCCGCGCATCAGCAGGACAGCGGAAACAAAAACGCCCATCTGCGGGAGATGAGCGCTTCGGCGGGCATTCCAGTCGCCGCTAGATATGCGCCGCGATCTTGCTGACGATCTTGCCCTTCGGCTTGAAGCCGGTGATACGCTCGACCGCTTCGCCGCCCTTGAAGAGGATCAGGGTCGGTATGCCCATGATGCCGTAGTTCATCAGAATATCCTGATTCTCGTCGGCATCCACTTTGGCGACGCGCAGCTTGCCATCGTATTCGTCAGCGATTTCGTCGACGATGGGCGCGATCATCTTGCAAGGACCGCACCATTCCGCCCAGAAATCGACTAGCACCGGCGTGCCGCTATCGAGCACTTCGCTCTGGAATTCGTCTGAGTTGACTGCAAATGTCTTGGCGCCCATATTGTTCTGTCTCCTATGGTCTTGGCTTTGCGTCTGCGCGCAAGTTGGCGCGTCGAAGCTATGCCCTTTGGACGAAAAGCAGGGCGCACATCTTACATCAAAAACGCGCATGAGGCGGCGGCCAATCGCCAGCGAATTGTCAAACCTGGGGGCGCATGCTAGCATTCAGCGTATTCTCGACTCCAGGCATCGATGGCGAAGGTCTCCGCGAAATGAGCGACGAACGGCAGCTGCCCAATCTCAGCAGCCGGCAGGAAGACATCCTCACCTGCATCGTGCAGGCCTACTCGGAAAAGCCGGAGCCAGTCGGTTCGCGTTATCTGGTTGAGAATTACGAGTTGAATATCAGCTCGGCGACCGTACGCAACGAGATGGCGCGGCTGGAGGAAATGGGTTATATCGTCGCGCCGCATACTTCGGCCGGTCGCGTGCCGACGGCGGCTGGCTTCCGTTATTTTGTACGCCGGCTCTTGCAGACGCGCAGCCTGACGCTGGGCGAGCAGAGCCATATCTCCGAGCGGGTCGGCACCTTGCAAGCGGGCATGGAGCAGTGGATGCGGCGGACGGCCGCCCTGCTGGCTCGCTCGGTGCAGACGGCTTCAATCGTCACGCCGCCCATCTCGCAGACCAATTCATTCAAGCATCTGGAGCTGATCTCGATACAGGGGCGGCTGGCGCTGATGGTGCTGGTCTTGAACAGCGGGAGCGTGCATCAGCGGATGTTAACGCTGGCGGAGCCGGTGCCGCAGAGCAAGCTGGGCGAGGCGGCAAAACGGGTCAACGAAACTTGCGCTGATATGGGCGCGCAGCAAGTGCGGCTGCGCAGCATTAACCTGCCGATGTTGGAGCGCGAAGTGGCGGAGTTGACGGCTGAGCTGATCGAGAATGTCGACAATAACCGCGCCCGCTTCATCTATCGCGATGGCTTGAGCCAAATCATCGAGAGCTTTGCCGATGAAGAAGGCGCGCAGCAGGCGATCCGCATCCTGGAGGAACATACGGTGCTGAACGCGCTGCTCAGCGATTTGCTGGACCGGCTGCCAGCGGATGACGGCGAGCAGGTGGATGTACAGGTGGTGATCGCCGGCGACGGGCGTTACGAGGACTTGAATCGGCTGAGCATGGTGCTGAGTCGCTATGGCGATCCGGAGAAGATGAGCGGCGCCGTTGGCGTATTGGGACCGACGCACATCAATTACGGGCGCGCCATCAGCACGGTGCGTTATGTATCGAACCTGATGACCAATGTGCTGGCGACGCTGTATCAGGATGGGGTGGAAGACGCGGGGCGGGCTTAAGGCGGTTGAAGCTTGCACGCTCCCCTGGTTTTACCACCGAGGACACAGAAGTAGTTCCAATTAGATTATGCAAATTTCACTAAAGAAACGATTTGTAGGGGCGACATACCATGTCGCCCAAAACCACAAGTCACAGCGACAGCGGGCGACCAGATTGGTCGCCCCTACGAGGCTCGCTTCTTTCGCATGACTA
>JAPOYS010000128.1:10720-51665 GCA_026706455.1 Chloroflexota bacterium | reverse complement strand
CGGAGAGGGTGGGATTCGAACCCACGGTACCCCGGAGGGTACAACTGTTTTCGAGACAGTCCCGATCGTCCACTCTGGCACCTCTCCATAGCTGCGCGCAAGTATACACGTTGGCGCCCGCAATTGAACACCGACTTGCGCAGGCGCGTTTTTACTCCTGCGCGTCTTGGCGCAGCTGTCGGAAGAACTCGCGGATCAGCGAGGCCGCTTCGTCAGCGTACAAGCCGCCATCGACATGCAGCCGGTGATTCAGTCGATGGTGTCGCGTCAGGTCAAAGATGCTGCCAGCGGCGCCCGCCTTGGGGTCAATCGCCCCGTAGACCAAACGCGGCAGACGCGCCAGCACCATCGCGCCGGCGCACATGGCGCAGGGTTCAAGCGTGCAATAGAGCGTCACATCATCGAGCCGCCAACTGCCCAGCGCCGCCGCCGCCGCCCGCATGGCAATGATCTCGGCGTGGGCGGTCGGGTCCTGATCGGCTTCGCGCCGGTTGTGTCCGCGCCCGATAATCGCGCCGCGATGCACCGCAATTGCGCCGATCGGCACGTCTTGGCTGTCCAGCGCGCGCTCGGCTTCGCGCAGCGCCAAGCGCATCCATGCCCGATCGGCTTCCGTTATCGGCATAGCTAAAAGAGGCTCATCTGCTCGGGCGCGTCTAGATCTGCCTCGCCGTCGTCTGGGTCGCTGGGAGAGTCGGAGTCTGCATCATCCGTCTGCGCTTCCGCTGCGGCGACGCTGTCGGCGAAGGTGACTGGATCTTCGACAGCCTGCTCATCAATCGCGCTGCTATCCGCCACCGGAAATACGTGCCCCGGCTCGAATTCATCGGCGTCGGGATCTTTCGCGATCGGCTGGCCCTCGGCGTCGAATCCGCTTTCATCGACCGGCGCGCATTGCGGGCAGAGGCATTCGGCCGGATGAGCCCCCGTTTGAGCGCTGCTGCTCAATATGTTGGGGTCGGCTGCGAAGTTAGCGCCAACATCGTCAACATGCATGGTCGCCTCGATCCGAAGCTGCGCCAGTTCCGCTTCGCGAAAGCCGGCATTTTGCATGACCGCCGTCAGCGACGGCAGGGTGATACGGTCCCGGCTGCGGACGACGTGCTTGTACTGTTCACGCAGGCTGCGCAGCCACTCTTCATGAAAGACGCTTCGTTGATCCATAAACCTGAGCCCCCCCAAATAAATAGTCTCGCGACTGCTGGCGCTGCCTTCAGCGTCAATCCTGCTGTTCGGGATGGCGTTGATACGTACGTGTGAGCTGCAGCAGCTTGTCTTTTGCGGGGTTTTCGAAGTCGCGCTCGGTTACGCGCCAGGTCCAGTTGCCTGTCGACAAGCCCGGCCTATTCATGCGCGCGCCGCTCCCTAGATTCAGCACATCTTGCATGGGCATGACAAAAGAGCGGGCGACCGAACGCATCCCAAGCCGCGCCAGCGCCCAGACGATATCGCAACCGTCGTGTCCGAGATATTCATTGACGAAGGCGCGCGTATGTTCATCCGCTTCATCCTCCCACCAGCCGCGCGTTGTGTTGTTGTCATGCGTCCCGGTGTAGACGATGCAATTGACGCGGTGATTGTGCGGCAGGAAAGGATTGGCGGGATGGCTGAAAGCGAAGTGCAGCACCTTCATGCCTGGCAGCCCGAAGTCATCGCGCAGCTTTTCCACGGCGGGCGTTATCACACCGAGGTCTTCGGCGATGATCGGCAAGTCGCCCAAAGCCGTCTCTATTGCCTGGAACAGAGGCGCGCCTGGGCCTTTCGCCCAACGACCCTTTATCGCGGTTGGCTCGCTCGCCGGAATTTCCCAATAGGCTTCAAAGCCGCGGAAATGATCGATGCGGATTAAGTCCACCAGCTGCAGCAAGGCGCGGATGCGCTCTATCCACCAGGTGTAGCCGCCCGCTCGCTTCACATCCCAGCGATAGAGCGGATTTCCCCAGCGCTGTCCCGTCGGGCTGAAGTAATCGGGCGGCACGCCGGCGATCACGGTCGGCTCGCCCGCCTCATCCAGGAAGTATTCAGGCTGATTCGACCAGACATCGGCGCTGTCATGCGCGACGAAGATCGGCAGGTCGCCGATGAGCCGGACGCCTCTTTCATTTGCATAGGCTCTTACGTCCCGCCACTGCCGGTGGAATAGCCATTGGCGAAACTGTTCAAGATTGATCTGCTCAAGACATGCTTCTCGCGCGCTCGCGAGAGCCGACGAGTCGCGCCGCCGCAACTCGCTTTCCCATTCCGTCCAGGGCCGTAGTTTATGCGCTCGCTTCAACGCGATGAAGAGCGCGAAGTCATCCAGCCAGAATTGATTTTCGCTGACGAAGCGCTCGTAGTCTTGCAGCAGCGCGGCATCGGCGCCAGCAGCGAAATTGTGATGAGCCAGCGCCAGCTTCTGGTTGTGATAAGGGATGACCCAGCCGTAGTCGACTCTGCCGCCGGGGAAGGGCGGACTGTCGGCTAGATCGTCTTTGCGCAAGAGGCCAGCCTCAACGAGCCGATCGAGGCTGATGAGGTTGCTGTTGCCGGCGAAGGCGGACAGCGTCTGATAGGGCGAATCGCCGTAGCTGGTCGGTCCCAGCGGCAGCACTTGCCAGATGGACTGCCCCTGCGCCGCCAGCCAATCGACGAAACGGTATGCCCCCGCGCCCAGGTCGCCGATGCCATAGGGGCCTGGCAGCGAAGTGGGGTGGAGCAGGATGCCGCTTGAGCGCCTGAGGCTAATCACGCTACAAGTCCTGTATCGGCAAGGGCAGACATGGATCAAGAGACCGCTAACATCTTGCTGGCAGCGCCTGCCAAATCAGCCGCGACGACGGAAGCTTCCTCGCCATCGGCCAGACGCCGCAGCTTGACGACGCCGGCTTCAATCTCGGCTGGTCCGACGATTACAACGAGGGGAATGCCTTTCTTGTCCGCATGAGCCAGTTGGCGCCCCAGCTTGCGCGCCCCAAAGTAGACCTCGGTGTTGATCCCGGCCGCGCGCAGTTGATCGCCGATCCGAGTGGATGCCCGGCGCGTCTCATCGCTGAATACCGTCACCAGCGCTTGCACCAGCGTGCCGCCTAGTCGGGGCGGATACAACTCCAGCTCATCCATCAAGTCGATGATGCGCTCAATGCCGAAGGAGGTGCCGGTCGTCGGCAGGCTTTGCCGCCGGAACATGCCAATTAGCTGATCGTATCGACCGCCGCCGCTGATGCTGCCCAGGTTCGGCTGCGATATCACCGTCTCAAAGATGGGACCGGTGTAGTATCCCAAGCCGCGTACCATGGTAAAGTCGAATTCAAAATGCTCAGCCGGTATCGACGCTTCTCCCAGCAGATCGGCTAATTCTCGCAAGTCATCCAGCCCATTGTCTCCGTCGCCGAGGGCTCGCGCGATCGGCTCAATCCCATTGCCGCCCGCTTCGGTGGATTGAATCAGTTTCATCATGCGTTTCACCGCGCCGCCATCAATCCCGCGGTCGACCAATTCGCGCTCCACGCCCTCAGCGCCGATCTTATCGAATTTATCGACGCTGCGATATAAATCCGGCAGCTGCTCCTGCGGCAGGCCCGAGAACTCGCCAATGGCGATTAGCAGCTTGCGATGATTGATTTTGATGACGAATTGCGGAAAGCCCAGTCGATCCAGAATCTGATGCATCATGACCACGATTTCGGCGTCAGCGCTCAAGCTTGAAACGCCGACCGTATCGGCGTCGCATTGCCAGAACTCGCGATAACGCCCCCGCTGCGGACGTTCACCCCGGAAGACGGGCGCGATGTGGTAGCGTTTGAAAGGCAGGTTGAGCTGGCTTTCATATTGCCCGACCACGCGCGCCAGCGGCACCGTCAGATCGTAACGCATCGCCAGCGGTTCGCTTGTGCTGCGCCCATGCTGCGCCGTGAAGATCAGTTGCTCGGCCTCCTCGCCGTATTTGCCGAAGAGCGTCTCTTGCAGCTCGAGGATCGGCGTGTCGAGCGGCTCAAAGCCAAAGAGGTGAAACACCTCCTTGATCGTATCCAGCACAAAATTGCGGCGCAGCATCGTCTCTGGCAGAAAGTCGCGGAAGCCCTTCGGCCGGCGCGGCGCGATAAATTTGCTCATCATCACTCCCGAATGGGCTCGTCAACTCCCTTGCCCGCAGACCCCAACGCGGCGAATTGATCGCGGAAATGCGGGCGAGCTTTTCTCATTTTCAGAATCCATGTTGATCATGCGCAGACCAGCAGAAATCGGATGGTCCAGGCGGGCGACTCACAGAGTCGTCCCTATAGAGTTCGCTGATAACGCCCGCCATTTCACTTTGCGACAGCTTCGCATTGCTTGGGTTTTCCTGCTCCCGCCGCCAGCGACATTGCCGCTCAGGCCGCCGTCGCGCGCGCGGCCAGGGCTTGCCGTTTGACCTCTTCGATCTGCTCGTAATGCCCGACCTCGTGCGACAAGCCAAAGAGGAAGGCGGCCGGCGCGTTCATCTCGCCGAAGCGAGCCGTGAAGCGCTCGGATACCACGCGGCAGACATCGAGCAAGGGCGCATCGGGCCAGGTCTCCAGATAGGCGTTGCGCATGCGCCGGCTCTCTTCGAGTCGCTGGCGAGCATGGGCGACCGTTCTGATGTCGCGCCAGGGCGTTTCGTAGCGCGGGCGTTCGGAGGCGGCCACACCGCGCGCCAGCAGCGAGCTCAGCGCGGCGCCTTCTTCCGAGCTGGCAGTGACATGCGCGACAAGATGCCCCAAAGTCCAGCCGATATTCTCTTCGCCTTCGACCGCAAAGGGATCATCGGCCTCCGGGTCCTCCGGGTCAAATACGACATCGGCGTCGGTCAGCCCGTCAAGCAATCCGAGCAGGAAATCGACGCTTTCATCGCTGAGTCGCTTCAACTCCGCCGGTCCAATCTCTTCCCGCGCCGCGTATTCGAGATACGAAACGTCGCCATCGCGCATGGGTGAAAAGTCGATCATGAATGGCTCTCCTATATTCTCCAGTGGATTCTCATTCTACTGACGGCGGCGATTTCGACAACCTTACATACTGTCGGGGGAGTGTCGAACTTGGCGGCCATGATTCACACAAGATTATGTGTAGGGGCGAGCCTTGTGTCACCCTCAATTGCCAAGACGGGTTTAGGGCGAGCCTTGGCTCGCCCCTACAAATCGTTTGGGGCGGGTAACATCCTTCACATTAGACACTCCCCTGTCGGCGCGCTCGGTTGGTGATTGATTGGCTCAATGGTAAACTTAAACATGGAAGCAGATTCGGCCACATTTGACCTACATGCGCGAGCGACTGCCATGCTCACAGATGTGGAAAAGACGCTCTTCATTCTGCTGGCGCTATTTTCATTGGGCGCCAGCTTTGCCGGCTTCAAAGAAATGTTTCAGATCATCGGGCGCGGGCAGGGCGATTTGCGCCTTGATGGCATTGCCGGCCGGTTGCTGCAGGCGCACGCCGTTTACCTGACGCAGCGAACGACGCTCAAGACGCGGCCCCTGACCAGCTTTATACATTGGGGCGTCGTGCTCGGCTTCACCTATTACTTCTTGGTCAACACGGTGGATCTGCTCATTGGATTCATGCCCGGCTTCGAGCGACAGCTCAAAAATTTGGGGGCGGCCTACGGCGCGTACCGCCTGCTTGGCGACCTGCTGAGCATCGTCGTCTTGATTGGCATCCTCTATTTCGTCCTGCGGCGACTGGCTTTGCCCAATCGGAGAGCCCTGCAATTTCACGACAACGTACTTTTGCACCGAGACGTTCGAGCCGGTGGCATTGCGCTGGACTCTCTGATCGTCGCCGGCTTCATCGCGCTGCATGTCGGGGCGCGTTTCCTGGGCGAAAGCGTGGTTGTGGCGCAGCAGGGCGCCGACCCCATGATGCCCTTCGCCAGCCAGGCGGCGCGGATCTGGTCGGGATTGAACGTCGATGCCCTCGAAGCGCTGCGCCACGGATTCTGGTGGATTGCGCTGGGCGGCGTCTTGCTGTTCCTGCCCTACTTCCCGCAGAGCAAGCACGCCCATCTCTTCATGGCGCCATTGAACTTTCTGACGCGACCGCGGCGGCGTTCCCTGGGTGAATTGGCGCCGCTCGATTTCGAGGACGAGAATATTGAGCAATTCGGCGCGGGCCGGTTGGAGGATCTGCATCAAACCCACATTCTCGACGGATTCGCCTGCATCATGTGCAATCGCTGCCAGGATGTCTGCCCAGCCTATGTAACCGGCAAAGAGCTGTCGCCGTCGGCGCTTGAGATCAATAAACGTTTTGCCATCAAGGAGCATTGGAACGAGCTGGCGAGCGGGGCGCCATCGGATTGGACCTTGGCTGGCGGGCTGCTCAGCGAGTCGGCGCTTTGGGCCTGCACCGCCTGCGGCGCTTGCATCGACATCTGCCCCGTGGGAAACGAGCCGATGTTTGATATTCTCGACATCCGCCGCGATTCAGTGCTGATGCGCAGCGAATTCCCGGCTGAGCTGCAAGGCGCCTTTAACGGCATGGAGCGTCAGGGCAATCCCTGGCAGATCGCCGAAGCGCGCGCCGGCTGGAGGTCCGCTCTTGATTTTCCCGTGCCGACCGTCAAAGAGAACCCGGATTTTGACCTGCTTTATTGGACCGGCTGCGCCGTCAGTTATGACCCGCGCGCGCAGCAAACGGCTCGGGCGCTGGTGAAGGTGCTGCGCGCCGCCGACGTGAATTTCGCCATCCTGGGGGAGGGCGAGAACTGCACTGGCGATGCCGCGCGCCGCGCCGGCAACGAGTACCTGTATCATGAGCTGGCAGCCGCCAATATCGAGGAGCTCGCCGCGCTGAATCCAAAGCGGATTGTCGCCACCTGCCCGCATTGCCTTCATAACATCGGCAAGGAGTATGAGGCGCTGGGCGGTCGCTTTGAGGTCCTGCATCACAGTGAATTGATCGATGAGCTCATCGCCGCCGGACGCCTGCCCAAGCGGGCGCGACCGACTCAGTGGAGCAATGTTGCCTTTCACGATCCGTGCTACTTGGGCCGGCACAATGATGTCGTTGACGCGCCCCGCAATGTTATACAGGCATCTGGCCCATCCTTGGTTGAGATGGCGCGCAACAAAAAGAACTCATTCTGTTGTGGCGCGGGCGGCGCCCAATTCTGGAAAGAAGAGGAAGACGGCGAGCGGAAGGTCAGCATGGAGCGCTATCAGGAAGCGCAATCGACGGGCGCGGAGGCGCTGGCCGTCGGCTGTCCCTTCTGTATGCGTATGTTTGAAGACGCGCGGGCGGAAGCGGGCGGCGGCCCACAGGTTGTCGATATCGCCGAGATTGTCGCCGAAAGCATGGATCGCTCTTGATACTATCCCTTCATTCGGCGGTTGCTTCATAAAGCCAATTGCTCGCCGTCATTCCTTATCGGCTCGCGCCCGAGGATTCAGCAATGACGGACTTTGATTTCGCCGATCTGCCGACCCTGGAAACGCAACGCCTTCGCCTCAGGCGAATCGTCGACGCGGACCTGGACGAGTGGCTGGCTGTCTGGCGCAGCCCAGGCGCGCTCGATTATCTCATCGACTTTGAGGGCGCGCCTGACTATCGAATCGCCGCTGAGATAATCGAATGGGCGCATCGTATCTTCGCCGAAAAATCAGGCGTCCGCTGGGCGATCACGCTGAAGCCGGACCGCAAAATGATCGGTTCTTGCGGCTTTCATTTGTACGAGCGGCGTCACCGGCGCGCGGAAGTGGGTTACGAACTGCATTCAGATCATTGGCGTCGTGGCATTATGTCAGAAGCGCTGGCGGCTGTGCTGCGCTTCTGCTTCGACCGGCTATGTCTGCACCGCGTTGAAGCCGATGTGGTCGAGGGCAATGCCGCTTCCGCCGCCTTGCTGAAGAAACAGGGCTTTAGGCTGGAAGGCGTCTGGCAGGATCGCGTCTACAAGCGCGGCGCCTTTCATAGTCTGTGGCAGTTTGGCCTGCTTGAACCGGATTTCCGAGCGCTCGGAAAGGTAGAAGTCGAAAGGTGATCGCGCGCGACCAGCTGCTGCTTTTCCCAATGACTGCTGTTCTACTGCTGGGGTTCGCCTTGGGCGCCACCCAGCTCAACGCTGACTTGCTCTGGCTGGACGAACTCTATTCGCTTTCCAACATGGGCGTCTTCGACCATCCATTCAACTTGACCGAAGTCGTCGATTCCTTAGCCGAGCACAGTCAAAACCACGTTCCCCTCTACTTTTTCCTCGGCTCCGGCTGGGCGCGTCTCGTCGGCTGGGCGCCGTTGCCAATGCGCTATCTATCTTTGTTCTTTGGCTTGCTGCTCATCGCCTGGACCTATCGCTTCGGGACCGATTTGTTCGACCGGCGCGTCGCTTTGCTAGCGGCCGCGCTCTTGAGCACAAGTGGATTCGTCATCCTCTACTTCCACGAAATCCGCATGTACACGCTATTACTCTGCTTTACAGTCGTCCATTCTTGGCTGTACTGGCGGCTGACCTCCCGGGAAAGCAGCAGGTTGTGGGAGTGGTTCTTTTTTGTCGGCACGGTCAGCGCGCTCTTGTATACACACGTCTTTTCGCTTTTCGTTTTTGCTGGGCTTGGGCTGCGCCATCTGCTATTCGCGTCGAGGATACGGCGCTGGACCGGCGTCTTCTTGGCCTGGATCTGCGGCGCATTGACATTCCTGCCTTATCTGCCGCATTATCTGCGCGGCGCGCTGGCCGAGCGCACGATCCCCGCCCTGCAAGAGAGCTCGCTGAATGCCGCCGAATTGGCGACAGGGTTAGCTCATATAGTCGTCAACGGCCTCGAGGTTTTGTGGCTGCCGCTTCTAATTCTTGCCGGCTTGGCATTTCGGAAACGCAGTAATGCAAACATCGGAGGGCTGCTGACGGTGTGGTCCGGAATCATCTTGTCTCTCTTAGTTTTCAACGAGATACTTCCTTTGATCGACCGACTCCGCTACCGCTTCTTTCTGGCTTCAATGCCGTTTTTCGTGATTCTCTGCGCCCGCATTCTCTTGGCATTCGGCCGTCCGCGGCTTTTGACGCTCCCATTTCTGCTCGTCTGGATAGTCGGCGGGCTCCACATTCGCGGCTTGGGCGACAGCTGGGCTTTCGCCGGGCGAAACTCGCTCTTTGTCGATGTTCCGCCCTTGCATCAGTTCGCCGCCGCGCTTCGAGCCAAAACGGAAGAACCGGAACTCGTGGTCGGATTCAGCCGCTCCAAATTCGTCGACTGGCCGCTGCGTCACGGATATAGCCTAGCCGACTATTACTTCGGCGTCCTGCTCAATCGGGATCATGCCTTTGTCCTGCCAGGGGCGGCCGCCGACGCCGTCGAGCGGCAAATCGAGACGATTGTCGCCGAGCATCCCTACCTGTTATTCGTCTTCGATCCGGCTGAGCAGCAAGAGATCTTCGACCGAGTCGCGGCGGCCATCGACGACGATTACAATGCCTGCGACGCCTTGGCGCATACCGAAACCTTGCGCGTACAGCGACTTGTAATCAACGTGCTGGCTTGTGACCGCGGCTACCAACCTATCCATTTTGAAAACGATGTCAGGATTCTCGATAAGTTCGGGCAATATGAAAGGGCGCGAGAAAGCATCCGGCTTGTGACCGGCTGGGCGGTAGCCGACGAAGCGCAGCTCCAGCAGTACAATGTGTCATTCCAGATCATCGCGCCCGATCAGCGTAAAGTAGGGCAGGCGGGCGACCGTCATCTATATGACAATATCCTGAAGTGGCATAGCGTTGAGATGTCGACCGCGGACTTGCCGCCCGGCGATTACGTCGCCGTAGTAATTCTCTATGATCGATTCAGCAACGCCAAAGTCAGCGGTACCGACCTCATCAGCGGCGAATCCGGGGAGTTTCTCCCGGTCATGCGTTTTACAGTCGCTGGATGACGAGGCCTAAATATCAGCAGACCGCTATTGCCGCAGCACAAGAGCGGGCGGCGCATTCGAGGATAATGAAGAAGTCGAATCGCTTTTCTCCATATTTCATGCTGCCGGTGCTATTGCTGGCGATGACGCTGGGCGCGGCGGGCCTCAACGCCGATATCGTCTGGATGGACGAGATGTTCTCGCTGGGCAATATGGGCGCCTTTGATGACTTCTTCAGCCCGGCCGAGGTGCTGAGTTCGCTCGCCCAAGAAAGTCCCGATCATGTGCCGCTGTATTTCGTGCTTGGCTCGCAATGGGCGCGGCTTGTCGGCTGGTCTCAGGTGGCGATTCGCTATCTCTCTCTGCTCTTTGGCATGCTGCTCGTCGCCTCCGTTTACCGTCTGGCGACCGATCTGGACAATCCCTTTACCGGTCTAGTCGCCGCGCTGCTCGTCAGCACCTGCGCAATGATCACCCTTTTTACGCATGAAATCCGCATGTACACGCTCTTGGCTTGGTTGGCAACCGCGCACACCTGGCTGTATTGGCGGCTTCAATCTGGTGTCCAGCGAAGCGGCTGGACGAAGATCTCATTTGTGGTCACGGGGATCCTGCTGCCCTACATTCACGTCTTCTCAGCGTTCTTTTTCCTGGGCTTGGCTTCTCAGCATCTCATATTCGCCGAGCGATCGCGCCGCTGGTGGGGCATTGTCGCTGGCTGGGCGCTCGCCGGCTTGACCTTCTTGCCCTACATTCCGGCTTTTGCCGTCGGTTTCATCGGCGTGACCGGTTCGGAACGCGTCGCGGAGAAAGCCTTGTCAACGCCGGAAGTGGTCGAACTCCTGGCGCATCTTTTCGTCAATGACGTCTTGGCGCTGTGGCTGCCGATCCTGATCCTGGCTGGGCTCGCCTTGCGCCGTCGGCGCCGCTGGTTTCTGCGAATCCTGGTGATGGCCGTCGTCATGCTGGGCGCGATCATCAGCCTGAACGCGATTTTTGAAATCATAAACATCACGCGCTTCCGCTACTTCGTAATCGTCTTGCCTTTCTTTCACATCGCGCTGGCGATGATGCTGGCGGCCGATCGGAGCGCCCGCATCGTTCTCGCCGGTTTTCTGCTGCTGTGGATTTTCGGCGCGGTCCAAATATGGCGGCAGGCTGAACATTGGCAATTTGCCGGGCGCAACACATTGCTCATGAAGCACCCGCCACTGCACCGTCTCACCGATGCGCTCATGAACAAGACGCGGCCGCATGATCACGTTCTGGGATTCGCCGGCTCGCCGATGATCAGTTGGCGCTACAAGCATGGCGCCACAACGGCGGAATACTACCTGGATCATCAGCTTGGCATCAGCGGCGATTTTGTGAATACGCGCTTGCGCGGCGACGAGTTGCGAGCCGACACGCTGGAGAGAAGCGGCAATCATCCTTATCTGCTATTCACTTACGATCCGCTCGACAAACCTTTTATCTTTGATGACGTTTTTCAAGTGATAGAGGCGGAGTATAAAGCCTGCCATGTGGTCGTCAACCAATCTGAAGTATTTGTGCAACGATACGTCGATCCTGCGATTGCTTGCGATAGAGCATACGAGCCCATCCACTACGAAAACGGAATCAAGATCCTTGACAAATACGGCGAATACGACAGCGAGCGCCAGCGCGCGCGGGTCGTGACCGGCTGGGAAATCGCCCATGAAGCGCAATTGGATTTGTACAATGTCTCGATCCAGATCATCACACCCGAATGGCAGCAGGTGCGACAGTATGGCGACCGCGACCGGCATCTGCACAACGACGTCCTCAAGTGGTACGAAGCCGAGATGACGACCGCGGGTTTGCCGCCCGGAGACTACCGCGTAGTCGTGATCCTTTACGACCGCTACGATAGCCGCAGCAAGGTCAGCGGCATCGACCTGACCACGGGCGAAACTGGGGCAATCCTGCCCATTTTCAGCTTTAGCATTGAAGAGTAGCGCTGCCGCCGAGCCCGCTAGATATTGAGGAAGTTGCCCTCCAAGCCATGCGCCGCCTCCTTCAGCGCCTCGCTCAGCGTGGGATGGGCGTGCACGTTGCGGGCGATCTCGGCGGGGGTCAGTTCGGCTGCGCGCGCCAATGTCAATTCAGGCAGCAATTCGGTCACATCATGACCGATCATGTGCGCGCCCAGGATCTCGCCGTATTTTGCATCGCTGATCAGCTTTACGAATCCGGCGGCGTCGCCCATGCCCCGCGCCTTGCCGTTGGCTTGAAATGGGAACCTGGCGACATTAATCTCATAGCCGCGCGCTTTTGCCTGGTCCTCAGTGTAACCAAAGCTGGCCACCTGCGGCTGGCAGTAGGTTGCGCGCGGCATCATATCAAAATCAAGCGTGATTGTTGGGGCGCCCGCGATGTTCTCAGCCGCGACGACGCCCATCGCTTCGGCAACGTGCGCCAACATGAGCTTGGCTGTTACATCGCCAACCGCGTAGATATTGGGCAAGCTCGCCCGCATGCTGTCATCGATCTCAATACCGCCCGACTCGTTCAGCGCCAAGCCCAAGTTCTCCAACCCGTATCCCTCGACCCGCGGTTGGAAGCCGATCGCTTGCAAGACGCGCTGCGCTGTCAAGGTCTCCTGCGCTCCGTCTGCATTAGTAACCGTGACGGCGACAGATTCGCCATTGTCGTCGATTGCGTCGACGCGCGCGCTCGTCAGTATCTTTACGCCCAGCTTCTTGAATTCCTTGGCGAGTTCGGCGCTGACTTCCGGATCTTCCAGCGGCAGGATGCGGTCCAAGTATTCAACGATCGTCACGTCGACATCGTAGTTGCGCATGATGTAGGCGAATTCGACGCCGATCGCGCCCGCGCCGGCGATGATCACGCTGGCGGGCAAGTTGTCCTCCATAATCTGCTCTTCGTAGGTGACGACCCGCTCGCTCAGCTGTGTGCCGGGCAGCAGCCGGGTTGACGCGCCGGTCGCGATAATCAGATTCTTGAATCTCAAGTCTTCGGTCTCGCCGCTGTTGAGCGCGACCCGCATGTTATTGGCGTCTTGAATTGTCGCCCAGCCTTCGAAAGCCTCGATCTTATTCTTGCGCATCAAGAACTGTACGCCCTTGGTCAAGCCATTGGCGATGTGGCGGCTGCGCTTATAGGCAGCCGCATAATCCAGTGTGAAGTCGCCGTTGATGCCGAAAGTTCGGGCTTGATGCTTCAGGATATGCGCCAGTTCCGCGTTTCGCAGCAGCGCTTTGGACGGGATGCAGCCGACATTCAGGCAGACGCCGCCCCAGTATTTTTTCTCGACGATCGCGGTCGAAAGCCCGAGTTGGCTGGCGCGGATTGCAGCCACATAGCCGCCCGGTCCCGCGCCAAGCACGACGACATCATATTCCTTCTCCATGAAACGCTCACTCCTGCTTCCGCTCTTCGTTTAGGTCGCGCAAGTGTACCGCAGCCCGCGATACAATTGTAGATGAGTTGCTTTCGCGCACATCACCAAGGCACCTGAACGCGCTGTCGCTGCGCCTCGAACAAGATCACGGCGGCGGCGCTGGCTACATTGAGCGAATCGGCCGAACGCGACATGGGAATCGAGATCGCTTCATTTGCCAACGTTCGCCCGCGTTCGCTGAGGCCATGGGCTTCGCTGCCCACGATCAGGGCGCAGCTTTCGCGCCAGTTTACGTCGGTGTAACTTGTTGGCGCTGCCGGCAACGCGGCATACACCGTCAAATCGCGGCAGTACACGCCGATTTCTTTCCAGCTCGCCTCGACAATTGGCAGGCGAAAATGGGCGCCCATCGCCGCGCGCGCCGCTTTCGAGTTGTAGGGATCGACGCTGTCTGGCGCCAGGATGACCAGATCGACGCCGGCCGCAGCCGCCGTGCGCAGAATGGCGCCCAGGTTGCCCGGCTCGCGGATGGCATCCAGGATTAGCATGCGCCGCGCCGTTTTGGGCAGCGGTGGACGCGGAATCTGAAACAGCGCCAGGATGCCCGGCGCCTGTTGTGTATCGCTGACGCGCTGAAGCAAAGCGTCGTCCACTGGCAGCAGCGCGCATTCGCGCCCCTGCAAGCGGGCGATCAATTCATAATCCGCGTGTTCTGGCGAGTAGAGGGCGAGCTGCGCTTTGCCGCCGCAGTTCAACGCGTCGGCAATCAGGCGATCCCCTTCCAGCACGAACTTGCTTTCGCTGCGCCGCAAGCGCGGCTTGGTCTGCAAAGCCCTTACATAGCGGATGCGCTTGTTTTGCGGGCTGCTGATGACTTCCATCCGTAGTCCACCAAAAAAGAAAAAGGGTCGGTTGCCGGACCCTTCATCTTGAGAACGCGCTGTCGATCGGCTTTACGAGCTTTGCCTCGCCATGTCAACAATCTTGCCAAATGTCTCGCCATCGTGGATGGCAATGCCAGCCAGACTCTTTCGATCCAGTTCGACGCCGGCGCGCTTCAAGCCGTTGACCAGGCGGCTGTACTTCATGCCATTCATGCGCGCGGCGGCGTTAATGCGCTGAATCCAAAGACGGCGCAATTGGCGGCGGCGCTGGCGCCGATCGCGGTAGGCGTACCAGAGGCTGCGCATCATCGCTTCGTTGGCGCGCTTGAAGTTCTTGCTGCGCGTGCCCCATTGCCCTTTGGTCAGTTTCAGGACTTTTTTGTGTCGCCGGCGGCGGACGATGCCGGTTCGTGTTCTCGCCATTATGCCTCTCCGTACATAAAAGACCCGGCAGTATGCGGCGCCGGGTTATCGGTTGCGATATGATTCCTTGCCTTATGCTGGCGGGTTCGCCTTGTATTTGCCCAGATAAGGCGCCAGCCGCCGGATTCGGCGCTGCGTCGCCTTCTCACTTACCTCCATCGTCTTGTCCCATTGCCGTTTGACGCGCTTGGCTGAACGCCGGCGCAGGTGGCTTTTGCCGCCTTTGGTGCGGACGATCTTGCCGCCAGCGGTCATGCGGAATCGCTTGGCGGTCGCCTTATGCGTCTTCAGCTTGTACTTGCTCTTCTTCTTGCGCGGCACTATTGCTTCTCCGAACCTTGTCTGCTGTCCTTGATTGGCGCCAAAATCATGAGCATGTCGCGGCCCTCCATATTGGGCCGCTGCTCGACCACGCCGACATCTTTTAACTCGTCCTCAATCTTGCCAAGCCGGTCGCGCCCGATATGCTGATGCGTGATTTCGCGGCCCCGAAAGCGCACGCGAAACTTTACTTTCTTGCCTTCGAGCAGCCACTTTTCCGCCCGCTTGATGTCAAATCGCAGATGATATTCATCGGTTTTTGGTCGAAGCTGAATCTCCTTGACGGTCACCTTGATCTGATTCTTCTTTGACTTGCGTTCCTTGCGGCGCTGCTCGTACTGGAATTTCCCGTAATCCATTATGCGGCAGACGGGCGGCTCGGCATTCGGCGCGACTTCCACCAAATCCAGCCCGACATCATCGGCGCGCCCCTGCGCGTACTGAATGTTCACTACGCCAATATTCGAATTGCTGTCGTCTATCAAGCGGACTTCGCGCACGCCGCGAATGTTTCCGTTGATCCTGAGTGGTGAATTTGCTATCGCCGCACGTCCCTTCCGCTGGCTGTAACAATATGTATGCGCGCAGCGTCGCTTACTACGCGCCGCGAGTTTACCATGTTCGATTATGGATTGTCAACTGCTGGTCTTGGGCCGCCCGGTCATTCGACCGGCGCCAGTGTCAGTTCGCGCATCTTGTCGACCGACGCTTCGTACAGGCGGATGAGCTCCTCGTCGCTGCCCTTGAAGCGCCTGAGCGTTTGCTGCGCGCAGGCGGCGCAACCCCGCATCGCTCGATAGCTGTCGGTTTCACAAGCCAGGCATCCGTTGAGCTCGATCATGAGGTACATCAAGGCGATCACCTCCAGGCTGGTTTCTTCCTTGCCCGCGAGGCTCTCAATCAATTCCGCCCAAGCCGAGCCGCGCGCATGGCGCAGCGCCGGAATGGCATAATGCGGAAACAGAATCTCGTTGTCGGTATACAAAAAGGATCGCCCCTTGTGTTCAAGCAGCCACGAATGGATAGATTGTCAGCCAACACACACTATTGAGGATATGCTCAAATCACCCTCATCGCAAGCTCGCTTGCGCCTTTCTTTGGCGCAAGGCGCGAAGGCGTCATCTTCAAACTAGATCAGCGCTCTAATCAATCGAAGCGTTGCCGCCAGCGCCTCCGCGCTCCCGTCCAGCGTTTCGTTCCAGAGGCTGAACAAAACACCGACCGCGTTCCCCGGCGCCAGCGCGCGCCTAAGTGATTCGATGCTTTCGTCTAAGGACGGTCCGCCGGGCTCAGGGTAGCTCATGGCTGGCATCTCGGCGCAGTCCACGACATCGGTGTCGAAGTGTATGTACAGCGGCTTGTCGGGGAGCGGCGCCGCATGCAAGTCGGCCAAGGATTCGTAATGCGTGACATCGCTTTCCCGCAGCATGAGGCCTTCTTCGGGATCAAGGTTGCGCGCATCGGCGATGATAACGTCGGCTTCCCTGATCGGCGCCAGCTCCAGACCGCGCAGCAAATGCTGATTGCCGCGCCCAACAAGCGCAGCCAAGGGCATCCCGCCCAGGAAGCCGCTCGGCGTCGTCTCCGGCGTATTGAAATCGCCATGCGAATCGTACCAAAGAATGGCGGGCGCTTTCGCCTCCAAGCCTTTGACCAGGCCGAGGCCGCTCGTGCAATCATTGGCGAATACCACGGGAATCTTATCGGCCTGCGACTTGATAGCAGCGGCCAGCGCGCGGTTGACCGCGAGCACTCGATCGTCGTCGTCGGCGAAATCCGGCTCTATCTCCACCCATTCGGCTTGCAGCTCGTCGGCGATCCCGCTGCGGCGCAGCGCTTCCACCTCGCCCCGTTCGGGCAATATCTCGCCGAGGTAGTAGGGAACGCCGATGCAAACATATTGCGACATAGTTGCTCCTGGAGCCATATTGGCCTCATATCCCTCGTATGTGCGTCACTGGAATTTGAAAGACTTCCTTGAACAGCTGCCAATGGTAAGCGATGAACTCGCGCGCGAGCGAGTAGGGGAGAACGCGCGGATCCCGAATACGACCCGCTGGAACCGGACTGGCGTAGGTTTCGATGCCCTGCATACCGAAGAGCCAACGCGCCCGCAGCATGTGATAGCTGTCAGTGATCAGGACGACGGGAGCCAGGCGCCGTTCATCCAGAAGGCGCCTGCTGAAGATAGCGTTTTCTTCCGTGCTGCGGCTCCGTTCTTCCAGCAAGATGGCTTCTGTCGGAATGCCCGCGCCAAGCAGAATCTCGCGGCAGGCATCCGCTTCCGTCCGCGGATAATACTCGGATTGCCCGCCAGCGCATAGAATCAGTGGCGCCACTCCCCGATGCCACAGCTCGGCGCCGTGACGACTGCGGCGGGTCAGCGCGGGGCCGGGGCGGCCGTCGTCGCGCAAGCCCGACCCCAGCACGATAATGATATCGGCCGCTTCGGTCCCGTCTTGCTCGCCAACGATGTAGACAATGCTTGCGAAGCCAATGAAGTAGAGCAGGGCAAATGCGAGCAGGAACAGCAACAAGCGCTTGACGCGCCCGCCAGTTTTTGTCTTGTTCGCTGGCGCCTTCGTCATGGATGCCTATAAACCCCGCTTGACTCGAAGCGCATTGAGTTCGCCGTCAGTTTACCGCGGCCTAGCAGTCAATGAGATGACGAAAGTAGCAGTTGAGGACCTGGCTGCCAATCAGCACTCGCTATAGCCGCAGGTCAGGCATTTGCGGCAGTTCTCCGCCCGGATCAAGGTAATCGTCCCGCAAGCCGGGCACATGTCCGCGCCAGAAATCGTCGAGTTCATCGTCGTGCCAGCCTCGTTCTCGCCCGCAATTCTTGACTGCTCAATCGGCAGATTCAACTGCTGCGGCTGATCCTCGGGGAAGAATTCTATCTGCAAGACGCGCGCCACCGCATCCGGCAACGACAGGACGCGCTTGGGACCGAAGCCGATCGGGCGAGCGCCGCCGATGTCCTGCAGCTGTTCAATGATCAGCTTGAGCATTTCGCGGCGATTCTGCGGCGCAGTCGTACGCAGCTGCAATGAGATCATGCGACCCAGGCTTTCGGCGTCCGCCTGGATGTCGGTGCCCGCCTTGCCGATGGCGATGAAAACTTCGAATGGATTGCCTTTTTCGTCCCGATTGATCGTAATGTAGGCTTTGCCAAAGGGGGTCTGCGTGCGCACGCTCAAGCCTTCCAGGCGCTCGGGCCGCGGATAAACCCGATGGGGCGTCGTCGCCGGCTCGGCGCTCTCGCCGCTTTTGATGTCTTCCATTTCGCTTTCGGCTCGCTCGTCGCCCTTGAGCATCAGCACCTGTTCGTCGCGGCTGCCGTCGCGGTAGATTGTGCCGCCCTTGCAGCCCAGCTCGTACATATACTTGTAGAGCTCGCTGACTTCGTCGACCGTGTATTCGTTTGGCACGTTGCAGGTCTTGGAGATGGCGCTGTCGATCCAGCGCTGGAAGGCGCCTTGCACCTTGATATGCTCATGCGGCGTCAGATCCATCGCCGTCACAAAATAGTCGGGCAGTTCCGTCGCGTCTGGATGCGCTTCGTACCAGTCCTTCACGATTGGAACCTGCTCCTCATGCAAGCCCAGACGGCTCTTGCGGTAGTAGACCCAGGAGAAGAAGGGCTCGACGCCGGTGGATGTGTTGACCATCGTGCCGGTTGTGCCGGTCGGCGCCTGCGTCAGCAAGGTGACATTGCGAATGCCGTCCTGCCGAATCTTGTCGCGCGTCGTCTCGGGCATCGCCAGCATAAATCCGCTTTCGAGGAATTTCTCGGCGTCAAACTTGGGGAAGGCGCCTTTCTCCTGCGCCAGATCGCTCGATGTCTCGTAGGCGGCGACTGCGATCGCCTTGTAGATCTCGTCGATCAGGCCAACGGATTCGTCGCTTCCATAGCGCAGGCCCAACTTCAGCATCAATTCGGCGATGCCCATCGTGCCCAAGCCAACGCGCCGTTCGCCCATTTGCACGGACCTGTTCTCCTCAAAGAAATAAGGCGTGGTGTCGATGACGTTATCGAGGAAGCGCGTGGCATAGGCGACCGTCCGGCGCAACTCGTCCCAGGCGACATCATTGGCGTATTCGTCGTAGAATCGCGACAGATTGATCGCGCCCAGATTGCAAACTGAGAAGGCGCCAAGCGGCTGTTCACCGCAAGGGTTCGTGCAAATCTGCGGATTGAAGTACCAGCTGTTGGCCATTTTATTGCTGCGTTCGCGGAACCATACGCCCGGCTCCGCGCTCGCCCAGGCGCTTTCGATGATGGCGTCCCATAACTCGCGCGCCTTGATCGTCTTGTATCGGATCACCGGCCGGCCCGTCGCCGCCCAGGTGTCCAGGTCGCCATCCCAAAGCTCGTCATAATCGGGGTCGCGCGTATCGGGGAAGGCCAACTCCCAGTCCTCGTCGAGCTCGACCGCTTCCATCAATCTGTCGGAAATGCCAACGCTGATATTGGCGTTGGTTATCTTGCCCGATTGCCGCTTGCTATTGATGAAGTTGAAGATATCCGGGTGCCAGTCGTTCAGGATGAGCATCAAGGCGCCGCGCCGACTGCCGCCTTGTTCGATGAGGCCAGTCACGAAACTGTAGAGCCCGCCCCAAGAGACCGCGCCGCTTGATCGGCCATTGACGCCTTTGACATAGGCATGCCGCGGCCGCAGCGTCGACAGGTTGATGCCGACGCCGCCGCCGCGCGACATGATCTCGGTCATCTGCCCCAGCGTCGTCATAATCCCTTCGCGCGAATCCTGCGGCGAGGGGATGACGTAGCAATTGTAAAAGGTCAGGTCCTGATCGGTGCCGGCGGCGGTGAGAATGCGCCCGCCCGGCACGAACTTCCAGTCATCAAGCAGCCAACGGAACTTCCCGCTCCACTCCTCCTGTTTGGCGGCGCCGTCTTCAACAGCCGCCACGCCGCGCGCCACCCGGTCCATCATCTGGCCCGGCTCCGTTTCGATGGGCTTGTCCACGTGCTCCAGATCGCGCACGACGACCTCGCCATCGCGCAGCGCTACTGTGATCCGGGGCCGGTCAATCTCGATGACCGTGCCGATCTCGCGTTGGCCCGTCTTCGCATTGACGACCACGATGACAGTATCGCCGACCGCCAGGCTCGCCCGCGTCATATCCTTCTGGGCATAACGATCGAGAAAGATCTTGTAGCCAAGCTCGTGTAATGCGCTAGTGGTTGCTTGTGGCTGTATCATGACGAGGATATCCTCAAAAGTGACTTCAATACTGTCACATACACTGGTCTGAACAGATCAATATCAGCTTGATTTCCCGCTGGCGCGGGTATTTGATTTTTGCGTTTGAATCGTGAATTCTTCTTCACGGAAGGTGACTACTTTTATAGCATGGAAACATCATCTTTGCGAAGCGTTCATAATCCAGTTTCTTTCAATTTTTGCGAATCCTTGCCCTGGCATCCAGACTGGCAGAGTACACAGAGAGCATGGCACATACGTTCTCATCTGTCAACACAGGGTAAAATAACAGAAAAGGCGGGCTGGAATAGCCCACCTTTGCTCAGATATGCGCCGAATGTCGCCAGTTATTGACGGCGATTGCGCTTCCGCAAGAAGGCCGGCAACTCGGTGTTCTTGGGATTGATGTTGTCATAGGTGCGCGGGTCTTCCTGCGGTGGAGAGGGTGGCGCCAGGCGATTGCGCTGGTATGGCGAGCTCGGACTCGCCGGCGCGGAACCGCCGCCGCTGGCCGCCAAGCCTTCAGAGGGCGCGTCGACCTCGACATCTTCATAGATCGGTCGTTGCGCGGTGGGCGGATTAGGCAGCGAATGGCTCTGACGGATGGGCAAGGCGCCCGCCTCCTTCATCGTGGTCTCCAAACGGCTGCGCTCGAATCCAGTCGCTATAACGGTGATGTGCACCTCATCGCCCATGCTCTCGTCAATATGAGCGCCGAAGATCAAGTTACACTCGGGATGCGCGCTGTCTTTGATTATCGCGGCCGCTTCATTCACTTCGAACAAAGTCAAGTCGCTGCCGCCCGTAATCGAGAACAGGATGCCGCGCGCGCCGTCAATCGTGACGTCAAGCAAGCCGCTCGTGATCGCCTGTTCGGCCGCCGTGCGCGCCCGATCGTCGCCGACCGAGCGTCCAACTGCCATCAAGGCGGCGCCGCCTTCAGACATGACCGTGCGCACGTCGGCGAAGTCGAGGTTGATCAAGCCGGGCACGGTGATCAATTCGGAAATGCCCTGAATGCCTTGGCGCAGCACATCGTCCGCCAGCGAGAAAGCCTGCTGCAGCGTCGAGCGTTTATCCGCCATTTGCAGCAGGCGATCGTTGGGGATGACGATCAGCGTATCGACTTGGCTCTTGAGCGCTTCAATGCCGGTCTTGGCCAGTTGCGCCCGCCTCGTGCCTTCAAATGTAAAGGGACGCGTGACCACGCCGATGGTGAGCGCGCCCAGCTCTTTGGCGATCTGGGCGATGACCGGCGACGCGCCCGTGCCAGTGCCGCCGCCCATGCCGCAAGCGACAAAGATCATGTCGGAGCCGCGCAGCACTTCCAGCAGGTCTTCCGAACTTTCTTCGGCCGCCTTGCGCCCAATCTCCGGATTGCCGCCGGCGCCGAGGCCGCGCGTCAGCTTGTCCCCGATGCGAACGCGCGTCTTCGCCTTGGACAGCATCAGCGCCTGGTTGTCGGTGTTCACCGCAATAAACTCAACGCCGCCCAGACCTTCGTTGATCATGCGATTGACGGCGTTTCCACCGCCGCCGCCAACCCCAACGACTTTGATCTGCGCGAAGTTTTCCCCGGTAATCAGATCATTGACCATAATGTCTACCCTCGTAAATCAGCACGCCAAAAGCGCGCGTATGGCTTTTACCATTGCTCATTGTACGCGGATTGCCAGCTCGTGCAAATCAAATACGAGGCAATAATTCGCGACAAGCATCGCGGACTTTGCTCAATCATCCTGTGGCAGAAATCGACGCAGAATCTCATTCATCCGGCGGCCCCATTCGTTCACCGGCAAGCCCATCGTATCGACCGCCTCGGGCTCAATCATGGCGTCCATCTCCAGCCCCAGCCGCAGCAAGCCGACGCTTGTGCTGTAGGCGGGGTTCTTGAGCGTATCGGCGATGCCGGTGATCTTCTCCGGGTGCGCCAGGCGCACGGGCACATTCAGAATGCGCGAAGCTAATTCCCGATAACCGGGCAATTGAGAGCTGCCGCCGGTGATGACCGCGCCCGCCCGCAAGAGCCCGGCATAGCCCGAGCGTTTGATCTCTTTTTCCACCAATTCAAAAATCTCTTCAAATCTCGCTTCAATTACCATCGCCAGATCCCGCCGCGAAACGGGCAGGATCTCGCCGCCGAAAGGCTCCACCGGGAAGACTTCCGATTCGCTCACCGCATTCATATCAGCATGGCCCCGCTGGATCTTGACCTGCTCCGCCAAGCCAAAGGGCACGCGCATCCAGTAGGTGATATCCTGCGTGACATGGTTGCCGCCGACCGGGATGATAGCCGTGTGCCAAACCGTGCCGTCAATGAATATCGCCAGGTCGGTCGTGCCGCCGCCGATATCGATCACCACCGCCCCCATCTCGCGCTCGTGATCGGTTAAGACGGCGTCGCCGGCCGCCAGCGGATTGAGGATGAAGCGGTCCACCAGCACGCCGGCCGATTCTACGGCGTCTTCGAGATTGGCCAGGCTCGTGGTCGACGCCGTAATGATGTGGGCGTCCACTTCGAGCCGGAAACAATGCATGCCCAGGGGACTGCGGATGCCCTCCTGCCCGTCCAGCGTGTAGCTGCGCGGCACCACGTGCAGGATCTCGCGGTTATGCGGTATCGCGATATTGCGCGCGACGCTCATCGCCTTGTCCAGGTCTTCCGGTCCCACACTGCGCGAGCCGGCGATGGTCGCCAAGCCGCGGCTGGTCAGCGACGAGATATGGCTGCCGGCGACGCTGACGAAGGCGCGGTTGATATCGTAACCGCTGGACTTCTCAGCTTTGCGGACTGACTTGGCGATGGCGGAAGACAGCGCGCCCACATCATTGACCACGCCCTTCTTCATGCCCTCGCTGGGCGCGATCCCCAAGCCGACGACATAGACGTCTTCGGGCCGGACTTCGCCGACGATCGTGCAGATTTTGTGTGTGCCAACGTCAAGGCTTACGACTAAGTCACCCATGTGAAATTAAAGCCCCCATAATACCCGGTAGAAGGGCGCGGCCGGATTCGCAATATTGAGCTCGGCAACCGGGATCGCGCGGCTGATATAGCTCTCCAACAGCACGTTGTACAGTTTGACCTTCTCGCTCATAACCGCGGCCGAGTCGCTGCCCATCCAGATCTGCCAGCCCAGTTCATTCGTCCAGCCCAAGCCGTGCAAGGGATGAAAACTCAGATGCTCGCCCGCGGGCAAGATTTCCTTGAGCCGCAGCGCGCCCAAGACCATGTCGCCGGTGAAGTCTTCGGCGCGCGGCTTCGGCGCGTCGATGTCGGCCGCCACCAGATTGATATGCAGCAGATTTGGCATTTCGGTACGCGCGCGCATGGCTCGCCCCTGCAAGTCGAGCCAGGTTTCCTCGCCGGCGTCCGACCAGACGATGGCGGGCTGACTTTCCTGCACGATGATCTCTATCAGATTTGGCGGCCAGCCAAGCTCAATGGAGATATCCGCAATTGAAGGCGAACGCAAGACACTTCGGCGAATTTGCTCCGGATCCAGCCAGAACATGTGAAAATCGGCGATATCCGAATAGGCGAAGACCTCCTCGCGCGTTACATAATCATTGCCGCGCACCTGTATTGACCGAACGTAGAATACGTCGCCGGAGAAAAACAGCGCGAGTGTGGCGCCGCACAGGACTAACAACGCGGCGCTGGCCAGGCGCCAACGCGAAAAACCAACTTGGCGCCGGCCGCGCGCGGATGTCGTCCGCTTGGGCGCCGCGCCTGGCGCAACACGATGCAACACGCCAGGCGGACGATCCGGTTGCCGCCTATGAGCTTGGACGTGACTAACCACTCGGAGTCTTCCAAAGGGCGCTAGATGCAGCCGTCGCTCAATTCCGCATTCAGTTTACTATTGCTCAAAATAGGGCGCAAACCGCCTTGGGCGCAATATCAGTCCCATTCGCCCAGGGTCTGAATCTCCAATTCAAGCTGAACCCCGCAGGCTTCTCGCACGCGTTCTTGAACCAGACCGATGAGCTCGTAATAGTCGCGCGCGCTGGCCTCAGCGCTGGTATTGACGAAGAAGTTGGCATGGATCGGCGATACCTCTACCGAGCCCGCTCGCGCGCCTTTTAAGCCGGCCGCTTCAATGAGCCGTCCGGCAAAATCACCCGGCGGATTCTTGAAGATGCTGCCAAGACTGGCGCCCGGCGGCTGCGTGCGGCGTCGGTAGTCGTTGTTGTCGTTCATCCGCTCTTGTATCCGTTTCCGCTCGTCGCGCTCCAAGCGGAAGCGCGCTCGCTTGATAAAGAAGCGCCTGTCCGCGCGCTGCTTCAGCCGCGAATGACGGTAGGCGTATTCCATTTCTGCGACCCGGAACCAGCGTTCGCGGCCCATCGCATCAACCAAAAGCGCCCGCGTCAGCGCGCTGGCAATATCGCCGCCATGGGCGCCGGCATTGTTGACCACCGCGCCGCCTACCGTGCCGGGCACGGCGATCGCCCACTCCATGCCGGTCAGGCAGTTTTCCTCACAATAGCGAGACAGGCGGATTAAGTTGGCGCCGCTGCTGACTTCGATCTCCGCCATGTCGCCGCGGTCGTCAAGCTCAATGCGCGTCGCCCGGTTGATGACGGTCAAGCCGCGGAGGCCGGCGTCAGCGATCAGAACATTGGCGCCGCCGCCGATGATGGTTACTGGCAACTGGCGAGTCCAGGCTTGGTTGAGAAGTGGAATCAGGTCGCGATAGCTTGGATCCTTCGCAATGTACAAGTAATCGGCCGGACCGCCGAGGCGCGCAGCCGTGAATCGAGCCAGCCTTTGTCCTCGGGGCAAGCTCTCGATCGAAGGTGAATGCGGCGTTCTATCGAGACTCATGCCTCGCTGCCGAGATACAGATCCGCAATTTGGTTGGCATCGCCCGCGCTGAATATCAAGGCGACGGCGGGCGCCTGCGCGCGGCGCTGCAGCATCTCGACGGCTTCATCAAAGCTGGGCGCGAACGCGGCCGGCGTCAGCCGCGCTATCGCTTGCGCCATTGCCGCGCTCGATATGCCGGCGACCGGCGCCTCGCGCGCGGCGAATATCGGCGTTACCAGGACCTCGTCCGCGTCCGCCAAAGCGTCGACGAATTGCGCCCAAAACTGTTGAACTCGCGAGTAGGTGTGCGGCTGCCAGATCGCCCAGATTTGACGCTCGGGATAGCGCTGCCGAGCCGCATCGATATTGACGCGGATTTCCGTCGGATGGTGCGCGTAATCGTCAATCACGATCACCCCGTCGCGCTCGCCGCGTATCTCAAAGCGGCGCGCTGCCCCCTTGAAGCTGGCGAGGGCGGCGGCGCCTTTCTCTGGGCTCAGGCCACGTTTGTTCGCTACGATCAGCGCGGCCAAGGCGTTCAGCAAATTATGCGCCCCGGGTCGGCCGAGTCTAAGCTCCAGGTCCGGCAATCCAGCACGGGCGACTTTGGCGATTGACTTGTCTCCGCTGTGCCTCAAGTCCCGCGCCCGCCAATCGGCTGCCGAATTTGCGATGCCATAGGTCGTCACGCGGCCGCCTTCCGCCCGCCATTCGGCCGCGAGCGCGAGCGCGCCTTCGTCATCGGCGCAGACGACCAGAACGCCCCCGGGCTTGATCCCATCGACGAATCTTCGAAAGGCCTCCGTCAGTTGCCTCGGCGATTTGAAAAAGTCGGGATGATCGTGCTCGATGTTGGTGATGACCGCGAGATCAGGTTGAAGTCCATGAAACATATTGTCGTATTCGTCAGCCTCGATGACGAAAGACGGACCGGCGCCGACGCCGGCATTCGCGCCCGAGCCCGCCAGCGCCCCGCCGACGATGAAGCTCGGGTCTTCCCCCGCGCAGCGCAAGATATGGATGATCATCGATGTCGTCGTCGTTTTGCCATGCGCGCCGGCCACGGCAATCGTGTCCGTGTCGCGCAAGACCGCGCTGATGAAGTCCCTTCGATTGAAGACTGGGATGTTCAGCGCCCGCGCCGCGGCAATCTCAACGTGATCGGCTGACGCGGCCGAGGTCGCCAACACGATATCCGCGCCTTGAACGTAGCGCGCCTCATGGCCGATGTCGATGCGCGCGCCATCGGCGGCGAGGGCGGCGGTGAACGCGTTTGCCTTCAAATCCGAGCCGGTAACTGTAAAGCCGCGATCCAGCAATACGCGCGCGATTGCCGAAAGCCCGGCGCCGCCGATCCCGATCATGTGAATGCGTTGCCCCGGCCGCAGTTGTATCATGTTCTTGAGTCGTTCAGGTTTTGGCTGTCTCGAGCAGCAGTCGCGCCAAGTTGTATGCGCCATCCGTATTTGCCAGCGCGCGCGAGCGCCTGCTCATCTCTCTGAGACGCGCTTCGTCGTGAATAAGATAAGCAATCTCATCATACAATCTGGATGGCAAGTCTTCGTCATTCAGCCGGATCGCCGCGCCCCGATCGCTCAGGTAATCGGCGTTGATCTTTTGATAGCGCCAGGCGTAGGGGTAGGGCGCGAGTATCGCCGGCAGGCCGAAGAGCGGCAATTCCGCCAGGGTGCTGGCGCCCGCGCGGCAGAGGACTAAATCGGCGGCGGCGAATGCCAAGCCCATATCGTCGTGCAGGTAAGGAAAAACCTGGTAGTCGGGATGGTCTATCAAGCGGCCCGCCTGCCTCTGGGCGCGCGCCCAATCCAACTCGCCGGTGATGTGCAGGATCTGAAGACCATCCGCAAGCAAGCGCCCTAGATGCTCGCCCAGCGCGATATTAATGCTGCGCGCGCCGCGGCTGCCGCCGAAGACCAGAAGCGTCCTGCGCGTCGAATCCAGCTTGAAGCGTTCAAGCGCTTTCACCCACGTGGCTCTCAGTCGGTTCTCTTGCAGCGGATAACCGGTGACCACCGTCTTCCCGGCGGGAAAATAGCGCGCCGACGCCCCGACGCTGATGGCGACCTTCGCCGCGAAACGGCTCAGGAGTTTGATGGCAAGCCCCGGTTCAATGTCGGGCAAGTAGACGATGCTGGGTATGCCTAGGAGGCGCGCGCCCAAAGCCAGCGGCAAGTTTGCCCAGCCGCCGGTAAGCAATATCACCTGCGGACGTATCTGCCTTAGCTTGACCAGCGCCTGCGCCGTGCCGATGCTGAGCTGGACGAGGCTGACAGCGGCGCGCAGCAGATTGACGCCGTGCAGCGGACCAGCCGAAACTTCATGATAGCCGGCGAATTCGAGCCCCGAGTTCCGAACCAGCTTGCCTTCCATGCCACCGGCAGCGCCGACGAAATACAGTTCGCGCGCCTCACTGCTGTCCCGCAGCAGCGCTTGGGCGGTCGCCAGCGCGGGATAAACGTGCCCGCCGGTTCCGCCAGCTCCGATCAAAACTCGCAATATCGCTTCTCCGTTCAGATGTCGACTTTCGGCGAGTCGCCACGCGATTGACGCTTAACATCAGACCGACGCCGATCATCACGACCATCAAGGAGGAGCCGCCAAAGCTGATGAAGGGAAGCGGCACGCCGGTTGAGGGAATCGCGCCTGTCATGACGGCGATGTTGAGCAGCGCCTGAATGATCACCCAGGCGGTGAAGCCGACGCAGAGCAGCGAACCAAAATTGTCTTTGGCTCGCCGCGCCAGCTGAAAGCCGCGGATGGCGAATACAATGTAAAGCGCCACCACGATCGCCGCGCCCAGGACGCCCAGTTCCTCGCCGATGATGGCAAAAATGCTGTCGGTATGCGGCGCTGGCAGCGCGCCGAACTTCTGCTCGGAATGGCCGATGCCTACGCCGATCCAGCCGCCGCGCAAAAAAGCTGTTATCGCTTGCAGCGTGTGATAATCTGACAGCGTGACGTCATTAAAGCCGGCCAGGAAATCGGCGATGCGGCGCTGGGCGTAGGGCCAGCTCTCGATCACGACCAAGCCGACCGCGCCGGCAAGGCCTCCCACTGCAGCCATCTGGAACAGATTGGCGCCCGCCACCAAATACATGACGCTGGCTGTAAGCGCTACGATGGCGGCCGAACTTAAATCCGGCTGCTCCAAGATCAAGAAACTGACCGTGCCGACCACCAGCAGGAAGGGCAGCAGACCGAGAAAGACGCTGTCAATCCGCGTCTTCGTCGAGCCGAGCCAGGCGGCCATATAAAGCACGATGGTGAACTCCGCCAGTTCACCCGGCTGAAAGCGGCCATCGGCAAAGGAGCGCTGGGCGCCGAATCTCACTTCGCCGAATTCGAGTACGGCCAGCAGCAGAACGATCGTTATCAGGAGCAGCCCGAAGGCGAATCGCTTCCAAAAGCGATAATCGACGGTGGCGAATACCGCCAGCGCCAGCGCTGACAATCCGACATTTCGCAAGTGCTCTTCGAAGAAGAATCCGGTTGCGCTGCCGTAGGTCTTGTTGCTCCAGTCCCAGGTCGCGCTAAATACCATCAGGGAACCGATGGCCAATAGCAGGACGACGACAGCCGCCAGCGGCTTGTCCAGCGTCGCCAGCAAATGCCGCCTCTGAAACGAGAGCGAGCGCCCCCCCTCATCGTTGACAGCTGCGAAACCCGCTCCCCGACGAATGCGGCGGCGGATTCGCCTTTGCCTGGCGTCATACATGGCTCGCTCAGTCATGCGAGTCCTCTACTGGCGAAATGCTCACCGGCTTCATTATAGTTTAGATACCAATTGACGAAAGTGCTCCCCGCGCTCGGCGAAGTCCGCGTAGGCGTCGTAGCTGGTGCCGCCTGGGGACAAAAGCACGACATCGCCGGCTTGCGCCACCTCAGCTGCCCGGTTTACCGCCTCCGCCAGCGATTGCGCGCGCGACACCCGATCGGCGCCGACGCGCATCTTGCTCAGCAGCTTCATTACCTTGGTCGCAACCTGTTTATCGCCATCTTCGCCGAAGACGACGATATGACGCGCCTTGCGCAGCGCGATCTGAATGGCGGTCGCCCAGGGCAGGTCCTTATCGGCGCCGCCGATCAACAAGACGAGCGGCTCGTCATAACTGGCCAGCGCTGCCAGCAGCCGTTCGGGCGCGGTGGCGATACTATCGTTCACCCAGGTGACACTGGCAAGGGAACGGACGGTTTCCATGCGGTGTTCAACGGGCTTGAAGGCGCGAATCGCCTCGCGCATCACTGCGGGACCGACGCCGGGCCGGTCGATCGCCAAGCCCATGGCGCCGGTTATCGCACAGGCGGCCAGCACATTCGCGACATTGTGATCGCCGCGCAAGCCGATCTCATCGCGCTCGCAAACCACGTGCGGATTCGCGTCGTAGCTGGCCGAGCCGGCCACGAGCAGGCGACTCCCCAGCATGAAGGCGCCATCGGCTACCATCTCGTAACGGCTGAATGCCAGCAATTCGCCTTGAACGATCGGCTCAAGCGCCCTGCTCCCGCTATCATCCCAGCCGAGGACGGCCACATCGGTCGCCCGCTGATGAAGCAATATATTTGCCTTGGCCGCAACGTAGCGCTCCAGTGTGCCGTGTCGATCGAGATGGTTTGGCGTCAGGTTGAGGAGGGCCGCAACTCTCGGGCTGGCGCTCATCAACTCCAGCTGAAAGCTGGAAAGCTCCATGACGACGATGTCATTCGCGTCAATCTTCGGCAGATCGCTTATGAGCGGATTGCCGATGTTGCCGCCGAGCCAAACTTTGTAACCGGCGCATTCCACAATCTGCGCGACCAGGGCGGTCGTTGTCGTCTTGCCCGCGCTGCCGGTGATGCCGATGACCGGCGCGGGACAGCGCTCGAGAAAGAGCTGCGCGTCATTGCTAAGGGCGATGCCCTGTTTCCGCGCCCGCTCCAGCACGGGCAAATCCAGGGGAACGCCGCCGGAGACGCAGACGCAGCGCGCCCCGTCCAAGACCTCAGCCGGGTGGCCGCCGAGAATGAAACGAACGCCCGGAAACTCGCGCCGGCGCAGATTCAGTTCTTTCGCGCTTCGGCTGTCCGTCACCGTGACTTGGGCGCCCACTGTCGGCAACCAGCGAGCCAGCGCCCGGCCCTGGCGCCCAAAACCGAAGACGACGACCCGCTTGCCGGCCAGGGCATCCAGTCCAGCCATAGGCCGATATCCGTCCTTAGATTCCGCGTAGCCTTGAAATCAATGTCAATTATAGTGCAATGGGTATTTGCGACATGAGGCCAGCGCGCGAAATTAATGGGGCGGCACGCGCGCCGCCCGCCCGCAAGTGCGCGCTGTAGGGGCGAGTCTTGGCTCGCTCTCTGGCTGACCTGCAATCACGCGGGCGTTTCACGAAACGCGCCCGCATATCGCTCCATTGGCCGCCGGGGCTTGGTTTCCGGCCATCACCAGCCCGCCCAAACTCACAACAGCGCCAGCGCGACGCCGACAAAGGCGCTCAATATGCCGATCAACCAGAAGCGCTGCACAATCTGCGTTTCGCTCCAGCCGCCAAGTTCAAAATGATGGTGAATGGGCGTGCGGCGGAAGGGCCGAATATCGACGCCATAAAAGCGCCGACTGAATTTTGCGGATGCCACTTGCAGAATGACGCTCAGGATTTCCATGACGGGCACGATGGCAATGACCGGCAGCAGCAGCCATTGACCCGTCATCACAGCGACGGTGCCAAGGGTCGCGCCCAAAGCCAGCGAGCCCGTATCACCCATGAAAAGCTGCGCCGGATGCGCGTTATACCAGAGGAAGGCGAAGCAGGCGCCAACGATGACGAAACAGAGTTCCACCATGTAAATCTGATCCTGCAGGAAGGCGATGACGCCATAGGCGCCAAAAGCGCTGGCTGTGATGATGCCGGCCAGCCCGTCCAAGCCATCGGTCAAATTGGTCGCGTTTGAACTGGCGACGATGATGAAGGTGCTTGTCGTGACGAAGAGCGCCGGGTGCAGCGGAATCTCTACGTCTATCAACGGGAGCTCCAGGCTGTTCGCATAGGAGAATTCAAAATACGAAATGACCGCTGACGCGCAGAAGGCTAGCAGAATCTGAAAGGCGAACTTGGCTCGGCCCGAAAGCCCCTCGCCAACATTGCCGCGCGATGTCTGTATGCCTTCCCAATCGTCAATCAAGCCAAGCAGCGAAAAGCCCACCAGCACAATAATCGGCAAGAGGATGCTGCGCCCCTCGCCTTCCTCGACGATGCGCGAGATGTTCAGCGCGAGCGTGACGGCGATGGCAGGCAGGATAATCATGACGCCGCCCATCGTCGGCGTGCCGATCTTGGCCACGTGATGGCTGTCCATCAGTTCGGCGCGGATTTGCTTGCCCAGCTTGAAGTGATGCAAGATCGCGATGAAGGGACCGCCCCAAATCACGCCGAGCAAAAAGGTCGCCCCGCCCACACTGAGCGCCAGTGGTAATTGACCTTCCATGCCGCGCGAACCCTAGCCGCCCCCAACGACGATGTCCGTCGCGGCCGCCTCCAGGCGACGGCGGACTTCGTCATTCGGAATCTCCAGCAGAATCACGAGCCGGTCGGCGATTCGCTTGAAAACGTGAGGCGTGACATTGTAGCCGTAATACTCGTTTGGCCGGTCCAGCTTGACCAACACCACAACTTCCGGATCGTAAGCCGGCAGGAAACCGGCGAAAGTCACAATCGATGAATGCGGTCCATATTCCTGACCGACGGCGGTCGATATCCAAGCCGTGCCTGGTTTGCCGGCGATGGAGTAACCGCGCATGAAGGCGCCCGGCGCCCCTTCGCGGACGACGCGCAGCATCATGTCTCGCACGATGGCGGCCGTCTCCGTCGATACGACGCGCCGAACGGTTGTCGGGCGAGCGTCTTCCGCGCCTTGTTCGCTGATAACCTGCTTTACGATGCGTGGCTGGCGCATGATCCCGTTATTGGCGATGGCGGCAAAAGCCGTGATCAACTGCATTGTCGTCACCTTGAGATCCTGGCCAAAGCTATTGAAGCCAAGATAACTTTCATTCCAATTCGTATCGCCCTCAATTCTAAGTTCCCCCGCGTCTTCCGCGAAGAGCCCGACGCCAGTTGCCCGGCCCAATCCGAATGCGCGCATCGTGCTATAGAAATCTTCCGTTCCCATCTCCAAGCCGACCGTCGCCGCGCCCGCGTTCAGCGACCGGATCAATATCGTCGCCGCGTCTGTCGTGCCCTGCGCTCGGAAGTGTCTGTTCCAAATCTCGCGCCCGCCGACCTCGAGGCTGCCGTCGTCGTTATAGGTCCAGTATGGCGTTATGATGCCCGCTTCCAGCGCGCCGGCAACCGTCAGCACTTGCAGGATTGAGCCCGGTTCAAAGGTCTCCTGCACGGCCGCGTTCTCGAGCAGGCTGGGGTCTTCGACATCCAAAAAGTAATTTGGATCCATGGTCGGGTAATTTGCCAGCGCCAGGACATCGCCATTTCGCGGATCCATTACGATGACTGTGCCGCGAAAGGCGCGGTATTCGTCCACAGCCGCTTGCAATTCGCTTTCGACCCAAAACTGAATATCGCGGTCGAGCGTCAGCACGATGTCCTGGCCCCGCTGCTCCGCGGGCCGCTCTTCCGGCAGATCAAAGGGAACATTGCTGACGGACAGATCCAGCACGCGCCCGGCCAGCGTATCATTATAGGCGCCTTCCACGCCCAGCGATCCTACCAGTCCCTCATCCAGCACGATGCCGATTACGTGAGCTGCCAGCGTCCCCTGAGGATAGAAGCGCTTGGGAATCTCTTCCAGCCCGAGAGCGATTTCGTCCAGCGCGGCGATCGCCTCGCCTTGCTCGGCCGAAATCGGACCGGCAACGAATTCCCATACGTTTTCACTGATGGTCTTGCGATACACTTCAAATGCGTCAATGTCAAGGATTTCCGCCACTTGGCTGCTAAGGCCGTCGGCGTCGGCCACCAGCGCCGGGCTCACGCCGAGCCGATACTGTACGATGTTGAAGGCGAGGGGCTCGCCATCGCGGTCGAATATCAAGCCGCGCTCGGCTGGCACGCGCAGCGTCGTATTGGTGATTGAACTGCCAATCTTCTCCAGTTCCTGGCGCACCGACCGCGGGAAGAACTGAAAATTCGCCAAATTAATGACGAGATAGGCGGCCATCAGTATCAGGAAGAGCGCCACAAATGGCAGCCTGGCTTGGATCGTCGATTGCCGCGGCGTAGGCGCTTGCATGGCGAGAACTCGGGTCACTTGCCAAAGGATTCAAACTGATCGCGCAGCAGCGTGAATTGCCGCTCCAGCCAGCTGCTGAATGTCTCGTCGTAAGCGGGCGCGGCGCCGTTGGCGTCGCTGAGCGCAGCCCGATCAGGCGGCGCAACCGCAGGCTGCGGATTGTAACCCTCCAGGAGTATGTAATCGATGTCGTTGTTGCTCGCCGGGCGAAATCCGATCTCGACGGCGCGCGCGAATAACCTCGGCACCGTGCGAAAGCTGGCGATCTCGCCGATCAACTGCTCGTTCTGGCGCTTCAGCTGATCGCGGCGTCTGATCAGATCTTCAATCTCGCGATTGGTAATGGCGAAGGACGCGACCTGTGACAGATATAGGCTGCCCAGGATCAACAGAATGGCGACGCCAAAGATCGCCAGCGCCGTCGCTTGGTTGCGCGTCTGAAAGCGCTTGCGACTGAAAGTATGTTGAAGCCAGGTTTGCGACATAGGTTCTTAACTATCTAGCGCAGGGAGCGGCCAAGACGGTCGCGATGAATGCGGTGCCCCATGTCCTTACCAATGTATTCAATTCGGGATTTCACGCAACTCGGCATCAAGCGCGTTCCAGCTTCTGAACCACGCGGAGCTTGGCGCTGCGGCTGCGCGGATTCGCCATAATTTCCGCGCGCGCCGGCCTGATCGGTTTGCGATTGACCAAGTTGATTTGCGCGCGCCGCTCGCCCAGGGAAGCCATGCCGGGCGGCGCCGTCATACTTGTGGAAAGCTCTTTGAAGGTCCGCTTGACGATGCGATCTTCCAAGCTGTGAAAGGAAATCACCGCCAGGCGACCTCCAGGACGCAGCAGATCCACGGCGATAGGCAGAGCGCGCTCAAGCGCGTCCAATTCTTGATTGACCGCGATGCGCAGCGCCTGAAAGACGCGTGTCGCCGGGTGGATCTGGCCAGCCCCGCGCGCCGTTCCCGCTTTGACGCGCGTCACCAGCTCAGCCAGTTGACGCGAAGACGCGATCGGGCGCTGATCGACTATCGCGCTGGCGATGCGGCGCGAATGCCGCTCGTCGCCGTAGCGGTAGAAGAGCTCGGCTAGAGCCGCCGCCGGCAAGCTGTTGACCAGATCTTGCGCCGTCGGGCCGCCGCTGCTGGCCTGGAAGCGCATGTCCAGCGGCGCGTCAAAGCGAAAGGAGAAGCCCCGCCTCGGATCATCCAACTGAAGCGACGACACGCCCAGATCAAGCAGGATGGCATCAACTTGACCCCAGCCCATCATGCGCGCCATCGCCGCCATATCGACATAGCTGCCCTGAATTACGCGCGCGCGATGTCCGAACTCGGCCAGTCCAGACTCGGCAAGAGGGATCGCGCTCGCGTCCAGGTCAATACCGAGGGCTTCGTCGATGCCGGCGCTCAATAGCGCGCGCGTGTGCCCGCCGCCGCCGACCGTACCGTCTATCAGCCGCCGGACCGCTGGCGCCGCGGCGCGCAGCGCGTCAATAACTTCCCGTTCCAGAATCGGAATATGCCGGCTCATCGTCCCCGATTCACACGCTCTCCGCCGACCGCCAGCATACCGTATCGATTATATGCTGTTGAGTCCGAACTCCCGTACAGCATGACGACCGTAGGGGCCTTTCGTGGAAGGCCCGCTCGCCTGTGCAATGGAATTCATTGTAAATCCCTCTAAGATCTCTCGGCGTCCTCAATTAACTCGGTGTGCTCGGCGGTGAGAGAATTTGAAGCGCTGGCTTTACAAACGCTGGCGGGCTGCGTTCTCACCTGATGCGTGTCATGCTAGAATAAGATATGTTTCGTCGAATTGCGCGCGCCGATTCTCCGCTCATGCTGTATCAGAAACCGGCTCATATCGAGACAATCCTGAAGAACCTGCCGGCCAAGCCCGGCGTTTATCTTCTGAAGAACACCAAAGGCAAGGTGATCTACGTCGGCAAGGCGAAGCGCCTGCGCAATCGCGTGCGCAGCTACTTTACAACGCAAGCCGACGGCAACAGCAAGACCCTGCGCATGCGCGGCCAAGTCGCGGACATCGACTTCATCATCACCGAAAACGAAGTCAAGGCGCTGATCCTCGAAGAGACCTTGATCAAGAAACATAAGCCCCGCTTCAACATCGAGCTCAAAGACGACAAGCGCTATCCCTATATTCGCGTCGGCTGGGGCGACGCCTTCCCCAAAGTGGAAACCACGCGCCGCATCGTCGATGACGGCTCGCGCTATTTCGGTCCCTATTCCGCCATGTGGGTGGTGCAGAAGACCTTGCGCGACTTGCGCAAAGCCTTCCCCTATTTGACCTGCGATCGCGAAATCACCGGCGGCGACGAGCGCGCTTGCCTCTTTCACGACATCAAGCTCTGCAACGCGCCCTGCATCGGCGCCGTCAATCGCGCTGAATATCGCTTCATGATTCAAGAGCTGATGGATGTGCTGGGCGGCCGAGCCGAGCCGGTGCGCAAGCGGCTCGAAAACGAAATGAAGCGCGCGTCGGCCGAACTCAATTTCGAGGGCGCGGCCGCCATCCGCGATCAGCTCTGGGCGATCGACTTCATCACCAACAAGCACAAGGCGGTCGGCAAACACATGACCGACCACGATGTCATCGCGCTGGCGCGCGACGAGCGCGACGCCACCGTGCAAATCATGTTCATCCGCAACGGCAAGCTCATCGGCAGCGATTCGCGCGCGATGGACAATACCGAAGGTGAGAGCGACGCCGCTGTCTTGGAACAGTTCATCAGCCAGTTTTATGCCGCCTCCAGCAATATCCCGCGCGAGTTGATCCTGCCCAATGAAGTGGAAGAAGCGCGCATCCTGGAGCGCTGGCTGAGCGACAAACGCGCGAGCTCCAAGGTGACGATTCACGTGCCGCAGCGCGGCGACAAACGCAAGCTGATCGGCTTGGCGCAGGAGAACGCCCTCGAGAGCCTGCAAATGATGCGCGCCCAATACGAAGCCGACGCCACCAAACATGAAGAGGCGATGGCTGAATTGCAGGAAGCGCTGAATCTGCCGCGCGCGCCTAATCGCATCGAATGTTTCGATATCAGTACCACGCAGGGCACGGCTATCGTCGCCAGCCGCGTGGTCTTCGCCCGCGGCGTCGCCCGCAAAAGCGAGTACCGCCGCTTCAATATCCGCACGGTCTCGCACAGCGGCTCAGACGACTACCAATCCATGAACGAAGCGCTGACCCGCCGTTTTCTGCGCTGGCAGCGAGCGGCCGAAGCGGAAGCCGAGCTCTCGCCCGATGGCCGAGACAAAGATGAAACCTGGCGCCTGCTGCCCGACCTGCTGTTGATCGACGGCGGGCTGGGGCAGCTCAACGTGGCGAAGTCCGTCTTGGCTGAGTTCGGCCTGCTTGATCGCGTGCCATTGGCGGCGCTGGCCAAGCGCATCGAGGAGATCTTCATCCCCGCGCAAGCGGATTCCATCTTGCTGCCGCGCCGCAGCGAAGCCCTCTACCTGGTGCAGCGCGTTCGCGATGAAGCCCATCGCTTCGCCATCACCAGCCATCGCAAGCAGCGCAGCAAGCGAGGGCTCTCCAGCCGGCTGGAGACAGTGCCCGGCGTTGGACCGAAAC
Source organism: Chloroflexota bacterium (assembly GCA_026706455.1). Classification (GTDB taxonomy): domain Bacteria; phylum Chloroflexota; class Anaerolineae; order Aggregatilineales; family Phototrophicaceae; genus UBA6055. Next base: position 14,936 of record JAPOYS010000128.1, on the reverse strand, counting down.
GGCGCAAGGTCCTGCTCAAGCACTTCGAGAATTCGATAGACGCCATCCGCAGCGCCAGCGTCGCTGAACTGTCAGCCGTCAACGGCATCAGCAAAGAGGTGGCGCTGGCGATTAAGAGCCATTTGGATTGAGCGCGCTGCTTGACAGATCGGCTGCCGACAAGATATGATTGGATTTGATAAATGGCGAAATCGTGATATGGCCACAAACGAAACATCGACTTCAAATATTTTGCCGAAGCGACCAATATTGCACGGCATCGCGAGTCTGTTCGACTTCCACGGCTCGCTGGATCGTGATCTGATTGAGAGAATCCGCGCCAAATACCGTAATCCTGCGCCTATCCCGTCGACGGAAGATGCGATCCGAGCCACATGGGAATCGGTCGGTGAAAGCATGCGTTGGGCTATCGGCGAATATGAAAAAGAACTTACCGAGAAGGAACGCGAGTGAGCGATTTGCCAAACGCCGAAGACGATTTGCCGCAAGCCCCCGGTATCTCCAATCGTAGCCCTTCTCCAACCGAACTTCTTCAATTTGTCCCCGCGGAAAAGCGCGCGGAATTCCTGCGCGCAGTCGCCGCCTACCGCCTTGAGGTGGAGCGTGTTGAGCAGTATTCGCGGATGGCTTCAAGCGGCAAGTCGATTGTCGATTCGAGAATCAAAACGCCTCCCTCTTGTACCATCGCCATTAGTGTAACTTGATTCGCGCCTCAAATCCGCAGCTGATGCACATGCCGAATAAAATCCTGCTCGCGCAGTTCAGCCATCACCGACTCGGGCAGCGCTTCGTCAAAGTTGAGCACCGTCAGCGTGTTGCCGCCGGGCGCGGCGCGCCCCGTGTGCCAGCTGGCGATATTGATGCCGTTCTCCGCCATCAGCGTGCCGACCCGCCCGATCACGCCCGGCTTGTCGCGGCTGCCCATCACCAGCAGATGCCCGCGCGGCTCAAAGTGGACGCGGTAATCGTTGATCCCCAAGATATAGGGCTTCTGGCGGTCGAGCAGGGCGCCGGCGATGCTGATCTCTTCGCCGTCTTCCAGCGTGATCTGGCAGGTGATGACATTGCGGTATTCGCTGATTTTGATGCCCTTGGCTTGCGTTATCCGCCAGCCGCGCTCGGCCGCCAGCAGCGGCGCGTTCACCAGGCTGACCTGCTCGCCCAGTATTGGGCTCAACAAGCCCTTGAGGATACCGACAGTCATCGGTTTGATAAGCCCGTTCATCTCGTCGCCGATGATCTCGATAGCGATGCGCTGGATGGGGCTGCGCGCCAATACATGCTGCAAGGCGCCGATGCTCTCAGCCAACTGCATAAAGGGGCGAATATGCTCGTATTTGACACCGGGCAGGAGTGGCATGTTGACGACGTTGCGATAATCGCGGTCTTCGAGCGCGTCAATGACTTGTTCGGCGATCTGCAGCGACAGGTCCTTGCGCGCTTCAGCCGTGTTGTCGCCGATATGCGGCGTATGAATGACCTTGTCCATGCCGATCAGCGGGCTGTTGAAAGGCGGTTCTTCGTTCCAGACATCAAGCGCGACGCCGCCCAAGCGCCCGTCCGCCAGCGCTTCCGCCAGCAGCGACTCTTTGACGATGCCGCCATGAGCGGTGTTGATGAAGAAGGCGCCGCGCTTCATTTGCCCCAGCCTCTCCTCGTCGAAGAAATCCTGCGTCTCCTTCGTCGCTGGCACGTGCATGCTGACGTAATCAGCGCCGCCCAGCAGCTCGGTCAAGCCGACCAGTTGAATTCGCGCCTCGGTGACTTGCTCTTCGCGGATGTAGGGATCGTAGGCAAGCGCGGACATGCCCAGCGCCAGGCACAAATGCGCCACCCGCTGGCCCACGCGTCCCAAGCCGATGATGCCGACTGTCTTGCCCTGCAGCTGAAGGCCAACCTGCTGCCCGCGATCAAAGAGCCACCAGCCTTCCCGCAGGCTGTCGTGAACAGCCGGAAGATTCCGACTCAAGGCCAGCATCAGCGCCAAGGTGTGCTCGGCGGCTGATACGGCGCTCACGCCCGGCGCATTCATCACCAGGATGCCGCGTTCGCTGGCGCTGTCGATGTCGATGCCCGTCAGCCCGGCCGACACGCGCGCGATCAATCGCAAATGCGGCGCGCGCTCAAGCAGAGGCGCGTCCAGCTTGAAATCCGAACGCGAGATTATCGCCTCGGCATACTCCAGCGCGGCGCGCACGTTGGCCGTCTTCGGCGGCACGCAGGCGACGGCGATGCCATCTCTCGATTCCAGCAGCGCGATGCTCTCCGGCGTCAGATCGGTCGCGACGACCACGTTCATCGTGCTCACGCAAAAGTCCCTTTCCCTTTCAGATTGTCCAATACCTCATGTAAGCTGCCGTAAATCTTGTTGTTGATCTCGGCGAAGTCAGCCAGGCGCGAATGCGAAAGATCAGGCACGCTGTAGCAGGTCATGCCGGCTCTCAGCGCCGCGATTGTGCCGAGGCGGCTGTCTTCCAGCGCTAGGCATGACTCGGGCGCGAATCCGAGCTGGTCGGCTGTGTGCAGGAAGATATCCGGCGCCGGTTTGCCGCGCGCCAAGGTCTCGGCGGAATAGCGATGCGGAATCAGATCGGCCCAGCCGAGCAGCGCCACAAAATGTTCGATGATCACTTGCGGCGAACTGGAGGCGATCGCGCGCGGGATGCCCAGGTCGGCGACGTACCGGACGAGTTCCTCCGCGCCGGGCCGCACGCGAATTCTTTCGGCGGGTTGGCGCAGCATCCCTTGCGTTATGGCGGCTTCTATCGCCGCCGGCGTCGAGCCCAACTTCGGATAGTGCTGCTGCAGGATCACGGCGAATTCGTCAATGCGCATGCCGATGCCTAGCTCGCGCACCTCTTGCGAATAGACATAGCCGCAAGACTCCACCAGCTCAACTTCCACTTCATTCCAGACCGGCTCGGAATCGACGAGCAGGCCGTCCATGTCAAAGATTATGGCTTTGAATTCCATGCTTGCGTCACGTCCTCAAATTCGCGAATGAATCGGTCGCGCAGATGCCCGCTTTGGAAAAGCAGGCGCTCCTCACCGAGCGAAAGCGCCAAGCCCTTGCGAAAGGCGGATTCATGCGCCGTCCCGCGCAACCGCTCCCAGCCGCTGCGCCCGGCAGCCAATGGCAGAATGGGCGCGAGCGACGCGCTAAGCACGAAGACATCCGCGCCTTCTTTGACCCGCTCGCGCGCGACCACGCCGCCAAAGCCGACAAAGAGATCGACCTCGCAGCGGGCCGCCAGGTCAGACGAACCATCGCCGACCATCATGCGCCGCCCGGGCCGCGCGCCCGCCAACTCCCGGATGATGTCCGCCTTGCCGTTCGATACGGTCAGCGGACCTTCGCTGTAGTCGAGGTACGATTTGGACTGCTGCGCTTGCGGCTCCGAATAATCCCACCAGCGCCCGGACAGTTCGTTGTACTCCAGTTCGACCGCGCGAATATTTTCTGGCTCCACGCCCAGGCGCCGCCCGAAGCCCTTGACCGCGTCGATCAAACCGCCGCTGATGATAAATACATGGTTGTCCAATGCTGTAAGCGCCGCGATGACCGCTTGCGCGTCTTCTATCTTGGTTTCCCAATAGCGCTCCTCCACCGCTTTCAATTGCGCCCGCGTCGGCTTGATCGCCCGCAAGCGCTTGCCGTATACCTCAGCCAAGTCGAGCTCGCCATCCATCGCTTTGCTGGTCAAGAGCCCGACGCGCCCCGCCTTGCCCTTCAAGCGCGCCAACTCATCAATGCCTTCGATGGACGACAAGGTGCTATCGCAGTCGAAGAAAACAAGGTTGTAGCGGGACCAGCGTGAATCGGGCATGATTGCCTTCCGGACGGTTGGCTGAACGCGCTCATTATAGCCGCGTCGCGCCCATTGTGTAGCGCCGCCTCGCTCGTCCTTTTGCCTCCAAGCGGCCGGCGCGGGCGGATTGAACAGGCGGACCTTTGCTGGCTTGAATCCTTTCCGTCCCTAATCTACAATCGAATCGCAGTTTAGTTGGGGAAGGAGCAGCGACTTGGCGCGAAAACCAGCCGATCAGTCGGTGGATCGCGAAGATATCTTGTGGGCGGCCGCCGAAGTGCTGCATCGCAACGGCTATGAGGCGACCACGATGAAAGACATCGCCGCGCAGGTCAATTTGACCGCCGCCAGCCTGTATCATCATTTCAAGAATAAGGACTTTTTGCTGTTGAACGTGCTTGAACGCG
>JAPOYS010000128.1:0-10667 GCA_026706455.1 Chloroflexota bacterium | reverse complement strand
ATGAGCGTGACCAACAATGTGGCGATTGGCTCGGCGATGATCTTTGAGATTCGCTCCTTGCTCAACGCCAATGCGGATCGTAGGTATGGCGGCGACAAGTTCATGGAAGAGTTCAGCGAGCGCCGCAGTCGGTTCTTCGCGCGGCGGGATTATTTCGAGGGCCTCTTTCGCAATGTTTTGCTGGCGGGCGTCTGCGCCGGGGAGTTCCGCCAGGTTGACGCTCCCACGGTAACGCGAGCCATGCTGGGCGCGCACAACTGGATAGGCATCTGGTATCGCGATGGCGGGCGTCTCAGCGGCGAGGAAGTGGCCGATGTCATGGTCGATACCTGGCTGGCGGCGTTGAATCCGGCCAAATGATCTAAGGAGGCGCAACAAAAAGTCATGCAAACCATCCTCATCACTGGCGCCAACCGCGGCATCGGCTTCGAGCTGACGCGCCATCTCCTGAAAGACGACGTCCATATCTTCGCCAGTTGCCGCGCGCCCGAAAGCGCTGCCGCCCTGCGCGACCTTGCAAAGCAGCAGCCGGACAAGGCGACTATCGTGCAGTTGGATATCGACGACGAAGCATCCATCGGCGCTGCGCTGAAAACAGTCGCGGCCAAGGTTGACGCGCTCGACATTCTCATCAACAACGCGGGCATCGGCGGCGGCGATGGCGCTCGCATCCTTGGGAAGCTGACGGCAGCCGAGGTAAGTCAAGTGATTAGCACTAACGCGGTCGCTCCCTTAGTCGTCACCCAAGCTTTTCGCGGTCTGCTCAAGCGCGGCGACAATCCCCGCGTCGTCATGATCTCGTCCGGCATGGGTTCGTTGCAGCGGGCCGCTGGCCGTTCCTACGCCTATCGCATGAGCAAGGCGGCCATGAACATGGCGGCGCGCGTCCTCGCCTTCGACGGCGAGATGGCGGGCATCACCACTGTCACGGTGAACCCCGGCTGGGTGCAAACCGATATGGGCGGACCCAACGCTGCGCTCAAACCGGAAGAATCAGGGGGCGCCTTGCGCGCGCTCATCAATGGCTTGACGCCCGCCGACAATGGGAAGTTCTTTCAGTACGATGGCAGTGATCTGCCGTGGTAAAAGGATGAGAATCCGAGCGCGCTTGATCGGCGAAAGGCGTGAATATTGATGGCCTATCAGATCAAGAAGGCGGCTGTAATCGGCTCGGGCACGATGGGCGGAGGCATCGCCGCGCTCCTGGCCGGCGTCGGCATCGAGACGCTGCTGCTGGATATCCCGCCGCCCGACGCGTCGCCGGCCGCCGGACCTGCCGCCCGCAAGGCCATCGTCGCCGGCAATCTCAAGGCGCTGAGCAGAATGCGCCCGCCTCGGCTCTATAGCCAGGACGACCTCGCCAACATCAGCATCGGCAATATCGAAGATGACTTGGACAGAGTTGGCAGGGCCGATTGGGTCGTGGAAGCCATTGTCGAAAATCTGGCAGTCAAGCGCGGACTGATGGCGCGGCTGGCTGAAGTCGTCGGCGACGACGCAATAGTGACAACCAACACCTCCGGCATTCCCATCGCCAGCATCGCTGAAGACCTGCCGGAGCAATTCAAGCGGCGCTTCCTGGGGACGCACTTCTTCAATCCGCCGCGTTATCTGCGTCTCTTAGAGATCATCCCGCACGCCGGCACGGATCCTGAAATCGTCGAGTTCATGCTGCGCTTTGGCGCCGAGAAGCTCGGCAAGGGGACTGTACTTTGCAAGGATACGCCCAACTTCATCGGCAACCGCTTCATGTCGATGTCGGGCATGCAGGCGACCAATTACGCCCTCGATCATGGCTATACAGTGGAAGAGGTCGATGCCCTGACCGGTCCGCTGATTGGCCGACCGAAGACGGCGACCTTCAATCTGAACGACTTGGTCGGCTTCGATATCGCCGTCGGCGTCGCCCGCAATTTGTACGAGGCGATTCCCGACGATCCAGCGCGCGAGCTACTGATGCACGAGAAGAACGCGGCGCTTTCGGATGAGCTGCTGAAACGCGGCTGGCTCGGGCGCAAAACCGCGCGCGGCTTCTATCATATGCGGCGCGCCGGCGACCAAAAGGAACTTTGGGCCCTCAATCTGGATACGCTGGAATACGAGCCGCCCAGCAAACCGCGTTTCGACAGCGTCAGCCAGTATCGAAAGGTCGAGCCCCTCGGCGAGCGCATCCGTCTGCTGATTAACGCTGACGACCGCGCCGGGCAATATCTCTATCATTTGCACGCCTTTCTGCTGGCCTACGCCTCGAACCGCGTGCCGGAAATCACCGACAGCATCGTCAACGTTGACAATGCGCAGAAATGGGGCTTCGCCCATCAGCTGGGTCCCTTTGAGATCTGGGACGCAATCGGCGTCGCCGAGACCATCGACCGCTTCGAAAAGGACGGCTATCCGGTGGCCGACTGGGTCAAGGCGATGGTCGCCGCCGGCAAGCCCAGCTTCTATGAACGAGACGCGGGCGGCAAAATCGTCGGCTACTACAGTCCGCAGGAGCGTGTCTACCAGCCGCTAGTCAAGGATCCACGCGAGATCGCCATCGCCGATGCGCGCGCGTCCGGCGCCGAAATCTTCAGCAACGGCGATGGCACGATTTACGACTTGGGCGATGGCGCCCTGCTCTGGGAATTCAATACCAAGCATAACAGCATCACGGCTCGCTTGATTGAATCGGGCTGGAAGGCGCTCGAGCTCTTGGCGACGGACAACTACCTGGCGCTGATTATCGGCAATGACGGCGATCGCTTTTCCATCGGCGCCAACCTCGATCCCTCGGCGCTGATGGCTGGCCTCGAAGGCATAGAGAAGACGCTGGTCGCCTTGCAAGACTTGACGCAGGCGCTGCGAACCGCGCTCAAGCCGGTGGTCGTCGCCGCGCACAATATGGCGCTCGGCGGCGGCGCGGAACTGGTGATGGCGGGGACGGCTGTCGTGGCTCACGCCGAGCTTTATATGGGCTTGGTCGAGGTCGGCGTCGGTTTGGTTCCGGCTGGCGGCGGCTGTAAAGAGATGATCCGCCGGCTGGTGAACCCGCTGGCGCGCGCCGGCGCCGATGATGTGCTGGCCGGTCTGCAAAAGGCATTCGAGAACATCGCTACGGCCAAGGTCAGCGGCAGCGCGATGGAAGCGAAGGCGCTCGGTCTGCTGGCGCCGTCCGATACGATTGTGATGAACCGCGCGCATTTGCTCGGCGAAGCGAAAACGCTGGCGCTGGCAATGAGCGAGACCTATACGCTGCGCCAGCCGGAAGCGGTTTATGCCGCGGGCCGCGACGCCTACGCCGCGCTGCTATTGGGGGTGGCCGGCTACGTCGAAGCCGGTTACGCCAGCGAGCACGACGCGCTCATCGCCAAGAAGCTGGCGCGCGTCTTGACCGGGGCGGCTTTGGCTGAGCCGCAATGGGTCGATCAACAATATATACTGAACCTGGAGCGCGAGGCTTTTCTGAGCTTGATTATGGAGACGAAGACGCAGGAACGCATCCTGCACAGGCTGCGGACGAACAAGCCGCTGCGGAATTAGTGGAAACATGGGCAGGTCATTGTCCGCAATTGGTGAAAGCGAGTGAACGTCATGCGCCAGGCAGTCATCGTAGCGGCAGCGCGCACAGCCGTCGGCAAAGCCCTGCGCGGCAAAACCAAGAACGCGCGCTCGGACGACATGGCCGCGACCGTCATCGCCGATCTCTTGCGCAAGACCGCCGGCAAGCTGGACCCGGCCGAAATCGACGATGTCATCATGGGCTGCGCCATGCCCGAGGGCTCGCAGGGTATGAACTTCGCCCGTGTGATCGCCCTGCGCGCCGGCTTGCCGGTGGATACGCCCGGGCAGACGGTCAACCGCTTCTGTTCGAGCGGCTTGCAGACGATTGCGCTGGCCGCCAACAGCATCATCGCCGACCAAGCCGATGTCGTCATCGCTGGCGGCGCCGAGTCCATGTCAGCCGTGCCGATGACGGGCCACCATCTCAGTCCCAATCCGCACATGGCTGAGCATGATCCTCATGTGTACATGAGCATGGGCTTGACCGCCGAACGGGTCGTGTCCGAGTTCGGCATCAGCCGCGAAGATATGGACGCATTCGCATACGGCAGTCATCAGAAGGCGGCAGCCGCCACCGATGCCGGGCTCTTCGCCCAAGAGATTGTCCCCTTTGAATGGGAAGAGACGATTGTTGGCGAGGGCGGCGCGCCGGAGACCGTCAAGAAAGTGCTGGACATGGACGAACATCTGCGCCGCGAGACGACGCTCGAGGCGCTGGCGGGTCTCAAGCCGGTTTTCAAGGCGGACGGCTCGGTGACCGCCGGCAACTCCAGCCCCTTGAGCGACGGCGCCGCCGCCGTGATTATCATGGAGCGGGAGAAAGCCGAAAGCCTGGGCTTGACGCCGCTGGCGCGTTTTGTCGCTTTCGCGGTCGCTGGCGTACGACCGGAGATTATGGGCGTCGGTCCTATCAAAGCCGCGCCCAAAGCGCTGGAACGCTGCGGCTTGACTCTCGACGACATTGACCTCATTGAGCTGAACGAAGCCTTCGCCTCGCAATCGCTGGCTGTCATACGCGAGTTGGAACTCGACCCTCAAATCGTCAACGTCAACGGCGGCGCCATTGCCCTGGGTCATCCGCTCGGCTGCACCGGCGCCAAGCTGACCGTGCAGATAATCAATGAGATGAAGCGGCGCGGCAGCAGCTACGGCATGGTGACGATGTGCATCGGCGGCGGCATGGGCGCGGCCGGCATCCTGCAAAACCTCAACTGAGCGCGGGCTGCTGATGTCCGCCTTTTACACGACTGTCGCGCGCTTCTATGACGCCGAAAATCGCGACAAGACGGACGACCTGGCGATGTACAGCCGGCTGGCGGCGCAGCACCCGGGCGATATCCTTGATGTCGGCTGCGGCACGGGCCGCGTCCTGATCCATCTGGCGCAAGAAGGTCATTTCGTCCATGGCATTGACAACGATCGCGCCATGCTCGCTCGGCTCGAAAGCAAACTCGTCCAGCATCCACTGCTGCGCGAGAAGATTACCTACGTTTGCGCGGACGTACTGCGCCACCAAACCGAGCGCAGGTTTCGCTTGCTTCTGCTAACATACAATGCATTGATGCACTTCAGAGAGCCGGCGCAGCAGATCAGTCTCTTGCAAAAACTGCGCGGCTGGCTGGACCAGGATGGCCTGCTCGTCATAGATCTGCCAAACGCCGGTCCAGCTTTCGCCGCGGATGATACTGAATCGCTGACCTTAGAGCGTACTTTCCTGGATGAGGAAACGGGCCACTTGATCATGCTCCAGTCCGTCAGTTTGCTGGATCGCGCGACGCAGGTGCTGCATATTGACTGGATTTACGACGAGATAGACGGCGACGGCGCGGTCAAGCGCCACCTGGCGCCGCATCAACTGCGCTACTATTTCCTGCCGGAATTGCGCCTCTTGCTCGACCGCTGCGGATTTAGCATCGAGAACGTTTATGGCGACGCTGAAGGCGGCGCTTACCTTGCGGATAGCGAGCGGATGATCGTCTATGCCGCCGGCACTTGAAGCGGGCGCCGCATATCTTGCCGCCTGCGTGATTTCGCGATTCGCTCGCGGCCCCTTGCCCGTCATTGTCTTTGCATTCACTTTGGCGCTTGCTGGCTGCGACGGTACACGGGCGGCGCCCAGTGAAACTGAGTTGTCTCCGACCGCCGCCCCGACGAGCGTCCCATCCTCCACAGCGTTAGCGCGGCGCTCCGAAGCCCTGTTCACAGATCAAACGCGCCATAGCGGCAAGACGAGCTCGAGCTTCGCCTCGTTGCCGGCCGGCGCTGTCCTGCCGCCGGCGCCGTCGGGCGCGTCCGAGCGCGCTGTTACTGTCCTGCTCGACGCGGGCGCCGTCATGCGCGGCGAATTGTACCGTCGGGGCGCAAGCGCCGAGCCGGCGATCCTGATGCTTGGCGCCGACCTATCGGCTTGGGGCGAATTGCCGCTTCAGTTGTCGGAGGCTGGTTTTGTCGTCCTCGCGCTGCAAACCGATAGCGTAACGCCCGCGCGCCTGGTCAACGCGATGATTCAGTCGCTGATCGCGGTCCGCGGGGTCGACGCCGGCGCAATCGGCTTGATCGGCGAAGCGCGCGCGGCCGATCTGGCGCTGCTTGGCTGCGCGGTTAACACACTTTGCGACGCCTTGGCTCTGCTAAGCCCGCAATCACGCGAGACCCTGCTGAACATGATGCCCTCATTTGGCGAGCGTCCGCTCTGGCTGGCGGCGAGCGCAAGCGACAGCGAATCTCAGGCCGCCGCCCTGGCGCTATCGCAGGCGGCGCAAGGGCAGGCGCGCCTCGAAATGGTGGCAGAAGGTCGTGGCGCGGCAATGCTGGCTGCGAATCCTGGCTTGAGCGAACAATTGCTTGCCTGGATTGCGCTGCAATTGCGCGGCGCCTGAGCCGGCCCGATTGAACGGCTATCGAAACATGAGCCTTTTCTTGGACACCTTCAGGCAGCGCCGGGACGCCATGCTGGACTTGCTGATCAAGTTGGTGACGCTTGAATCCTGCACGGGTGACAAGCGCGGCGTCGACCGACTGGTAGCCTTCATGGAATCGCAATTGACGGAATCCGGCGCAATGTCAGTTCGCCGCTACGCGCAAAGCGAAGTCGGCGATTTCACCTTGGCGAAATGGAACGAAGGCGCTGCTGGCAAACCCATTTTAATCTTGGGACACCTGGACACTGTGTATCCAAGCGGCTCGCTGGACACGATGCCGATCAGGGTCGCAGACGGGCGCTTATACGGTCCCGGCGCGTTGGATATGAAGGCTGGCGTCCTGATCGCGCTGGAGGCGATTCGAGCGCTGCGCGAGCGCCAACAGCTGCCGGACCGTCCGATTCACATGCTGCTGACCAGCGATGAAGAGATCGGCAGCCCGCACAGCGAGGCGCTCATCCGCGAGCGGGCCGCCGAATGCGAGTTGGTTTTGGTGATGGAGCCGGCCACCAAGGAGGGCGCCATCAAGACCTGGCGCAAGGGTGGCGCCAAATACGCGCTGACGATCGAAGGGCGCTCCGCGCACGCCGGCAGCGCGCCGCAAGAGGGCATCAACGCCATCATCGAGTTTGCTCAGCAAGCGCTGGAAATCAATCGGCTCAACGATCTCAAGTATGGCACGTCGGTGTCCATTACGCGGGTCGATGGCGGCTCGGCCGGCAATGTGATTCCCGCTCTCGTTCGCGCCCATATCGACGCCCGCGCGCTATCGCAGGGGGCGCTGGATAAACTGCACGCGGACTTGACGAATCTCTACCCCAAGATGCCCGGCGCCAACGTGTCCTGCGTCCGCATCGCCGGGCGTCCGCCAATGGAACGGCGCGCGGAACTCTTCGAAAAGGCGGCGGCGATCGCTGAGCGCCATGGCCTAACGATCGACGAGGGCGGCAGCGGCGGCGGCTCCGATGGCAACTTCACCGCGGCTATGGGCGTACCGACGCTGGATGGCCTTGGCGCCCATGGCGACGGCGCCCACGCTCCGCACGAGCACGTCATCATTGACAGTCTGCCGCGTCAGGCGGCTTTGTGCGCGGCACTCTTGCTGGAATGGACACAAGACATTTAACGCTGGCGGCACAACATCAGGGTCAAATACGCATGCGGATGTTGTCGAAAGCCTTCGCGCAATATGTTATAGTCGGGCTCTCATGCCCACTGCGTCGCCTTTAGTTCGCTGCGCTTGGCTAAGGAGTCTGATAGATGTCCGACTGGAAGTTCAAAACCAGTGACACGCGTCCCATTTATGCCGTAGAAGGCCAATCGTCCAGCCGCCGCAAGTTGGCTTGGCTGGGTTGGATTGTTGCGGCGGCCGTATTGCTGTACTTCATGTCCCCCTGGATCGCCAGAGCATTCCTGGAATTAAGTCGAAGCGCCAATGAAAGCGCCTATTACGATGTGCTGTCTGACTACATGGCGGAGGCAGAGTTTCTCACGCTGCCAACACATACGCCTATGCCGACTTATACCCCGCCGCCTACCTACACGCCCGTTCCTACCGCCACCAACACGCCAACGCCGACGCCTCTTCCCCCCGCCTTTATCATTCAGCGAATGGAAACGCAGTCACAACTGGTTGTGGTAAAGGACGAGGTCGCGAAGCGCAATTTCCATGTAGGCGTGAAGGATGGGCTCTGCAGCCACGGCGGCGATTTTACGGCTCAGGGCGTCATCGAGGCTGGCATCGATTTTGACGAAATTGACGACGAAAGCGTCACATATAATTCGCGCAGTCAGACCTACACCCTAAAGCTGCCCGCGCCTGAATTCACAAGTTGCCGAATCGAGTACATCCGCCTGGTTGAAAACTCATTCAGTATGTGCAACCCGGATTGGGACCGGGCGCGAACATTGGCCGAGGTTCAGGTGATGCGCGATTTTGTCGCTCAATCGCTCGAAGATGGTTTGCTGGAAGACGCGGCCGAACGAAGCGAACTGATACTGGGCGACTTCGTCCGGACGCTGACCGGCAAACGTGTTCAAGTCACGTTTGAAAAACAGAGAAGCAGCCCCAAACGCGATGCTTCCTGTCGCCCTTCCGCCGGCGGGGGCTGGCATTACAATCGCGTAAAAAATGTCTGGGAAAAGTAAGGCTAAATCTCGACGTAGCGCTTCCAGATCTCGGGGCCAGAACCCAACGCGATGACCAGGTAGCTGGTGCGCGGCGTTTTCGGCTCCCAAAGCAGACGCATGCCAGCCACGTTATGCAACCGATTGCCTTTGCGGTGATTGCACTTGGCGCAGGCGCAGGCTGTGTTTGACCAGGTGTCCTTGCCGCCTTGGCAACGGGGGATAATATGGTCGATCGTGAAATCGCGCTTGCTGAGGACCCGCCCTTTGACCAGCGCCCCCAGTCGGTTGCCGCAATAGATGCAGGTATAATTGTCGCGCACGAGCACGCCTTTGCGGCTCCAGTGCGATTTGCGGCGCGGCACATTGACGTAGGACTTGAGGGCGATGACCGACGGCACCTCGAACTTGGTGCGCACCGTGTTCAGGTATTGCCCCGTCATCTCGACCGCGATGGCTTTGCCGCCGAGCAGCAAATTGATCGCGCGCTGAACCGTTATCACCGATAGCGGTTCCCAGGTGCTGCCATTCAGCAGCAGGACGCGGCTCTGCAGAACGCTCACGCTCGCCGCCTTATCTCGAACTATTTGACCGTGCCGACGGATTCAGCGAATCCGCTCGCGCAAAATATACCACGAATTCAGCCGATTGCCGAATGTCGCTTTGTGCCTTAACCTGCCGTATCGCCAGCGCAAACTTGGCGGCGCATAGCTGCCTCTCGTCATTCGCGGCGCAGTCGATAATATAAGTTGGCGCGCCGTCGCAAAGGACCACGACCGGAAAGGCAGCCGATGCTCGAACGACCGAAACTGGCGGATGAGTTCATTATCGCCCGATTGGAGGCCAGCTATGATCTCGGCATTAGCGCGCTGGCCTTCCTTCCCGTTGGCAATGACGCGCGCGCCTGGGCCTACCGGGTCGAGACGGCGACCGGCGACTTCTATCTGAAACTGCGCAAGGGCGCGGTGAACAGAGCCGCGCTGCTTGTGCCTCAGTTTCTTCAGGAGCGAGGCATTCGCAACGCAGTCGCCCCCCTGCGAACAGCCGGGGGCGAGTTGTTCGCGCGCTTTGACGACTACGCCCTGATGCTCTATCCCTTTATCGCGGGCGATTCCAAATGGGATATGACCTTGTCCACGGCGCAATGGCGCGAATGGGGCGGGATCATGCGCGAGATTCACTGCGCCGCGATCCCGGCCGACCTTGCGCGCGCAATCCCAGAAGAAGTCTTCGGCCTGAAGTGGCTGTCGAAGCTGGCGCGCGTCGAAGCTGTCCTCGAGCGAGGCGACATTGCGGGCGCCATCGCCGCCGATGTTGCGGATCTATGGCGAAGCGAGGCTGCCCTCATTGATCTGTGTCGCGAACGTTACCTGGCGACCGGCGCGCGATTGGCGAGCCAGCCGCCGGCTTTCGCGCTCTGCCACGCCGATATCCACCCAGCCAATATCATCATTGACGCCGCCAACCGCATTCATATCGTTGACTGGGACGAGACGCTGCTCGCGCCCAAGGAACGCGACTTGATGTTCTTCATCGATGATGGACGTCCGGCGCATACAACCGAGGCTTTTTTGGCTGGCTATGGCGCGGCGCCCGTCGATCCGCTGGCTTTGGCCTATTACAAATACGATTGGGTCATGCAAGAACTGGCCGACTATGGCGAACGGATCTTTCTTTCCGACGATATCGGCGGCGGCGACCTCGCGCTCGCAGGCAGCGAATTTGCCCGCCTCTTTGAGCCCGGCGACGTAATCGAGCGTGCGCAGCGCGCTTACGCCCGTTTCCGGATTAGCGAAGGCTATGGCGACGCAAACCAGGATTGAACGGCCGCTGGCGCCGGCATCATGCAGAGCGGCAGAACCGACCTTTGCAGCCCGACAATGTCTGCTCGGGCCTCTGCCGAAGCGCAGGCGTGCAACTGAAGCAACGAGACGCTATCATTGGAGGCCCGCAGAAGTAGAACCAATAAAGTGATGCAAATTTCACTAAAGCAACGGTTTGTAGGGGCGACAAACCATGTCACCCAAAACCACAAGTCGCAGCGGCAGCGGGCGACCAGATTGGTCGCCCCTACGA
>JAPOYS010000143.1:44695-52531 GCA_026706455.1 Chloroflexota bacterium | reverse complement strand
TCGCGTTGACCTTAAGTAATCTTAGGGAGGAAATCCAATGTTGAGGAAACTGATATACACGCTGTTCATTTTGTCGCTGCTGCTCGGCACGTCGCTCGTGTCGATTGGGCAGGACGAAGGGATGACGGAATTCGAAATCACGCAAGAGATGATCGATGCCTCGCCCTATTTGCAGAGCGTGATTCCGCGTCTGGATCAAGAGTATGACACCAGCGAATTCGCCAAGGATCCGCCTTATCGGATCGCCCTAGCGGCGCAAGGGACCAGCAACGCTTGGTCGGCGCTATTTGACGCGCACGCCTATTGGTACGTCGAAGAATTGGGCGAGGATGTGGTCTCGGAATTCTTGTACGGTGACGCGCAGGCCAGCGCCGATATTCAGGTGCCGCAGGTAGAGGATCTGTTGGCGCAGGAACCGGACGCGCTGATTCTGGTGCCGATGGGCGCGGCCGCTTTGTCAGCGCCCGTTGAGCGGGCGATGATGCAGGGCGTTCCGGTTGTGCTCTGCGCCAGCGCGGTGGAAACCGACAACTTCGTCACCGAGGTCGGCACCAATCTCTACAGTATCGGCGCCACCTTGGCGCAGTGGCTGATTGACACGGTTGGAGCCGATGGCGATTTCCTGATGATGACTGGCATCCCGGGCACGTCCACGTCGGACATCATGGAAGAAGGCGCCCTGGCTGTCTTTGACTCCTACGGCATTGAACTGCTCGACAAGCAGCCCGGCTTTTGGTCGCCGGCCGAAGGCAAGAAAATCATGGAGACCTGGCTGGCGCAGCACGGCGACGAGATTGATGGCATTTGGTCCGGCGGCGCGCAGATGGTCCAGGGCATGATCAGCGCCTATGAGGATGCCGAAATGTCGATCCCGCCGATCGCGGGCGGGGAAATGCAGAATGGCTTCCTACGTTCGGCGATTGAACACGGCTTCGAATTCTATGCCTGGATGTACCCGAACGCCATGATCACGATCTGCCTCGACGCTGTCATTCAGATTCTGCAGGGCGAGCCCATCCCGCGCTTCATCGATTTCGTTGATACGATGCCGGAAGCCCGTCCCTTCACCGATGCCGAGGCTGAGGATTACTATCGTCCGAGATGGAGCGATGACGTGCATGGTCCGGTCACCATGCCCGATGAGAAACTGGCCGAGCTCGGCTTCCTGGTCGAAGAATAGCAAATGGAACGTCGCCGTCGGCGAAATTCGCCGGGGCGACATTGCGTGTCGGCCAAAAGGGCGGGCCACCGGCTCGCCCCTACGCAATTCTCAATGGTCCGCCCGCATGATCGAGAAACGGGCATGAGCGAATTCATCCTGGAGATGCGCAATATCTCCAAGTCGTTTGCTGGCGTGCAAGCGTTGAAGGACGTCACATTCCGCTGCCGACCGGGCCGCGTCTACGGGCTGGTCGGCGAGAACGGCGCTGGCAAGTCGACGCTGATGAAGATCCTGGCGGGCGCTTACCGGGCGGATGCCGGCGAGATCATCTATAAAGGCGAAAAGCGCGATCAGGCGTCGGCGGGCGAGGTCATCGACAGCGGCATCAGCATCATCTACCAGGAGTTGGCGCTGGTGCGGCAAATGTCCGTCGCCGAGAATATCTTTCTCGGGCGCGAGCCGCGCTACGCCTTGGGCCTGCTGAATCTCAGCGAACTTCATCGACGGGCGGCCGCCTTGCTAAAGCGTCTGGGAATCCGCCTGGACACGAGCCTGCCGGTAAGCGAATTGACCGTCGCGCAGCGGCAATTGGTGGAGATCGCCAAAGCCCTGTCGCAGAACGCCGATTTGATCGTCATGGACGAGCCATCGGCGATCCTGGCTGGCAGCGAGCTGGAGCAGTTGTTCGGCATCATCGAGTCACTGGTCGACGAGGGCGTTACGATCATCTACATCTCCCACCGGCTGGAAGAAGTCTTTCGCATCGCCAGCGAAGTCACGGTGCTTAAGGATGGCGAGTTGGTCGATACGCGTCCAATCGACCAGTTGGATCGACCGACTCTGGTGGAGATGATGGTCGGGCGGCCGCTGAATGAGATCTTCCCGCAGACCGAACACGAGCAGGGCGAACTGGTCTTGGTCGCGGAGAAAATCTCGACCGATACGATATTGGAAGAGGCCAGCCTTGAGCTCTACGCAGGCGAGATCCTGGGCGTGGCTGGCATGGTCGGCTCGGGCCGGACAGAGCTCGCGCGGGCGCTCTTTGGGGCGGATCCCTTGACGAGCGGGAAGATCGCGCTGGTCGGCGGCAAGAGCGCCCGCTGGGGCAATCCGGCGCAGGCGATCGACTCGGGCTTGGTGCTGGTGCCGGAAGACCGCAAGACGCACGGGCTCTTCACGTCCCTGCCGGTCCGTATCAATGTGACGCTGCCGATCCTTTCCCGCATATCACGCTTCGGCGTCCTGAAGTTTCAAGCGGAAGACGAAATCGTCGAGGGAGCGCGCGCGCGCCTGTCCATCGTGATGGCGTCGCCCGATCAGGAAGCGCAATATCTCAGCGGCGGCAACCAGCAGAAGGTCGTCCTGGCGAAATGGCTGGAGACGAATCCGGCCGTCGTCATCCTGGATGAGCCGACGCGCGGCGTCGATGTGGGCGCCAAATTCGAAATCTATCGCTTGATGCGGCAGTTGAATGACCGCGGCATCGCGATTGTGATGATCTCGTCGGAGCTGCCCGAGATCATCGGCATGAGCGATCGCATCCTGGTGATGAATCATGGGCGCATTGTCGGCGAAGTCGCGCAGGAAGACGCCACCGAAGCGGGCATCATCGAGCTCGCGACTATGGCAGCCGCCGGAGCGAACAGGGCATGAACGCGTCGTTGCGGCTATTCGGCGGGCTGTCTGCTTCCCAGCGTCTGTTCTTGCGGCGTTATGGACCCATCTTCGCCGTATACGGTTTCATCGTCGTGCTTTTCATCATCGGCGCCACACAGTCCGAGCGCTTCCTGACGGTGCGCAATCTCACGAATGTCGCCCGCCAGTCCGCTTTTCTGGGCATCATCGCCTTGGGTCAGATGCTGGTCATCCTGACGGCCGGCATTGACCTATCGGTCGGCTCGCTGGTGAAGCTGTCGATCCTGGTCTCCGCCATCGTCATGGACGGCCAAACAGAGAACCAGGGCGCGGCCATCGTAGCGACGCTGGGCTTGGGATTGCTCGTTGGTCTAATACACGCTTTCCTCGTGAACGAAGTGAAGATCGCGCCATTTATCGTGACGCTGGCTTCGCTCGGCATCTTGCGCGGCATCAGCCTCAGCATTTCAACTTCGCCGGTCGGCTCAGCCAGCAAGCCCTTTATCATGTTCTACGTGCAGAAGATCGGTCCCATTCCGGTCATTGCAGTCATGTTCTTTGCCTTGCTCGCGCTGACGGCTCTGCTGCTGCGCTATACCGCCTTTGGCAAATACCTGTACGCCATTGGCGGGAATATCGAAGTGGCTCATCTCTCGGGCGTGCCGGTCAAACTGACGCGCTACGGCGTTTATGTTATCTGCAGCGTCAGCGCCGCCATCACCGGCTTGCTGTGGCTGTCGCGCATGGGCGTCGGCGACCCGGCCATCGGCGACGGCCTCGAGCTGCAAGCGATTACAGCCGTCATCATCGGCGGCACCAGTCTCTTTGGCGGGCGCGGCACCGTGATCGGCACGCTGGGCGGCGTGCTGCTGCTGGGCGTAACCGCCAATCTGCTGGTGATGCTGGGCGTCAACCAGTTCGTACAAGGCTTGATTCAAGGCATCATCATCGTAGCGGCGGTCGCGCTCTACAAGCAGGAGGGGGACTGAAGTCGATGACCTTGTACGCGAACAGGCCCGCCGTCCAGGCGTTGCAGCCGAGTCTGATCCGCAAGCTTTCGAACTCGGCGATCGGTCGGACGGATGTCATTCCGCTGTGGTTTGGCGAGCCGGACAAGCCCACGCCCGAGTTTATCCGCCAAGCGGCCAAAGACGCTATTGACGAAGGGCAGACTTTTTATCAGCCCAATCTCGGCATCATCGAATTGCGCCTAGCGCTTGCCAACTACATGAATGGCTTGTACGATGTCCGACTTTCGGCGGAAAACATTGCGGTGACGCCTTCGGGCATGTCCGCTCTGGCTCTGGCTCTCCAGTGCATCGTGGCTCAAGGCGATACGGTGGTCGCGCCATCGCCGGTCTGGCCGAATCTGCCGGCGGCCGCCGAGATCCTGGGCGCCACGATCGCGCGCGTTCCCATTCGTCCCAGCTGCGGCAAATGGCAATTGGACCTGGATGAATTGTTCGCCGCCTGCGCTCCGAACACCAGCGCGCTGCTCATAAACTCGCCCAACAATCCGACCGGCTGGATGCTCGACGACGCCGAACAGCAGATGATCATCGATTTCTGCCGCGAGCGCGAACTCTGGCTGATCGCTGACGAAGTGTACAATCGCATCGTCTACGATCGCGAATATGCGCCGAGCTTCGTTGACAAGCTGACCGAGGACGACAAATATCTAATCATCAACAGTTTCTCGAAATCCTGGGCGATGACTGGCTGGCGCCTGGGCTGGCTGACCGCGCCGAAGTCGCTAATCAGCACCTTGGAGATTGTGGCTGAGTTCAACTATTCCTGCATATTCGCCCCGGTCCAGATCGCCGGGATCACGGCTCTGGAGCAGGGCGAAGCCTTCGTGCGCCAGTCGGTTGCCCGCTATCGGACGGCGCTGGCGGCGGTGGAAAGCTGCTTTAGCGGACTGCCTCGCGTGGAATTCCCCGCGCCGCGGGCGGCATTCTACGCCTTCTTTTCGGTGGATGGCGTGGACGACAGCTACGCCTTTGCCGAAAAAGTCTTACAAGAAAGCGGCGTCGGATTGGCGCCGGGCGCGGCTTTTGGTCCGGAAGGCGAAGGCTACCTGCGCCTCTGTTTCGCGGCGGAGGCGCCGCTCATCGAACGGGCGCTTTCGAAGCTGCTTCCGTTGCTGTCGTAGTGGCGCGTCGAATTCGGACGCGAAAGCCGATTTGCCAGCGCTAGACTAGGGCTCGATTCAAAGGGCGGCGCGGATTGCCTTGCGCAAAGTCCGCAAACAATATCAGGAAGGGGCGTCGCGCATGAGAAAGAGCAAGGTGCTGGCGAAATGGCGGGCGGGCGAATTCGCGCGTTTCTGTTCAATGGGTCATGTGCTGCCATTCTACATACGATACGCGGCGCATTTTCGCTATGACGGCATTTGGCTAGACCTGGAACATCGCAACTTTGACGGGCGCGAAGTACAGCATTTGCTGGCGCTCTGTCATCGCTACGATATCGATTGCCTGGTCCGGCCGCCAACCACGCAGCGCGCGAGGCTTTATCGCTACCTGGAAGATGGCGCGACTGGTTTGATGATTCCCTTCGTCTCCGACGCGCAGACGGCTCGCGACATCGTAGCGGCGGCCAAATACCCGCCGATTGGCAATCGCGGACTCGATGGCGCCGGCTTGGACGCGGACTTTGGCTTGGACAATTGGGATCCGAGCAGTACGTATATCGCCGACGCCAATCGCGAGACCTACCTTGTCGCGCAAATTGAGACGCCGGACGCGGTCATCAACGCCGACGAGATCGCCGCCGTCGCCGGCATCGACGCGCTCTTCGTGGGTCCAGCTGATCTGGGCTTGCGCCTCGACGCCTATCCGGCCTACGGCATGACTGTGGATGACGCGGTCGCGCGGGTGGCGGCCGCGGCCAAGCGGCACGGCAAAGTGTGGGCGCGTACGGCTGGGTCAATCGAAGAAGTGGACCGCTATCGACGGCAAGGCGCGTTGATGGTTCCGCACGGCAGCGATTTCGCCTTGCGTGAGCTTTTGCAGCGGGCGAGCGAGGATCTTGACCGCATGCTGGCGGGGAAGATCGCGTCTTAATCGTCCCAAGCGGTGTATAGCAGGCGCAGCCAATTGCCGTACAAGATGTCTTTTATGTCCGACTCGCTGTAACCGCGCAGCGCCAGCAACCCCGGCAGTTGCTGCAAATCGGCGATGGTATCCAGATCGCAGGGCGATTGCTCGCGCCCGAAGCCGCCGTCCAAGTCCGTGCCGATGGCGGCGTGCTGGCTGTTGCCAGCGAGTTGACAAATATGGTCAATGTGATCGACGACATGCTCGATGAAGACGCCTTTGTTGCTGCCGCCGCGGGTGAAACCGGGCTGCAGCATCCAGATGTCGCAGGCGGCGCCGATGACGCCGTCGCGTTCAAAGATTAGCTTGAGCTGCTCGTCGCTGAATTGTCGCTGATGTGGGACGAGGGCGCGACAGTTTTGATGGCTCGCAAGCAGCGGACCATCGTAAAGCTCCACCGCTTCCCAGAAGGCTTGGTCGCTGAGGTGGGTCAGGTCAAGCAGCAGGCCCAGGCGGCGCATTTCTTGCAGCAGGGGCGCGCCCAGGTCGCTTAGCCCCAGCTCGACGCCCGTGCCGCCAGCGTAGCGTCCGGGTCCGTAATGCGCGGGTCCCAGCAGCCGCAGCCCAGCATTCCACCAATCTTCCAATTGCGCTGGCTCGCGGATGGGGTCCGCGCTCTCCATGCTGATGACGAATCCAAGCGGCGGCGTCGCGCTCGCATCAGCGTTATCGAGTTCCCAGCGCTCCCATTCATCGATGTGACGGCGCAAGCTCTCGGCATCGCCGATTATCCGAACGAAGCCGTCGGCCTCCAATCCACGATAGTAGGCCAGCTGCCCCTGTGCCGCGCCGTAAGCCTGGGCTTGCGACCCATAGTCGAGGTGTTCGGCGACATGCCCGGTGGAGCGCGCCAGCAAAGTGGCGAAGCTGACTGCAATGCGTCCCTTGCGCATCTCGGGCAGGGCAACGGTGTTTTGCGCGCGACCTTTGCCGGGGCTGCGCCGCTCCTGCCCCCGGATCGTATAGGTGGATTCCGTCAAATCGCGGTTCCATTGCAAGGCGTTCCACGACAGGTCCAGATGCGCGTCGATTATCAGCATTCTGGTTGCGCTTTCATTTACCAGACCAGGCCGCGCGCGGCGACATCCCAAACTACTTCAATCGCATCGCCGCGCAGGCCATAGAGTTGATTATGCAGATTGGTCACCACGCAGGTGTGCACGGGGATGACGTGCAGGACGTCGCCGACTGCGGGCATCGCATCGCACTGGCTGCAGTCGACATAACCATGCTCTTCATTGACCTTGTGCAGGCGAGCGGCCGGATACTCCTCTATGAAGCCGAAGAGTCCGTCAACGGTTTCCGAATGCAGGGCTTTGCTGCCGCCGTCAATGATGACGCGGCTCGGCTCGTTGGCGCTGACGACCATCGCGCGCACGCGCATCGCGCACTGGTCGACGGTTGTGTAGCCGGTTTGCACGCTGCCCCAATCCCAAAAGAGATAGGTGCCGACGCGCATTTCGGTCAACTCGGGCAAGAGATGGGATTCACGGATGGCGCCGCTGCCGCCGCCGCTGACCGTCTCCACAGCGATGCCGGCCGCGCCCAGCAGCGCCAGCGTCTCCAGTAAGCGTGGGCGAATGGCCGCGTCCGACGGATAGACCATCAGACCGGCAAAGCGCAGATTGTCGGTTGCCGCAATATGCCGCGCCAACTCCAGCGCAGCGGCCGGCGTGGCGCCCGTGCGTTCGCCCAGCGAAACCAACTCAACCATCATGCTGATCGTGACGCCCGCTGCCTGCGCCGCTTCGGCGATGCCATCGATCACCGGTTGGCTATCGACTGTGACAGTCACATCAGCTTGCTTCGCGAGCTTCGCCAGTCGCCGCGTCTTGCGCCGCCCGACGATGTTGTAGGGGATCTGAATGTCGCTGAAACCAGCGTCGGCGAAGACTTCCGCTTCGCTGACCTTCTGGCAGGCGATGCCGACGGCGCCGGCCT
>JAPOYS010000143.1:0-44685 GCA_026706455.1 Chloroflexota bacterium | reverse complement strand
CAGCTCATCGCAGCGCGCCTGCATGGATGTGATATTGCGCTCCATCTTGTCCAGATCGATCAGGACGCTCGGTGTTTCCAAGTCGCTGACATGCGATATCGCCACGATGGCATTCCCTTTCCTGGTTTACGTTTCGCTTGCGCTTTCACAGGCTGACGTGGAGGCTACCAGCCGCGCTTGCCCAGAATGACCTCGTCGGGCGTCACGTTAATGCCGACCATGGCCTCGCCCAGGTTCCGGCTCGCATCAGCCAGGATCTTGGCGTCGGTAAAATGCGTCACCGCCTTGACGATCGCGTTGGCGCGCTTTGCTGGCTCGCCGCTCTTGAAGATGCCGCTGCCGACGAAAACGCCGTCGACACCGAGCTGCATCATCAGCGCGGCGTCAGCCGGGGTCGCGACGCCGCCAGCCGCAAAGTTTACGACTGGCAGGCGGCCGAGCTCCGCGGTCTCTTTGACCAGGTGATAGGGCGCGCGGATCTCCTTGGCGTAAGTGTAGAGCTCGTCTTCGTCCATGCAGCTGATGCGGCGGATATCGCCATTGACGGAACGAGCGTGGCGGACGGCTTCAACGACATCGCCCGTGCCGGCTTCGCCCTTGGTGCGCATCATGGCGGCGCCTTCGTTGATGCGGCGCAGCGCCTCGCCCAGATTACGGCAGCCGCAGACGAAGGGCACAGAGAACTTCCATTTGTTGATATGGTGTTCTTCGTCGGCGGGCGTCAAAACCTCGCTCTCGTCGATGTAATCGACGCCGAGGGCTTCGAGGATCTGCGCCTCCACAAAGTGGCCGATGCGCGCCTTCGCCATCACCGGAATCGAGACGGCCTTGATGATGCCGTCTATCATATCGGGGTCGCTCATGCGGGCGACGCCGCCTTGCAGGCGTATATCGGCTGGCACGCGCTCCAGCGCCATGACGGCGACCGCGCCGGCGTCTTCCGCGATTCGCGCTTGCTCGGGCGTGACGACATCCATAATCACGCCGCCCTTCAGCATTTGCGCCAAACCGCGCTTGACCTTGTCCGTGCCTCTTTCGCTGCCGTTCTGCTGATGACCGTTCGTCGCCATGATTCGACCTCGTTTCTTTGCCAACGCTATCTCGGGTATCCTAGAACAAGCGGACTGATAAATGTATGTCCAATGCAGTCCATTAGCGCCGCCGCCGCTTAGACCAGGCTGCGCTGGTTGACCGCGGCTGCTGGCGCGGGCTAGACTGCTATTGCGCGCGGGTCGACAAAGGGCATGAGATGATGGCGCCGATCGAAGATATTCGCATTGAGACAATCAAGCCGGAATACGCGCCCGCTCTCGAAAAGTTGCAGCGGGACTGCTTCCCCACCTTGTGCAAAAGCGAGCTGATGCGCGCAGAACATTTTCTCAATCACTGCCGCCTCTTCCCCGAGGGCAACTTCGTCGCCTTATTTGGCGAGCAAGTCGTCGGCTTGGGTTCGGGTTTCTTCATCGACTTCGACTTTGATCATGCGCAGCACAGCTTTCAAGAGATCATCGACGGCGGCTTCTACGGCAATCACGATCCGGCTGGCGACTGGTACTACGGCGGCGACATCAGCGTACATCCGGATATCCGCCGGCGCGGCGTCGGCTCACGGCTTTATGCGGCGCGCAAGAACGTCGTTAGAGAAATGAATCGGCGCGGCATCGTCGCCGGTGGCTTGATCCCGGGGTTCGCCAATTACAAACGCAGCATGTCTGCGCGCGAATATGTGGATCAAGTTATCGCCGGAGGCATCTATGATAGCACCCTATCATTTCAATTGGGACAAGGCTTTGATGTGCGCGGCATGTTGGAAAATTACATTGAAGACGAAGCCTCAGACAATTGGGCGACTCTGATCGTGTGGGAGAATCCGGCCTACCGCCCGTCTTAAGACCGGCTTTCGCTCTTATCCAGCCGCTTCTATGAAGTAATAGTCGCCGCTGCCGGCCGCGATCCAGCCGAGCATTGAATCAAACTGTATCGGATACCAGCGTTCGCCGCTCGAATCGCACTCGGGCCAACCGGTGATCATGAATGTATCGCCGGGCGCGGCCACCGCCAGTACAGCTGTACCTACATTTCCTTTGCCGCTGCGCACGCTCAACGCGTAGCCGTCGCTGACTTTGGCGCGCATCGTGGCGGTCAGGCGGATCGGCGGGCTGTTGACGCAGTTCACATGATAGAGCAGCCAGTATGCGCCATCGCTGCCTTGCGCCGTCCAGCCGGCGATGCGCTCGTTGCGGACGGAATACCAATGGTAGCCGTCGGCGCATACCGGACCGGTATCAATTGTAACGACATCACTCGCCTCGATCGTGCCGATCACGCGGGCTTCTAGCGAAGCGGAATCGCGCACCCGATTGGCAAGCCCGGGGCTGACGGCCGCTTGCTGCCCCGGGCGCAACAATGGCGCGAGGTCGCAGCCAGACGCGCGCGGTTCAAGCGCCGGCGCCACTTGCGCGCGCGCCAGCGAGTCGCTGGTCACCCATTCGCTTGGCGCCCAGACGAGACCAAAAGGCTGCGGCAGCGGAAATTCCCAGCGGCTGGCGATTTCGGCCAGCGATTGGCTGCCCTCGGCTGAGCCAAGCCGCCACAAGCTGACGCGCTCGTCGTCTTGCCAAGCCATTGCCATGCCATCGCTGGAGAGCGCGGGGCGATAATTGCGGTTGACGCGGGCGCTCCGATAACCCGTATCGAAAATATTGACGCCGCTTGACGCATGCCAGTGGATGACCCAGCCGCCTCTTCCGTCCTCGACTGCGTGCGGGATCAATTGCAGCCCGCCGGGGCGGTTACGGTTTTGCAGGCGGGGCGGCGCCGACAATCGACTGCGCGATCCGTCTTGCGGGTCGATCACGTCCCAGTAATTCTGTATTTGCAGCGCCATCAGGCTGCGCCCCAGATGCTTCACCCACATGAAGTCGCGAACGGTATTGCCGCGCGTTTCCTTCAAGCCGAGATCGTATTGTTTCATTTCGCCGCTGGTCGGGTCGAGAAACTGAATATGAAGAAACGGATTTTGGCCGCCATTGGCAAAGTCGAAATGCAGCCAGGCGATGCCGCCGTCGCCCCAACGCAGGCTGGGCATGCGGATGTCGCTGGCTTGAAATCCGAGATCAACCTTGGCGACCAGTGTGGAGGCCGCGCCGGATTCCAAATCGTGCAAGAGCAATTGCGCGCTATCGAGCGTCTGCGCGCCCGGGTCCAGCTGCAGCCAGGCAAGCTGGCGGCTGTCCGGCGACCAATTCGGGAGCGATCGCAGGATTCCGGCCGCGCTCGCGCCCGTTTGGTCGGCGATTAACGTGAAGGTCTCCGACGCGACATCCATGACCCAGATGTTGGCTGGCGCCGCGCCGCCTGCCTGTGTTGTGGCGCCCGCTTCATACTGCGCGACGAATTCGGGCGATAGGGACAGAAAGACGATCTCAGCTCCATTCGGAGAGAGGATGGGGCCGCCATTGCTATCCCAGTGCGTTAACGGCTGCGCTATCCCGCCTGCCAGGTCCAGTTTCCAGATGTCGCCGTTGCGAAAAGCGAATATCGGCCGGTCGTCGACTTGCGCCGCGCTTCCGCCAGCGATGAGCGCAATACTCATCAATAAAAGGAATGTACTGAACAATAGTTTCATTGAGCCGTACTCCCTCGTGGACACGACGCTATCCTAGCACAAGTACTTCCAAGTAAGTATGTAATCTAAGCACCGAGTACACCGAGTTTTTGTGAGTTCACAGAGAAGCATTCTAAACCATTGCATATCACGCCAATCCAGCAGCCTGTAGGGGCGAGCCTTGTCTTGCCCTAAACCTGTCTTGGCAATTGAGGGTGACACAAGTGTCGCCCCTACACACATTCTTGTGTGAATCATGGCCGCCTAGTTCGACACTCCCCCGGCCGGCAGCGGTGGGCGAGGCGATGTCATACGTTCGCGGCCTTTGCCTCGGGTTGGAAACAAGGGCTATCGCCAGCGCCGCCAGATGATTCGCGCTGCGATCAAGGCGCCGCCGAGATTTGCGATTAGGTCGATTGGCGAGGCGTGGCGATCTTGGGTCAGGCTCTGCAGGGTTTCCGTTGCGATGCCCAAGCCTATGGCGATGAGAACGGCGGCGTATAGGCTCGCCCGCCGATCGACGAAGCGCGCCAAAGCCCAGCACCACAGGCTGCAGGTCAAGGCGAAAGCCAGCAGATGCAGCGCGATGAAGAAGATCTCGCGCTCCAGCGAGCTGTCGCCGCGCGGCAGACCAAGGTCAATGACGGGATCGGCCTCAGGCTGAAGCAGGAGCAGCGTCAGCAGAAGCGACCAGCCGATGGCGAGCGTCAAACGCAAAGGACCCGCTTGCAAGACCTGGAAGAGATGATTCATCAGTTTCGCGTCACGCTATTTTGCCTGCCGGTTGCGAGCATAGCAGCAAGCGCTGCTTTCGGTCAAGCAAGGCTCTTCCAGCGTAGAGCAGTCGTCAGAAACTTGCTGCCGTTTCCGTTAGCGGCTAGCCCTTGGCGACGCGCCGCCACCACCAGCCGGCCGTTCTGCGCTCGCCATATTTGAGCTTGGAATCCAGCCAGAGAGCCAGCCGCCGCCAGCGATTGCTCAACATCCAGCGCAGCAGCCGATTGAAGGGCTGGGAAAAGTCCTTGTTATAGGGGCAAACGCGGATGCAGATCGAGCAATCCGTGCCCTGATTCACCCAAAATGTGAAGCACTGCTTGGCTTTGATCGTCCACTTTTTGACGCCATTCAGATGGGATACGCCGTCGTGCGTGTCGAAGTTCGGCTTGCCAAACGGGATGGCTTTGACCGGGCAGCCATCGCTGCAGCGGCGGCATATATTGCAGGTCTCGGTCACGCCGAAATCAATCGGCTCGTCGGCGTTCAGCGGCAAGTCGGTGAAGATCTTGGCGATGCGCACACGCGGACCAAACTCGGGCGTGATCAGGAGACCGTGCCGCCCGTATTGCCCCAGCCCGGCCTGAATCGCCAGCGGAATCGAGAGCGCCGTATCGTTCAAGCTGGCGACGGCGCGATAACCGAGATTGCGGATGTATTGCGTGATCGAGAGCACAGCGATGATATCGCGGCTGTATCCCTGCCCTGTGGCGGCGCCGCTCAAAGCAGAAGGCACCGTCTGAATCGTCTGATGATCCATTTCGTTGGCGATCACAACGACATGGCTCAGGTCGTTCGGCAAGTCCATCTCTTTGTCGGTCAGCTTCTGGCGACTGTAATTGTGCGTATAGACCCAGCGCTCATCGTATGCGCAGATGCCGATGGCGTCAGCGCCGAGGAACTTGCCCGCCCGCTTGAGGTCGGCGGTGTTCTCGGCGGCGGTCGCGTCTGTTCTCCGCGTCGCGCCTTCGCGGAACATGGTGTAGCTATCGAGGAAACCTTCTTTGCGATCTTGCGTCATCTCCAGCAGATCAGCCGTGAAATCGGCGATATACCAGGCGGCGTTGCGCAGGGCGTAGTCGCGGTGATTGAAGCCCTCGACCTTGCGAAATTGCGCCAGATCGGTGAAGTAGGATTCGAAGAATTTGCGCGAACGCTCTGAACGCACATCGTCGTCCCAAACGGCGCGGTTGAACATGTCGTACTTTTGGTTGAAGCGCTCGAAGTCCGCTGTGATCTCAAAGCCGGTCCGCGCGTCAATTGGCTTGCTGCTTGCGCCGCCTATGTCGGAAAGCCTGTTATCGCGTTCGAGGGCAATCATAAGGTTGAGCCGATCGGAGTCGGTCGGAAAACGGATCTTACCACAAGTCGGAATCGATGGCGATGTCGCGGCGCCGCGCCATCGACGCCATCGCGACGAGCCAGACTAACTGTCAAGGACGGTCGCGCTGATATTGCGCCAAAAGGCTTTGACTGAATGGCCGATGTGGAAGGCGCCGCCGTCTCGCCCGTCAATGTTCTGCCTGCGCGCGACCAATTCGATTGCGTCGCCAGCGCGCAGTGTGTAGCGCGTGTCCGTTCCGATGTATTGATTGTCGATGACCTGCGCGTCAAGCATCGTGATTTCGCTGGCATCGACGCCTTCCACCAGCGCATCGGCGGAACTGGGCGAGGTTGAGAGTCCAATCCGTTCGGGACGAATGGCGACGGTTACCAGCCCGGATTCGCTGGTCAGCGCCTTGGACGCTTGCGCTGTGATTACGGTTTCGTCCGTCAGCCTGACCTTGGCTTTGCCATCGAGCCCGCGCTCAATCAGCACCCCGTCGATGAAATTGGTTTCGCCGATGAAGTCGGCGACGAAACGTGTGGCGGGCTGTTCGTAGATCTCCTCGGGCGCGCCAATTTGCAGCATCTTTCCGTCATTCATAACGGCGATGCGATCGGCCATCGTGATCGCCTCTTCCTGATCATGCGTCACGTAAATGAAGGTGATGCCAACATCGCGCTGCAGAGCTTTTAATTCAACCTGCATATTCTTTCGCAGCTTGAGATGAGGCGCGCCCAAGGGTTCAGCGAGCAGGAGCACAGCCGGTTTCTTGACCAGCGCGCGCGCCAATGCCACCCGCTGCTGCTGCCCGCCGGAGAGCTGCCGCGGTTTGCGCTTGCCGACGCCGGACAGACGCACCATTTCAAGCGCCTCAGCCGCCCGCTTGCGCGCCTCTTTTGCTTTTGTTCCCTCCATCTGCAAGCCGAACATAATGTTTTGCTCGACGGTTAAATGGGGGAATAGGGCGTAATCCTGAAAGACGGTGTTCACGGGCCGGTGGTAGGCGGGGATGCCTTCCATCGCGATGCCGCGAATGAGCACGCGCCCGGCGCTCGGCTGCTCGAAGCCGGCGATCAGACGAAGCGTCGTCGTCTTGCCGCAGCCGCTGGGTCCCAGCAGGGCGAAGAACTCGCCATCGGCGATCTGTACGCTGACTTCATCGACCGCGCGCAGTTTGCCGCTGCCCGAATCGAAGTCCTTTACGATGTCTATCAGCTCGACATCGTAAGTTGACATGGGGTTGAGCCTTTACGCTCTGGCGGGCGACTCACAGGGTTGCGTAGATACAAACTGTCAGTCGCCCCTACAAATTTGGTATGGCAGCGAGCGAATTGCCTACTGCCCGAGGAAGATCAGCAATTCATCCCAGGCGTTGTTGATCAGCTCTTCGGCTTCGGGACCGACGTCAATGATCGCGAAGAGATTGGCGACCTGCTCGGGCGGCGGGAAGATCGCCGGATCGTTCAGGATCTCTTCGTCTATGTAGCCGGACTCGATCGACGCTTGGTTGGGCGAGGCGTACCAGATGTAATTGGTCAGATCAGCCCCGACCTTGGCATCGAGGATGTAATCGATGAAGACCATCGCCAGTTCCGGATTGGGCGCGTCCACCGGGATCGAGAGATTATCGATCCAGACGTTGCTGCCTTCTTCCGGTATGGAATAGGCGTAGTCATCGCATTCGCAATCCCAAGAGATCTGCAAAATATCGCCGTTGTATTCGACCGCGATATCGACATCGCCGCGTTCCAGCAGCACCTGGCCGTCATCAGCGGCGACTGTGACGACATTGCCGCCTTTATCGATCAAGTAATCGCGCGCGGCGCCGATCTCGCCGGGGTCGGTCGTATTGGGATCGTTGCCCAGAAATAGGTGGGCGATGCCGAGCATCGTCTGGCGATCATCCAGCCAGGCGACGGGACCGTCATGCTCCCACACTTCGTTCCAGGAGCTGATGCCGTCGGGGAAGACTTCCGTGCTGTAACCGACGCCGACCGTGCCCCATTGATAGGGCAGCGAGTACTTGTTCTCCGGATCGTAGGCCGCGCCCAGCAGATCGGGGATGATGTTGGCGGCATTGGGGATCATCTCCATATCGAGCGGAATCAGCAGCATTTCCTCAGCCATGCGCTGCACGGTGCCGCCGCTCGGCACGATGATGTCGTAGCCCGGATTGCCCTGGCGGATGCGCGCCAGCATCTGTTCGTTGCTCTCGTAGATATCGTAGTTGACGCTGACGCCGCAGGCTTCTTCAAAGTTGGGCACGGTGTCCTCGGCGATATAGGTCGACCAGTTGAAGATGCTCAAGGTCTGCCCTTCGTAGCCTTCGGGGCAGGTCCAGGGCTCGCGCTCCATATCCTGGGCGATGGCGATTGGCGCCATTAGGCAAAGAACTGCGATCAAAAGCAGTAATGTCTTCATGCTAGTTTCCTCCCAATGCGACAAGGATCTAAGAGCGGGACGCATTGCGCCCCTGCAAAGCCAATGAAATGCCGATCAATAGCGTACTCAAGACCATCATAATTGTCGAGATGGCGTTCACCTCGGGCGTGACCGTCAGCTTCAGCAAGCCGTAGACGAAGACGGGCAGGGTAGAGGTGCCGACGCCGGACGTGAAGAAGGTGATGACGAAATCATCGAGCGAAAGCGTGAAAGCCAGCAAGGCGCCCGATATGACGCCGGGCAGAATCAGCGGGAAGGTCACGCGCCAATAGGCTTGCCAGGGATTGGCGCCCAGATCCTTTGCCGCTTCCTCCAGTTGCGGATCCATATCAGCCAGCCGCGCCCGTACGACAATGGCGACAAACGAGATGTTGAAAGTCACATGCGCCATGATGATGGTATGAAAGCCGGGGAAGATGCGTTCGCCGCTGATGACCGCGATCCAGTCGAAAGCCACCTTGAAGAAAATAGCCAGCGATATCGCCTGCGTGATTTCCGGGATGACCACCGGCAGGAAGAGCAGTCCGTCAATCAGCCCCTTGCCGGGAAAGCGGCCCCGCGCCATCGCCAGCGCGATCAAGGTTCCCAGAACGGTGGCGATAAGCGTGGCGACCGTTCCGACGAAGAGGCTGTTGCGAAATGCGTTGAGCATGATCTCGGTGGAAAAAGCGCGCTCGGCGCCCATGACGTTGTTCAAAATGTTGTTGTACCATTTCAGCGTAAAGCCGGTGAACGAGGCCACCGACCGGCTGCTGTTGAAGGAGAAGAGCACGAGAACAACAATCGGCGCCCAAAGGAAGAAGTAGGCAAAGATCGGATTCAGCCAAAGGCCGACTTTGCCCAGCTGGCGGACCATGTGATTGCGCCGCATAGCTTGTTCGTTGACGAGCATTTGGGATGCGGCTGCCATATTCAACGGCTCGCCTCGCGCCGATTGGCGAGCGTGTAGACCAAGAGCGAGATCATCACAACCGCCATCATCACGATCGACAGCGCCGAGCCCAAGGGCATGTTGCCCGAACCGCCGAATTGCTTGTTGATCAAATTGCCGATCATCAAGCCTTTCGTGCCGCCGAGCAGATCAGGCGTGACAAAGGCGCCGACCGACGGGATGAATACGAGCGCGCAGCCGGCCAGCACGCCGGGCAGCGTCAAAGGCAGCACGACGCGCAGGAATGTCCGCAGATCGTTGGCGCCCAGGTCATGCGCCGCGTCGACGTAGCGGAAGTTGAAGCGCTCGACCGAAGCGAAGATCGGCAGAACCATGAAGGGCAGAAAGCCATAGACGAGCCCGACGAGAACGGCGAATTGCGTATTCAGGAGCGAAAGCGGCTCGCCGATCAATCCGAGGCTCAGCAAGACTCCGTTGATCGTGCCTTCCTCGCCCAGCAAGATTCGCCAGGCGTAGGTGCGGATCAGGAAGTTCGTCCAGAATGGCAGAATCACCAGAAATAGCGTGATCTGCTGAACGAGTCGACGGCGGCGGGTGGCGATGAAGAATGCGAGCGGATAGCCGACCAGCAGGCAGACAATCGTGGTCAAAGCCGCCAGCCCAATCGAGCGCTGCAGTATGATGAAGAAGACGCCAAATGTGCGCTCGTAATGCTCGACTGTGAGGGGCATTTGCCCTACGCCGCCGCGCCCGCGAGACATGAAGCTGACGACAAGTACGATGACAAGGGGCAACACAAAGAAGACGACCAGCCAGGCGACGGTCGGCAAGGCGAGCAGCGAACCGTTTTCCCGCAGGCGGCGCAGGTGAAATGCCATGAGTTGACGCAGCCTCAATATCATGGACTTGCCATACAGTAGATTGAGATAGTATCGTATCCCAATGCGCATTGCCATTTGGAATAACGCGGGGGAAGAGGGGAGCGTCATGTCGCAAAAGAGCGATAGGGACATCGAGAGTCAAATCTCCAAAATGGAGGCTGCCATTGGCGGCGATCAAAGCGATGAAAATATGGCGGCGCTGCGGCAAGCGCTTGACCGCGACTGGCCCTCAATACAGAAGCATCTCATTGAGGAAGGCAGGAAAACGCGCGAATACCAAGTGGATGAAAACGGCATTGAATACTACATTGAAGACGGGCGAAAGATTCATGTCTTCAACTTTGACGAGTGGTGGCTCAAAGACTATGACGGCGGCAGCGCCCTCATTAGGTTGCCCGGCGTCGACATTTTCAACACGAAGCCGGCTCATGTTTCCAGCGTTGTCATCTCTTTGTGGAATGCCTACGGGATACGACCCGATGCTTATGAAGAATGCGACGACTGTTTCACCGAAGACGATATACTGGCGCATATCGAGCGCTTCCCACAGGGGCAGTTCGCAGCGCAGCGCATCAGCGGACCCGGCGCGGGACATTGCGTCGGCATGGCCACCACCATGCGCACTTCCCGCCCGCCGACGGCGCCGATCCTGCCCTGGATGCAAGCTATCGGCGATATGCGGCTCAGCGCGCACGAAGCGGATGGCGAATGGCTCTATGGCGTCGAGATGGCGGTGCACCCGATGTATCAGCGGCATGGAATCGGCACGGCGCTGTACGAGGCTCGCTTTCAGTTGGCGCGGCGGCTCAACTTGCGCGGCTGGTATGCGGTGGGGATGCTGATGGGATACAGAGACTACGCCGAGAAGATGGATGTGGTCGACTACGGCGCCAAGGTTATCAAGCGTGAAATCAAGGACCCGACGGTGACGATGCAGATGAATCGCGGCTTCCGTGCGGAGCGCGTTGTGACCGATTATGTCGATGAGCCGGCGGCCGGCGACGCGGGCCTGCTCATTGTCTGGGACAACCCGGACTATGAAGAATAGGTCCTGCGCATGAAAGTTCTCGTTGTCGGCGCGGGTATTGCCGGGCTTTCGGCCGCATTTCATTTGCGAAAAGCCGGCATTGAGGCGACCGTGCTGGAAGCGCGCGATCGCATCGGCGGCCGCGTCTGGACGGACCGCGATTTCACCGATATCCCGGTCGAGTTCGGCGCTGAGTTGATTCATGGCCGCTCGCCCGCGGTCAACACTTGGGAATGGGTGGAGAAGCTGGGACTGAGGACTTGGCTTTGGAACAAGCACGATGACTCGATGATACGCACTGAAGAAGGCGACTGGCTGATCATGGGCGAGGCGCGCGCGGCCTCAACCGAACTGGAGCAAACGCGCTCCTGGGACCTGGGCGACGCGCCCGCGCCCAGAGACGATGAAGATCTGTGCCGTTATCTCCGTCGAATCGGATTCAGCGAGGCGCAACTGCGTTATGTACAGCGTTCCTTCGCCAACGCCGAGGGCGAGCGCATGGACCTGCTGAGCGCGGCCGCGCACGCGCAACTATTCAAGGACAGCGATGGCGATGATGATTACAGTGACTATCGCATCCTGGACGGCTATGATTCGTATTATGAACGTTTGGCCGCGGGCTTGGATATTCGTCTCAACAGCGCTGTTCACACGATTGACTGGTCGGATCAGGTGACGCTGACCTGCGCTGGCGGCGCGGTCTTCGCGGCCGATGCCGCCGCCGTGACCTTGCCCCTGGGCCTGCTGCAATCGGACCGCGTTCGCTTTTCGCCGCCGCTGCCCGGCAGCAAGCGTGAAGCCTTGGCCGGCTTGAAGATGGGACCGGTGATGAAGCTGGTCTACCTCTTTGAAGAGCCGATACTCGATCCGGCGATCGGCGCGATCTACGCCCGCGGCAATCCGCCGATGTGGTGGTCGCCATCGCTGGGGCGCGAAGGCGGGGCGACCGTCTGGACGGCATTCTTCAGCGGTGATTACGCCCGCGAGATGCTCGCCCTTGGCGAGGACGCGGCGATTGCAAGGGGCTTGGCGACGCTGCGCCGGGAGATCGGGAATCCGGACTTGCAGTACCTCAAAGCGCGCTGGGTCAATTGGCCCCAAGATCCATTTGCGCTGGGCGGTTACAGTGTCTGCTTGCCAGGCCACTACGACGCGCGCGAGAAGCTCGCAAGCCCAACGCCGCCGCTATTCTGGGCGGGGGAAGCGAGCGCGCCCCATCACTTGACCGCTATGGTGCACGGCGCCTACTTCACCGGTCAGCGGGCTGCCAGAGAAATCGTCGAGAGTGCTTGAACCGATGAGAGATATACATATCGCGCTGGCGCAAGGGCATTGGACCGGCGACCAGGAATCCACAAAAGCGCTTTACCGCGAGCTGGTCGCGCAAGCGGCGGCGACCGGCGCTCAGTTGATTTGCCTGCCGGAATTCTCGATTTTGCCCTACTTCCCCGGCCTCCGCGACCCAGCTGGCTTTGACTGGGCTGAGCCGCTGACCGGCGGGGAATCCGATCGCTTCTTCGCCGAGCTCGCGCGGTCGCATGAGGTCACGATCATCGGCAGTCTCTTCGAGCGCGCCGCCGATGGGCGTTTCTGGGACACCGCTACGATTCACGATGTGACCGGGCGGCTGCGATTCTTCACGCGCAAGATGCACATCCCGGCTGGCGAGGGTTATCATGAGACCGATTATTTCGCCGGCGCGGGCGATTTTCCCGTACATGATATCGGCGCTGTGAAGCTGGCGGCGCCGACCTGTTACGATCAGTGGTTTCCGGAGTTGGCGCGCATCTACGCGCTCGAAGGGGCGGAATTCATCTACTACCCGACGGCGATTGGATCCGAGCCCTGCGCTAGCGATTTTGATTCGGCTGAGGCTTGGCAAACCGTGATGCGCGGTCATGCCGTCGCCAATGGCGTCTTCATCGCCGCCTGCAATCGGATCGGGCGTGAGAACGCCGTCACATTTTACGGCAGCAGTTTCATCTGCGATCCGCTGGGGCGCGTGCTGGCGCAAGCGAGCCGCGACCGGGATGAAGTCGCGCAGGCTGTGCTGCGCGCCGATGTTCGCCAGCAGTATCTAGACCTCTTCCCGCTGCTGCATCAGCGGCGGCCACAGCACTACGGCCGCCTGTTGGAAGGCGTCGCTGTTGCGCCGCCCGCGCGCTGGAAAGAAGAGCTGTTGCCAGGAAAGAACGATTGACATGTCGCGCATGGAATTCTTTATCGTGGATGTTTTTACAGTCGGCCGGAAGTACACGGGCAATCAGTTGGCGGTTTATCTGGGCAACCCGCCGGCGGCGCTGATGCAGCAGCTGGCGAAAGAAATCAACTTTTCCGAAACAACCTTTGTGACCTCCGATGCGCCCGAGGGCGGCGGTTACAATGTGCGCATCTTCATGCCGGAGGTGGAGGTGGACTTCGCCGGGCATCCGGTGCTGGGCACGGCTTACGTCATCCAGCGCGAGATCATCGGCCGTCCCGTCGAGTCTATCAAGTTAAATCTGGCGGTCGGGCAGATTCCAGTCACCTTTGCCGCCGATGGCTTGCTGTGGATGCGGCAGAATCCGCCGACTTTCGGTCACCGGTTTTCCGCGGGCGAGCTGGCGCAGATTCTCAATGTGGGTGAAGAAGAGATTGATACGCGCTATCCGATCCAAGAAGTGTCCACCGGCATGGCTTTTGTGCTTGTGCCGATGGCGTCGCTGGATGCGGTGAAGCGCGCCTGGGTTAATCTTGATCGGCTGCGGGCCATCCTGGGCGCGCATGAGGCCATCGCGCCGGCGATCTTCTGCGCTGAAACGCTGAGCGCGGAAAATGATATTCACGTGCGCGTATTGGATGATATCTATGGCGCGCCGGAAGATCCGGCGACGGGCAGCGCCAACGGCTGCATCGCGGCATATTTGGTCGAGCACAATTACCTCGGCTCGGACAGAATCGCGATTCGCTCGGAACAAGGGTATCAGATTGGGCGTCCCTCGCTGCTGCATCTTGAGGCGGCGCGCGCCGCGGGAGAGATCGTTATTCGCGTCGGCGGTCGAGTGGAGATGGTGGCGCAGGGGCAACTGGCCGCCGATTAGACTCAGCCAGAACTTGACCTGGATTGTAGAGAAAGGGACTGAAATGGATTATCGGTTGCTGGGACGAACGGGTGTAAAGGTATCATCACTCTGCTTCGGCACGATGTCATTCGGCGATATCGCCGACGAGGCCGAGTCCGCGCGCATGTTCGGGCGCTGCCGCGAGCTGGGCATTAATTTCTTTGACTGCGCCAATACCTATGCCGGCGGCCGCTCGGAAGAGATCCTGGGCCGCTTGATCGCCGACTGCCGCGATGAAATCGTCTTGACGACCAAGGTCGTATCGCGGACCGGCGACGATATCAATCAAGGCGGCGCGTCGCGGCGGCATATTCAGATTGCGGTCGAGGAGAGTTTGAAGCGCCTCAATACCGATCGCATTGATGTTTATTTCCTGCATCATTACGATGCGGACACGCCAATCGCGGAATCGCTGCGCGCTCTGGATGACCTGGTGCGGCAGGGCAAGATTCTCTATCCGGCGGTGAGCAACTGGGCGGCTTGGCAGGTGATGAAGGCGCAGGGCATCGCAGCGAAACAAAGCCTGGCGCGCATCGAATGCCTGCAGCCGATGTACAACTTGGTCAAGCGGCAAGCCGAAGTTGAGATCCTGCCGATGGCGGCGAATGAGCAGATCGCCGTCATTCCCTACAGT
The DNA here is from genome assembly GCA_026706455.1 of Chloroflexota bacterium. Taxonomy (GTDB): domain Bacteria; phylum Chloroflexota; class Anaerolineae; order Aggregatilineales; family Phototrophicaceae; genus UBA6055. Next base: position 30,000 of record JAPOYS010000143.1, on the reverse strand, counting down.
CCGCTGGGCGGTGGCTTGCTGACCGGCAAGTACGCGGCTGATGGACGGGCTGATGCCGGCCGCCTCATCGAAAACAAGATGTACAGCAAGCGCTATGGCTTGGCTGATTATTACCAGACAGCGGCTGATTTCAGCGCGCAGGCCAAGGAACGCGGACTGCAGCCGGCGACGCTGGCGGTGGCTTGGGTGATGGCGCATCCCGTGATCACCGCGCCCATCATCGGGGCGCGCAACACGGCGCAGCTGGAGGCATCGCTGGCCGCGCTGGATGTGGACATGACGCCCGAGTGGTACGCTGAAATCGCGCGCCTGTCGCCGACGCCGCCGCCAGCGCATGATCGACTGGAAGAAGCCGTGTAGCTTGGCGCGGCGCGGAGGTAGGCTAGAAGAAATCGCATCATCGCTGGACGACATTTCAGCGTATGAGAAGTGAATGTGATGAGTCTGTGTTAGTATTAGGCATCGGCGCGTGTAACAGAAACAGAGGACGAAAATGAACTTTTCCCAGGCTTTCAAGTATCCCTTTCAGAACTTCGCCAAAGTCATGAGCATCGTATTGGTCTTGACGATTGCCTTTGCGGTTTTCATCGCCATGATCTTGAACTCGTACGATTGGTCGCCCCTGCTGGCGGAGCTATACGACTTTGACGCGGCCGAATCGTACGCGGGCGCGAATCAGCCATTTGGCGGAACAACCGTGGTCGGCATTGTCGGGCTGCTGCTGGTAGCCATTGTCTCGGGCTTCTGGCTGTCCGGCTACAGCATAGAAGTCATCCGCTCGGTGACGCGCGACGAGGAGTGGATGCCGGGCGTCGAATTCGCCAGAAACGTGAAGGACGGTGCTTTGCTATTTGTATCGAGCATCGCCTATTGGCTGCTGTTCATCCTGCTGATAATCGTTCTGTCGATCGCGTATGGCGTACTCGGGCGAATAAGCGTTTTCGGCGCGTTGGCGGTTTTGGTCTCGGTGGCGCTCTTAGTCTATTCGATCTGCGTGCTGGGTTGGGCTTATTTTGTGGGCATGGCTCGCTTCGCGCTCGAGGGCGACTACCGCGCATCCTGGCAGATCAGCCGGAATATCCGCGTCGCGAGGAGTAACTGGCGCAAGGGACTCACGCTGCTGCTGTATATGATTGCGCTGTCGATCGTTTACGGCATCGTACGCGAGATCGTTGCTGGCGTCTTCGGCGGAATCATGGGCGCGAACTTGCTCGCGGGCGTAACCGCTTCGATCATCATTTACTACCTGTTCAACCTGATGCAGCACTTTTCGACGCAGGTCTTGATTACGCAGTACGCGGCCGAGATCGGGATGCGCAGCGATCACTACGATCCGGAAAAGGACAAGGGCAAATTCGACTTCACTCAGGAATAGGCTGCGGCACGGCCGACCGGCGGTCGCCGTGGCCATCCATAATCTGCTTGAGTTTATTCCACTCCCGCTGTAGTACGCCCTTCAGCGTGATGTTGAAGAAAATCCCAAACCAGAAGAACCAGCGCGTGCGGATATCGAGGGTCTCGCGCACGTTGGTTTGTTGGCCCCGGTGTTCGAACGTAATTGTGCTGATGAAGGGGAAGCCCCAATAGGAACCCTTTAGCTCGATCTTCTTGTTGCGCTCATAATCGGTTACATCGCTGTTGACGAAGCCCCGGCGTCCCATAATGCGGCGCGTCATCGCCACCATCGTGCCGGTGCGGATCGGGTTGCCGCTGGTGATGCCGACGCCCTGAACGTTACGCCACTGCACATCGTTGTTGAAGTCGCCGACATAACGAAAGACGTGGAACACCGGACGGTTGATCAGCACCTGCGTTTCGAATTTCGGCATCAAGCACCAACTTTCGCTCTGTTACCGACCCCAGCCCGTTGGCTCACAGCGAGACGAGCTATGCCGCCACATTATAACTTATTCTTCAGCGCGCTTCAAAATATCTTGCGCCGGGGTAGTGTCTAATGTGAAGGATGTTACCCGCCCCAAACGATTTGTAGGGGCGAGCCAAGGCTCGCCCTAAACCTGTCTTGGCAATTGAGGGCGACACAAGTGTCGCCCCTACACACAATCTTGTGTGAATCATGGCCGCCAAGTTCGACATTCCCTGCGCGGGACGTCCGTTAACTGACCTGTCTACAAAAGGCCGACAGCGTAGAGATAAAGGAAAACCCAACTGGCGACCCAGACCAGGGCGTCGATGCGGTCGAGCACGCCGCCGTGACCGGGCAGGACATTGAAGCCGGCGACATAACTATCCTTGACACGGAAGAAGCGCTTCAGAGCCGACTCGAAGAGATCGCCGCTTACCGCGAGAAAGGGACCAGCGACAATCATCGGAATGAGAATGGGCTGGAAGGCGCCGGAGAAAAGCAGCACGCAGAATGACGGAACCCAGGCGCTCAGGATGCCGCCGACGGCGCCTTCGACCGTTTTGTTGGGGGAGATCAGCGGCGCCAGTTTCGTGCGGCCGAATGCCTTGCCAAACACGTAACCGAAGGTATCGGTCCCCCAGGTGATTGCATAGACGACAAAGAGCCATATCACGCCATCTTGGGGCGCATTGCGCAGGCTGATCAAGAACGAGGCTGGAAATGCGATATAGAAAACGCCGCATAATGTCGTACCCACTTGTTTCATAGCGCGGGCCGGCTGCTGCGGCTGCCGGTACAATTCCAGCATCAGCGTCAACGCGATGCTCGCGATCACCGCAAATTGCCAGAGCCAGTCCATCCCCAGAAAAAAACCTAGCACGATCGCGCTCCCAGTTGGGATGCCGGTGAGCGAACTGCCCTGCATTGTCGTGTCTTTTTCCATCACATAGAATTCGAGCATGCCAACGCACATGACTGGCAATACCAGGAGCGCAAAGGGCCAGCCGCCCGCCAATGAGGCCAGGATTGCAATGGGCAAGAGGACGCTGGCTGTGATAAGCCGTTCGCGCAGATCGGCCGAACTTGAGGAGTCGGTGACGAGATAGTCGCGCATGTCACCTGCCTTGCGGGCAAATTAGATTCTTACCAAGTATTTTCAGTCGACAGGCGCAATATGTCAAGTAAAGCGGGCGCGCCTTCAGCCTTATGTTGAACATCGCGGCAAGCCCTGCTCAACCGCGGCGCCGGCCGCCGTAGTCATTTGCTGTTTAAGCGCGGGTCGAGCATAGCATATAATCAGGATTGATTGCGGCTATGCCTTCGGTTTTGAGGAAAGAGCCGCCAGTTAGGGCGCGCGCATACGGTTCCGTCGGGATCGGAGCGAATTGCCAGCGGTACACATTATGTCGGCTGATCTAATTGGCAAAATGGTAGACGGCTATGAAATCCGGCGCCAGATCGGGACCGGCGGCATGGCGACGGTTTACCTCGCGCGCCAACGGTCGATGAATCGCAATGTAGCTTTGAAGTTTCTGCCTAGCGTATTCGCAAACGACGGCGCCTACCTGCAGCGCTTCGAGCGCGAAGTCAAGATCGTCTCGCAGCTGGAACACCGCAACATTGTACCCGTTTACGATTTTGGCGAATTCGAAAGCCAGCCTTATATCGCCATGCGTTATATGCCGGCTGGCTCGGTCGAGGAGCTCTTGGCCGCAGGACGCATTCCGCTGGCGCGTGTCCTCAGCATCGTGGAACAAGTGGCGGCGGCGCTTGATTACGCGCATCAGAAGGGCATTTTGCATCGCGACTTAAAGCCGAGCAACATCTTGCTTGATGACGGTGGCGGCGCATTCATTACAGACTTTGGCATCGCCCGCATTTTGAGCGAAGGCAGCAGCACGATCACGACGCAAGGGGTGGTGGGCACGCCGAGCTACATGTCGCCTGAACAGGCGCGCGCCGAACCGTTGGATGGACGCAGCGATGTTTATTCATTGGGCGTAATGGTCTTTGAATTGGTCACCGGTCGCCGTCCCTTCGAGAGTGATACGCCTTACGGCGTCGCGGTCATGCATGTGACAGTGGCGCCGCCTTCGCCGCGTCAGTTTGAGCCAAGCCTGAGCGCCGCGCTGGAAACGGTCATCTTGCGCGCGCTCAGCAAGACGCGAGCCAATCGCTACGAGAGCGCAGGCGAGCTGGCGGCGGACCTGCGCCGCGCCCATGATAGCGTGGCTGGCTCGCGCGAAAGTGACAGGACGCGGGACGCTGACGCTTCGGTCGAACTTCGAACCAAGGAAATCGGCGGGCCGGTCACCGCCGCTGCCGAGCCTATGCCATTGGCGCCGCCGCGGCCCTCGACGCCATTAAGTGGTGAACAATCTTCGCGCCCGGACGGTCAGCCTGCGCCCGGCCGCAGACGGCGCGATGTCTGGCTGGGGATCGTGGCCGGTGGCGCGCTGGGCTGCGCGGCGCTCGTTGGCGCGCTGATCCTGGCGCTGCCTGTGCTTGGCGTTCTGCCGCGCGCGGACGGCGTCGATGCCGGCGCGACAGCCGCTGCTACCGAGGATACAGTCCGGTCGGCCAAGGCCGCGGAGACGCTTGCCGCCCGCGTGCTGGCTACCGTGCGGAAGCAAGCCGAGAGCAGCCCGCCGCAACTGACGCAGTTGTGGCTCGACGCCTACGTCGATGCGACCTTCACGGCCGAAGCGAGCCAGCGCGAATCGCGGGCGACGGCGCCCCTTGCGCCGGTTCAGCCCGTTGGGGTTCGCGCGGGACCAACGCTCAGTCCGCCTTTGCAGTTGGCGGGTGGGGAGCTGGTTTACTTCGCCGAGCGCGAAACGGAAGCGGATGTTGAGCCTGTCTTCGAAATAGTCGTCCTGGACCTAGGGACCTGGGCGACGCGGCGCTTTCACGCCGGGGGCGGAAGCAGCGCTTATCCAATGCCGTCGCCTGACGGCCGCTGGATTGTCTTTCAGTCAAATGTCGAGGGCGATTACGAGATCTATCTGGCCAACACGAGTGGCGGCCAGCTGCGACAGTTGACCTCGAATGCGGAATGGGACCGTCTGGCCTCCTGGTCTCCAGCCTCTGACTGGATCGTTTATTCGGCCGATACGCGCGGCGACCAAACCTTTGATTTATTTCAGCTAGGGCTGCGCGAGGGCGAGCCGCAACTCGTATACAGCGATGGCTGGCGCAACAGCCACGCGCGCATCAGCCCCGATGGTCGGTATCTTGTCTTCACTTCCGGTCCCGCGGCCCGCGACGCGACCACCTGGGAAATACGGCTCTTGGATCGCGGCACGGGCGCCAACAGACTGCTGACCGACAATCACGCGCGCGACGCGTCGCCGACATTCAGCCCCGATAGCCAGCGCATTCTTTACGTTACGGCGGTCGGGGACGCGTGGGGGCTGGCGAGCATGAATCTTGAAGGCGACGATCGCCGCCTCTTGTACACCGGTCCCGGGCGGGTTTGGTCGGCGAACTACAGCCCGGACGGCCGCTTCATAATCGCTACGGCCAATGTGGACGGCGAAGATCAGCTATTCCTAATGGATGCGGACGGCGAAAACGCGCAACAGATCACGACCGACGGCGGCGCCTATGCGTCCTGGATTCCACCGATTGCTGACAGCTAGACGGCGAAGCGCCCGGCGACTGCTCGCGCGGCCAGCTGCGTTTCCTTCCGAGCTAGGGCGTCCTCCCGCTAACGCCGCGCGACAAATGGCGATATAATAGAGGCATTTGGCGGCGCCGGTTACATTGGCCCGCAAGCGCCTGGACGGGCTTGATGCGGCTTTGAGTTGCTTGGCGCTGAATGTGTTTGAAAACGGGAAGGGCATTATGATCGAGGATATTCTGGATGAAGCAAAAGGAAAAATGGAATCGACCCTTTCTGTTTTTCGCGACGAACTCAGTCGAATGCGCAGCGGCCGCGCCAGCACTGCCTTGGTCGACCGCATGATGGTCGACTACTATGGTCAGGACACCGAGTTGCGCCAAATCGCGAGCATCTCGACGCCCGAAGCGATGCTGATTCTGATACGTCCCTATGACAAGGCGGCTGTGCGCAATATCGAAAAGGCGATTCAAATGTCGGATATCGGCGTCAATCCCAACGTCGATGGCGAGAATATCCGCTTGAATATGCCGGCTTTGACGCGCGAGCGCCGCGCCGAATTGGTCAAGTTTCTCAATCGACGCATGGAGGACACGCGCGTCGCCATACGCAATATTCGGCGCTCGGCGAACAGCGATCTACAAGACTTTGAGAAAGAAAAGCTGATATCGGAAGATGCTCGCAAGCGGGGCGAGGTCGACGTTCAGAAGTTGACGGATAAGTACATTGATCAGATTGGCGAGCTGGGCGCGGCCAAAGAGACGGATATCATGGAGGTCTAGGCGCGGCTGCCGCCCGCGTGATCTTTCGCGCCTCTGCTCGACGAGCGCTAAGTATAGAAACTGGCATTGGTGTATTAGGATAAGTGGCAGATTGCGCAGCAAATCCAAACATCCAGCACTGGAAAAATCAATGACGATAATCACGAGACAGAATGGGCGGGAGGTCCGGGTGCTGCCGCCATTGGCGCGGACGCCTGAGCACGTCGCCATCATCATGGACGGGAATGGCCGCTGGGCGCGCGCGCGCGCGCTGCCACGCTCGGCCGGTCATCGTCAAGGCACGGACAATCTGCGCCGCATCATCCGCGCGGCTGTCGAATTTGGCCTGCGCATCATGACCATATACGCATTCTCGACCGAGAATTGGTCGCGGCCCCGGCGCGAGGTCTTGCTGCTCATGCGCATCCTGGAAATGGTCATTGATCGCGAACTGCAAGAACTTCATGACGAAGGTGTGCAGATTCGCCATATTGGCGAGTTGGAGGGCATAAGCGCGCGTTTGGCGCAAAAGGTCATGGAAGCCTGTGAGTACACGCGTCACAACCAGCGCTTGATTCTCAATGTCGCCTTCAATTATGGCGGGCGCGACGAAATCGTGCGCGCGGTCCAGAACATCGTGCGCGCCGGGATCGCCGCCGATGACATCACTGAGTCCACGATCAACAGTTACATGTACACCAGCGATCTGCCCGACCCGGATCTGATTATCCGCACGAGCGGTGAATCCCGACTGAGCAATTTCCTTATCTGGCAAGGCGCCTACAGCGAAATCTATACCACCGAAACCTATTGGCCCGACTTCGGGCGTGAAGCGCTGTACGAGGCGCTGGTCGAATATGGCAGTCGACGGCGGCGCTTTGGCAAAACCGACGATCAGATCAAGGCGGAATACGCCCAGCGAGATCACTTGCGGGAAAGAGCAATATAATGCGAACAAAGCGACTGGGGCGCACTAATCTACAGTTGCCAATAGTGGGAATGGGCGCCGCCTGGATCGGCATACCGACGCAGAATGACACTGCAATCGAGGCGGACGAAGATAGGCCCCTCGATCAAGAACTGGGCGTGCGGACAGTATTAGCGGCGATCGACGCCGGCTGCGCGTTCATCGATACAGCGGCGCTTTACAATCGCGGCTTGAGCGAGACGATGATTGGCGCAGCTCTGCGTCAACGGCCCGTGGCCAAAGATTCCATCATTGTAACGACCAAAGCGGGCCGCTCTCACCTCGGCTACGACTTCAGCTTTGACGCGATCTTGCGCAGCGTTGAGCAGAGCCTTGAGCGAATGGGCTTGGATCGGCTTGAGATCGTATATGTCCATGACGCCATGGGTCAGCCGATGCAAGATCTGCTATCGGGTCGCGGCGCGCTGGGCGCTCTGCGTCATCTGCAGGCTGAGGGGATTGTCCGCCATATTGGCACAGCTTGCAACAACCCGCCGACGAATCTGGAATACATCAAGACGGGTGAATTCGACGCCGCTGTCATCGCCGACTGCTGGAGTTTGATTAATCATATTGCCGAACGAGAGATCTTCGCGGCGGCGGCCAGGCACGATGTCGGTTTGGTCGGGGCGACGCCGCTGGAACGCGGATTGCTGGTGACTGGCCCGCAAGAGAACACGAAGTATTTGAATCGGGTATTTGGACAGGACTGTCTCGATCACGTCAGCGAGATTCAGCAGCTTTGCCGACGCTTTGACGTTCCGATGATCGCTGTCGCTTTGCAGTGGTGTGCGCGTCATCCGCAGGTCGCTTCAGTGATTCCCGGCGCGCGGATTCCCGAAGAAGCGGAATCAAGCCTGGCGGCGGCCGAGATCGACATTCCCGATCCCCTTTGGGCGGAATTGGACCCGCTCTTGAAGCATTTTGATACCGCAATTGATGTCTAGGCTTTGTCCAGCTGCGGATTTGCATTCGATTTCAAATCGCGCGCGCGGCCGATATCGGCCCAACCCAAGCCTTGCTTGACTAGAAGCGCAAAGCCAGCCACTGTGATCGGCAGCCAGATTATGATATGCACTATGACGGCGTAGGCGGTTGCCGCCGGGAGCGGTATTTCCAGCGCCGTGAGAATGGCAATCACCACAAATTCGTTGACGCCAACTTGCCCGGGCGAGGCGGGGATCAGCCCGGCCAAATTCACCGCGCCCACCAAGAGCAAGGCGACGGCGTAGTCCAGGTCTAGAGCGAGCGCGCGCAGCGCCAGCCAATACGCGCCCGCTTCGATGCCCCAGGTGACGAAGGAACTGATGACGGCGCCGATCAGATGGGCCGGGTTTCGCAGTCCAGCAAACCCGGCGATGATCTCGTCGGCGAAGCGAGCGCCGGGCGCGCTCAGGCGAGCCGGCAGCGGATGGAGCGCCAGGCTTATGACGCGCTTCAGCAGGTCCGGCTTGGAAGCCAGCAACAGTGCGAGCAGCATTGCCAGGGCGAAAAGCGGCGCCGTGATGCGCAAGAGCGCGCTAACTTCACTCGATTGCACATCAATTATCAGCAAGCCCGCGAACACGAAGCTCAGCATAACGCAGCCGTCGAAGAGCCGCTCAATCGCAACTATCGTGGTGGAGCGCACGAGGGGAACCTGATGGTTGCGGCGCAGAAGTATGATTCGCAGGGCGTCGCCGGCGCGCAGCGGGTACACATTGTTGCCCATGTAGCCGATGAACACCAATTGGGTGAGGGCGCTCAACGCGACTGGTTTCACAGCGCGGAGCAGAAATTGCCAGCGCAGGGAAATGACGACGACAGCGAGGAAATATACGCTTGCGGCGAGCAGCAGCCAGCCCAGGTCGAGGTCGCGCAGGCTGTTCAGGAACTGCTCCGGCTGCAAGCCGCGAAACGCCAGCGCAAGAAAGAGGGCGCTGGAAAGCGTGCCGGCCGCCAGAGCCAGGCGTTTATTGCCAAGTCTCATAAGGGCTCGGTCGACGAGGCGAATTGGCGCGTGAGTGCGCTTCAAAGGTATCAGAGTTGCGCGGATAAGGGTAGCTTCTATACGGCGACTTGAACACCGCTGCGTATAGATCGGCGACTTACAGCGGCAGCGGCGCCGGTGTCGTAAGAAGATCGAGCGCCAAAAGCGGTTGATCGAAATCGAGGCTGAAGGTCTCGGCGACCGCCGGATGCGTACAGCGCCCGGCAATGGTATTGAGCCCCTTTTGCAGGGCGGGATCGCCGCGCATGGCATCGTGCAGACCAAGGTCGGCGATTTTCAAGGCGTATGGCAGCGTCGCGTTCGCCAGCGCCAGGCTTGATGTGCGCGGCACGGCGCCGGGCATGTTGGGCACGCCGTAATGCAGGACGCCGTCGATCTCAAATGTCGGATCGCTGTGCGTCGTCGGCCGGGTCGATTCGACGCAGCCGCCTTGATCGACGGCGACATCCACGATGATGCTGCCCTCTGGCATGGCAGGCAGCATATCACGCGTGACCAGCATCGGAGCGCGCGCGCCGGTTATCAGCACGGCGCCGATCAGCGCGTCGGCCCTTTGAATCGCGCGCGAAATGTTGATGCTGTTGGAATAAAGCGTCGTCAGCTTGCCCGCCAGGACATCTTCGAGATAACGGAGCCGGTCGAGGTTAATGTCCAGCAGGGTGACGCGCGCGCCCATGCCCAGCGCGATCTTGGCGGCGCTGGCGCCGACGGTGCCCGCGCCAAGTATGACGACATGCGCCGGCGCAACGCCCGGCACACCGCCCATCAGCATACCGCGCCCGCCCTGATGCCGCTCCAGATAATGCGAGACTGCCTGCGCCGCCATGCGTCCGGCTACTTCGCTCATCGGCTCGAGCAGGGGCAGCCGTCCCTGTCCATCTTCCACCGTTTCGTAGGCGATGCCGATTGCGCCGCTATCCAGCATGGCAAATGTCAGCACTTGATCGGCAGCCAAATGGAGGTAGGTAAAGAGAATCAGGTCCGGACGCAAGTGGCGATATTCGCTCGCCTGCGGTTCTTTGACCTTGATGATCAACTCCGCATCGGACCAGACGGCGTCGGCCGAATCCATGATGGTAGCGCCGGCGCTCATGTACTCGTTGTCGGTGAAGCCGCTGCTCAAGCCGGCGCCGCGTTCAACGAAAACGGTGTGACCGCGCAAGACAAACTCGCGCGCTGCCGATGGCGGAAGCGAAACGCGATGCTCTTCAATCTTGATTTCCTTGGGGATACCGATATTCATGATGCGCTCCTGCCTCATTGCCTCCCTTACATTGTACATCATGTAGGAAAAATGTCTACTGTTTTCATACATATTGCCTAGAGGCTTGGCGCGTTGAAGGCAAGCCAGCAGGCAGGCCTCTCACCTTTAGTGTGCGGTCAAGTGATTAAAGATTGCTTAAGGCAGGGACTGAATGCGCAAGGGCGGCTGGGCGTCCAGGCGCGAGCCAATTAGATGACGAAATGCTCGTATTCGTTATCGGCGGGAATGCCCCAGACGGACCAGAAGTCGCCGGTCGCCGGCCGCATGATGGCGGCGCCACAGCTTTCCACATGGGCCGGCGGCTGCGGACGCGTGCAAATCGCCACTTCATCGCGGGTCAGCGCCATCAGGTCGTCAATGGTGATGCCGTCATTCGCGAGCAATTCACGCGCGCGGCGCAATCGATTCTCCGAGCTGTTCTGCGAGTCGGGCGGGCGTTCGCGCGCCACATCCAGATTCTTCTGAATCAAACAGTGATTGGTATGGCTGATCGTTTCTTGACCAAGTTCATGAACGTGCTGTGTTGTGGACATCGCCTCGACTTCATAGCCGCGTCCCTTACCGTCCATCAGCATGTAGTTATGCGCGCCGGCGAGTTTAGCCTCAGTCAAGCAAGCCAGCGCGCCATCGAGATCCTGCTGCTGCAAGATCTTGCGCACGACGAAGGGCCAGGTGACGCCGATCTGGCCATCTGTCGCCATCAGGTTGTTGACGCCGACGGCGATGCCGGCGCTGTTCATGCCGATCATGCCGACGCAGCCGGTCACCGTGAAGGTCAAGAAGTCGGGGGCCTCATTCGGTTGTCCGCGCAGCAAGATTACGTAGGGCGTGGCTGTCGCGTGCATATCCCACGTTTGACCGAAATAGGCTTGGCCGCCCGCGCTGCGGCTGGCTGGGACCATGAAGGCGGTGCAATTGTCGGCGGCCAGCGACGGCGCGAGCGCCGGCATCGTGACATCACCGAGGTTGAATATCGTGTCGATAAAATCGGTGAAGCCGTTGTTGATAACCAGTTCCGCCAGTGTCAGATCGGCCGCGTCGGCGATGCCCCGCGCTTCTTCCATGAGATCAGGCGCGTAGGCTTGATGCTCAGCGACGCAGGCTTCAGCGAGAGCGATGACCGCCTCGCGCGACAGTTCGCGGCCCGTCCATTCGATCGACCGGCAGAGGCGGACGCGCTCTTCGGTGAACACGCGGATTTCATCGCGGAAGCGTTCTCCGTGGGCATAACCCATTTGGTAGGGGGAGCCGGAGAGTTGGATGACGCAGATTTTATTCATGCTGATTTGCCTCGATGACAGTCTATGGGGATTATACCCCAACGAGGCGGTAGGGCGAGTCATCGCCTCGCCCCTACGACGTGCGGCGGATTGAGGGCGAGCCGGCGGGTCGCCCCTACGCAATCCAATAGGCGGTCCTATATTTTGTCCATTTCGGCGCGGACGGTGTCCAGCAAGTTGTCGGCGCGGATCTGCGCCAGCGTGTAGCAGGGACCGCCCAGCTGATCGGCCAGCCGCTGCGCCAAGCCCTGATCAAAAGCGACATGCTCCATGTTGATGGTGACGGTGCGAATATCGGCTTCGTGGATTTTGCGCGCGATCGAATGCGCTTCTTCTTGTGGCGACACGGAGTCGCTGATGGAGACGTTGCCGGCGCCATCGGTCAGCAGGATCATCATCGGCATGACGTCCGGATTCAGATTTTTCTCGCGCATCACAGCATCGTAGGTCAGCAGCAGGCCCGCCGAGAGGGGCGTCTTGCCGCCGACTGGGATATCAGCCATCGCTTCTTTCGCCAGGACGACGGAGTTCGTGGGCGGCAGAACGAGCGAGGCGCGGTCCTTTTGAAAGACGACCAAGCCAACCCGGTCGCGCCGCTGATAGGCGTCGGTCAAAAGAGACATAATCGCGCCTTTGGTCGCCTGCATGCGCTCGGACACCGCCATGCTCCAGGAGGCGTCCACGGTGAACATGATCAGGTTGGCCGCTTTGCGGACGCGCACCTTCTCTTGCAGGTCAGTCTTGCGCAGGGCGTAAGCCATGCCCGTTTCCTGTTTCTGTTCGCCGCGCTCGACTTGGAAAGGGGCGGCGGCGCGCAAGGTGGCGTCAAAGGCGATATCGCGCGGCTTGTCGCCCGCCTGTTTGGCGCGCACGTAGCGGCCTCGCTTGCGGTCGGTGCGCGTGGTCGAGCGCCGGCCCGATTGACGGCGCGTCATACGGTCGAGCTGGGTATTGAGCTTGCGCGTTTCAAACTCGGCTTTGGATTGGACTTGCTGGCCGCCTTCCCACCAGCGCGCGTCCGATGTCGGGAAGACGTCTTGGGGCGCGGCTTCGGTCTGGCCCAGTTCTTGGTCCTGCGGCTCGCCTTCGCCGCTTACAGTCTCACTTTTTTTTTAGATTGCGCCGCCTGCTCGTCGCTGTTTTCGCTGAACTCGCCGGCTTCTTCGCCTTCGCCAATCTCTTGCCGTTTTTCGTCGACGGCTGATTCCACCGCGTTCAGGTCCGCTTGCGCATCGTTGAAGGGTCCGCGCTTCAGCCGATGCGGAATCGTCAGGCGGATGGCGATTGTGATATCGCGGTCGTTGATGGCTGTGCGTCCCTCGTAGGCGGCGTGAGCGCGGGCTGCTTTCAAGATGACCAAGTCGGCGCGGTGTCCGTCAATGCGCAGGTCGCTGGAGATGCTGGCGATGACGCGCAAGTCTTGCGTCGTATGCGTTACATCGTCGATGATTTCGCGGGCGGCGGCGATGCGCTGGGAAAGCCGCTGATCGACGGGCTCCCATTCGTCTTTGAAGTCGAGCGGATTATTTTCGTAGGCGATGTGCCGTTCCAGGATTTCGATGCGGTCGGCGGCGTCCTTGATGCCGGTCACATCGACGGAGAGGGCGAAGCGGTCGAGCAATTGCGGGCGCAGGTCGCCTTCTTCTGGGTTCATGGTGCCGACCAGGATGAAGCGCGCCGGATGGCTGAAGCTGATGCCTTCGCGCTCGACGATGTTCACGCCCATCGCCGCGCTATCGAGCAGCAAATCGACGATGTGATCATCAAGCAGGTTGATTTCGTCGACGTATAAGATGCCGCGGTTGGCATTGGCCAGGACGCCCGTGTCGAAGTGGCGCTCGCCAAATTGAATCGCCTTCTCGATATCCAGCGTGCCGACCACACGATCTTCTGTCGCGCTCACGGGCAGATCGACGAAGCTGATGCGCCGGCGCGCCGTGGGAATTTCGTCGCTGTCGTCGTATTTGCCGCGCGCGAAATCGGACCAGGACTCGCGGCGGAAGGGATCGTCGTTGAAGGGCGAGTCGGCTATGACGTCAATCTCGGGCAGGAGGGCGGCCAGCGCGCGCGCGGCCGTGGACTTGCCGGTGCCGCGTTCGCCGCGGATCAGCACGCCGCCGATCCTCATGTCGATGGCGTTGAGGATGAGCGCGAGTTTCATCATGTCTTGGCCGACGATGGCGGTGAATGGATAGACGGGCGGTCGATTGCTCATGTAGCTGGCGCTGTCCTTCCACATCACTTGAACTGAATGCGCGATTATACGACAGCAATACGGGTGTGACAATTGTCAGCTTCCACCGATTGCGCTCGCCGCAGGAAACGCTTGAATTGCGCGAGCATGCCGCCGGCGCCCGGGCTTATGAGCCGGCGAAGATTTCAGCTGCCGGCGCGGCGGTCTCGGTTGGCAATGGTGGAATGTCGCTGACAACTTTCAGACCAGCGGGATCGAAACCGGCGCAGTCGAAGTCCCGGAGCCGTCCCCAGCCGTGATCGCCGCTGGCCAGCTCAACGCGTAGCCAATCGGCGCCGACCGTGACGCCATTGACCAATACTGGCACATTCTGCTGGGCGTAATTGGCGCGTCGGTAGCGCGGGTCGGGGCCCGTGTAGAGCAGGGCGTCCTCAATTGGCCTGCACTCTGGCGCTCTGGCGGCGATGGCAATTGCGCGTTCCACCGCTGTGCCTAGCTCGTCGACGGCTCTGAGGCTGATCACGACTTCATCCGCGGCTTTTCCGAATATAACGATCTCGCCTTCATCGCCGGCGCTCGCTTCGTGAATCGTCTCGAAGCCGACCGGCAGCGCGATATCAAGCGCGGCGGCGCCGCTAACATGCCAGGTGATCGTCAACTCAGCGCCGACGCCGCGCGGCACGCTGGACTTGTCCGTCTCGAAACGATGGATCGTCACCGGCTGAAACACATTGAGGCGCAGTGAGCGGATATCGGCGGCGTCGCCGCGCACGGCGATAAGGGCGATTTCGATGGGATCGCGGTAGTCGCCCGTATCCAATGTGTAGGTCGCGGCGTCGGCCGGCAGTTCGGCCAGCGGCGCGCGCTCGACCTCGACGAAGAAACGCTCGGCGTTGCCTGCCGCCCACGTCAGTGAAACGGGCGTCCCCCGCGCAACTTGCTTTGCGGATAGCGCGAAGCTCGTGATTGACGGTTGCGGCGGCTGATGCAACAGGGCGGCCAAAGCCAAGACCAACGCGATGATCGCGCTGGCAGCGGCGATGAGCGCTCGATTTGAGACCAGCGGCTTGACGGCGAGGGACGCTGGCAAAGCGACGAGATAATCGTTGGGCTCGGCCGCTTTCGCCAGAATGGCGAATGGAATCTCGCTGGGCTGGCCGAGCAGCGGGCGCCGCTTTGGCGCGACTGATCCGCCGATGGCGGCGCGTCCCTTGGGCTTGAGGCGAATCTCATCCTGCGCCAAGTTTAGATCGAGCAGCGAGCTCGGATCACAGGCTGCAAGCTTCAGCGAAAGATCGTCATTTCCTAGATTCAGCAGATGGAGACTGAAGACGCGCTGCTGACGCAAGTTGGGCGGATCCAATGCCAAGCTCAAGCCAGCGCAGCGCCCCAGCCGCACAAGGAGCGCGAGCTGAACGCGCGCTTCGACCTCGCCCAGGCGGCTGACGGAGATGGTCAGCGGATACTCGCCCGGCGCGAGCTCCAAGCCTGCGGGCGGCTTGATATTGATCAGGATGTCAACCGTATCCGCGCTCTCAACTGCTACGGCGAGCCGGCTGGGGCTCGTCCAAGCCGCTGGCAAGCCGGCCGTTTCGACGCGGAACTGCGCCGCTTCATCGGTCAGATTTGTAATGCTGACTTCGGTGGATGCGCTCGAATAGGGCCAGACATTCAGCGCACCGCTTGCCAGGCTCGCGCGGAACCCAAGCGCTGAAGGCTGCGTAATTTCAGTGAGCGCGCGCATCGATACTGTGGGACCGTCGCTGCTGCGGATAAATTGGATGCTCAGCGCGCCGGCGCGAATGTTTGCTACATCGCCCAATTGCCGCGATTGATTGACCGGCAGCAAGCGGCCGTCGACGATCAGGCTCGGGTCCTCCGCAAGATTGCGTAGCGTAACGCTGGAATCGCCGCGGCTGAGGCGGATTTGCCCTTGGGCGAGACAAGCCGCCGGAACGCGGATGGTATCGTCGGGCGCGCTTCCGATGGTTATCGCCTCGTTTGCCAACTGGTGCGATTCGCGGCGCTGGTCGGGAAAGCTAATGTCTATTCGGGCGTAGACCGTCATTTTGCGCTTAACAGCCCGGTATGTCTATCGGTTCTGCTCGCCTGCATTCTAGCCTGCCGCCGGTGGCTGGCATAGACGTAGCTGCGCGCTGGACCTAGCCCGTCGGCAAAGCGTCGTCTTGATGAGTCCCGCTGCATGATGTAAGTTTCCGCTGGTCGCTGAGCTTTGGGAACGGGAGTATGACGCGCGAGCGGATAATTTGTGTGACGCCCAACGCCGCGCTCGATCGCACCATGGTCGTGCCTGATTTCGCCATCGGCCGCATTTCGCGGATCCAGTCCGGTTTGGCGGTGGCGGGCGGCAAGGGCTTGAACGTGGCGCGCGCTGTGCGGGTGCTCGGCGGTCAGCCATTGGCGATGGGGCTGCTCGGCGGGCATACCGGGCGGATGGTGGCGGCGCTGGTGGCTGAAGAAGGCTATGAAGCGGAATGGACGCCCTTTGAAGGCGAGACCCGAACTTGCACCATCGTCGCAAATGCGGAAGGCGTTTCCACGGTGATCAACGAGTCCGGACGGATCGCGCCATCGGATTGGAGCGCGCTGGCTGAAGACGTATGCCGCGCCGCCGCGCGCGCCGATGTGACAACCGTATGCATGTGCGGCAGTCTGCCCTTGGGCGCGCCGGCTGATGCGCCGCGCGGCTTGATCGAACGATTGAATCGATTGGGTTTGCGCGTTTGGGTCGATAGCAGCAGGACAGCCCTGCAAAACGCAATTGCCGCCAAACCCTACGCCATCAAGATTAATCGCGACGAATTAGCCGCGGCGCTGGGAGAGAGACTGCAAACGACGCGCGACGCTATTACTGTCGCTCGCCTTCTGGCCGCTGAGGGCATCCGCATAGTGGTCGTCACCCTGGGCGCTGAAGGCGCGCTGCTGGCGCAGGATAATCTGCTGGTCACGGCGACGCCGCCGGCGATTCAGCCCCTCGATCCGATCGCCAGCGGCGATTGCTTGTTGGCGGGCCTCGTGACGGCGCTGGCGGAGGACGCTGAATTTCCCGAGGCGCTGCGGCGGGGAGTGGCGGCCGGCACGGTCAACGCCTTGTATGCCGGCGGCGCGCAATTCCCCTACAGCCACTTTCTTCGAATCCTGGAGGACACGCATATTGAGATTCTTCCGACCTGATACGGTGTGAATTTACATTTCGATAAAGATTTCCGTATAGACATTTCGCTTCCGATTTTTATCATGGCAGCCATGGATTTGATGGCCGCCGGCTTTCAGATTACGGCTTATTCGGCTTAGTTTCGCGCGGGGAAAGGCGCTGGCCAATGATTCACGTTCAGAACATCGCCAAGAGCTACGGCAGCATTCGGGCTTTGCATGACGTCAGCTTCGATATTCAACCGGGCGAAATCGTGGGCTTGCTGGGACCGAATGGCGCGGGCAAATCCACCGCGATCAAGATCATCACGGGCTTTCTGCATCCGGACGAAGGACTGGTGGAAATTGAGGGCAAGAACGTGTTGAGCGATCTGCATGCAGTCCAGGCGACCATCGGTTATTTGTCGGAGAATACGCCCCTATATCCCGAGCTCTCGGTACAATCTTATCTCACGATGATGGCTGAACTGCGCGCTATTCCCTCAGCTGACCTCGTCCCGCTGCTTTCCGACGCGGTCTATGGCACGGGCTTGCAGGAATATCTTACGCGGCCGATCGCCTCGTTGAGCAAGGGACTGCGGCAGCGCGTTGGATTGGCGCAGGCGATCTTGCACAAGCCGCGCTTTCTTATCCTGGATGAACCGACCGTCGGCTTGGATCCGACGCAGATCGTTGAAATACGCGCGCTGATCCAGTCCTTGGCGCGGGAAAGCACGATTCTGTTTTCTTCTCACATCTTGTCCGAAGTCGAGGCGATCTGCGATCGCGTCATCATCATCATCAACGGCGAGCTACGAGCCGATCAGAGCCTGAGCGAGCTGAGCAAGAGCAATGACGCCACGCTGGTCCTCGAGTGGGACAGCGACGAAATCGAAGGCGCGCTCGAATCACTGGAAGGCATCGCGCGCGTGCAGCCGATGCGCTCAGCGGACGATTATCCCGCCTATCGCATTGTCAGCGGCGCCGATATCACGCCGCGCGTTTTCGCTCTGGCCAAAGACCGAAACTGGCCTCTGCGCGAGCTTCGCCGAGATTCGGTCACGCTGGAAACCTTCTTCAATCAATTGGCGACCACGGCTTAGGAGGCGGCGATGAAGAAGATTCTTTCTATCACCGGCAAGGAACTGAAGCTGTACTTCGGCTCACCCATGGCGCTGATCTTCGTCGGCGTCTTTCTCGTGCTGACTTTGTTCGTCTTCTTCTGGGTGGATTCATTCTTCGCCCGCGGTTCGGCCGATGTGCGCGCGCTCTTTGAATGGATGCCGATTCTGATGATTCTGCTCGTCTCGGCTTTGACCATGCATCAATGGAGCCGCGAGGAAGAAAGCGGCAATCTGCAGGTGCTGCTGACGATGCCCGTTCGCCTGAGCGAGTTGGTCGCCGGCAAATTTCTGTCGGCGCTGGCTTTGGTGGCGTTGGCGCTGGGGCTGACGTTGTTCTTGCCCCTGACCGTTCAGTCGCTGGGCAATCTCGACTGGGGACCGGTCATCGGCGGCTACCTGGCGGCGCTGCTGCTGGCCTCCAGCTATATCGCCATCGGACTCTTCGTTTCCTCGCGCACTGACAACCAATTGGTGGCGCTAATCGGCACGGCTTTGATTTGCGGGCTGCTGCAGGCGGTTGGCTCGCCGGTCATCACGGATTTGTTCGGCGCGGCGACCGGCGATCTCTTGCGCAAGTTCGGCGCTGGCAGTCGCTTCGAGAGCATTGAGCGCGGCATCATCGATCTGCGCGATCTGGTCTATTATGGCTCGCTCGCGCTTTTTTTCCTGGCGCTGAACATCTTGTCCTTGGATGGCAAGCGCTGGAGCCGGGGCGCTCACCTGCGCGCCCATCGCCTGAACGGGAGCATCGGTCTCGCGCTGATTGGCTTCAATCTGCTGGCTTTCAACCTGTTGATCGCGCCGGCCAGCGCCGCCCGCCTCGACTTGACGCAAGACCAGGAATACAGCCTGTCTGATGTCACCAAGAATCTCCTGGCTGGATTGCAGGAGCCGCTGCTCATCCGCGGTTATTTCAGCGAGGAGAGCCATCCACTGCTAGCGCCGCTGGCGCCGCGCATTAAGGATACGTTGCGGGAATACGAGTTGGCGGCAAAGGGCAAGCTGCAATTGGAGTTCGTCGATCCATTGACGAACCCGGAAATGGAGCGGGAGGCGAATCAGATTCATGGCATACGTCCGACGCCCTTGCAAGTGAATGATCGCGGGGGCCTGTCGCTGGTCAACGTGTACTTTGATGTGCTCATCGCATACGGCGATCAAAGCGCGGCGCTGAACTTCTCCGAAGTAATCGAAGTGGTTGATACGCCGCTGGGCATCGAGGTGCGCCTGCGCAATCTGGAATATGATTTGACGAGCAATATCCAGCGCGTTGTTTACGGCTTCCAAAGTCTCGACGCCGTGCTCGCCTCGCTTGAGCAGCCAGCCAAGCTGACGCTCTACGTCTCATCGGCGAGCTTGCCGGAAGGGATGACGGAAGTAAGCGGGACGATTCAAGATGTGGCGGCTGAGATCGCCGGTGCCAGCGGAGGCAAAGCTGTCTACGAGCTGGTGGACATGTCCGCGCCCGACGCCGGTCTTAGCGAGGCGGATCTTTTTGATCGTTATCAGATCCAACCGATCGCGGCCAGTTTCTTCTCGCTGGATACCTTCTACTTGCATCTGGTTGTCGAGGCCGGCGCCGATAGCCAGGTCATTTACCCGGCGGGCGATCTCAGCCAGGCGGAGATCCGCGGCGCAATCGAATCGGCTTTGAAGCGGTCATCGCCCGGATTCCTGAAGGTAATCGGCTTGTGGACGCCGCCGGCGCAGGGTCCCGATCAGTTTGGACGGCAGATGCCCAGCCTGCAGCAATACAGCTTTCTGGAAGAGCGCCTGCGGGAATCGCACGAGCTGCGCCGCCTGACCCTGGACGAAGGGCAGATCCCGGCCGATGTCGACGCGCTCATTTTGATGTCGCCGCACAGCTTGACCGAGCCGCAGCGCTATGCGATCGACCAATATGTGATGCGCGGCGGCTCGCTCATCGTGGCGGCCGGACATTATCGGCTGGGCGTCGATCCCTACGCCGGGACACTGCTGCTCGATCCGAACGACGGCGGCGTCGAAGATCTGCTCGAGAGTTACGGCGTGATCATCGGCGACAGCCTGATCATGGATTTCCAAAACACGCCCTTCCCGATGCAGACGCAGCGTGATGTGGGCGACATGATCGTGACGGAAATTCAGGCGCTCGATTACCCCTTCTTCATCGACGTGCGTCCGAATGGCTTGGATGCGGACAGCCCGGTTGTCAATAACTTGCCGCTCGTGACCATGAGCTGGGCGTCGCCGGTAAGGGCGGATGAATCGCTTTTGGCGGACGGGCTGGTCACCACTTTGATCCGCTCCAGCGATGCGTCCTGGGAGACTATCGTAGCGGACCCGCAGCCCAACCTGGAACTCTATCCGGAATTCGGTTTCGCCATCGGGGATGAGCGTTTGTCCTTCCCCCTGGCGCTGGCGGTCGAGGCTTCATTCGAAAGCTTCTACCTCGACAAACCCTCGCCCTTTGAAACCGGCGCGGCGGACGCTGAAGCGGCGCCCGAGACGGACCGTAACGAGCCGATTGGCTTGATCGAGCGCTCGCCCGAAAATACGCGTATTGTCGTGCTGGGCAGTTCAGAATTCGTGAACGACACAGTTTATCAGATATCAGCCAACTTCGCTGGCGATCGATTCATCAGCAATCTGCAATTGGTGGAAAACGCCATTGATTGGTTCACCGAAGATCTGTCGCTGGCGACCATTCGCAGCCGCGGCAGTGTGGCGCGCATTCTGCCGCCCATTGACGAGGACGCGCAAAACCGCTGGGTGCTGATCAACTGCGCAGTCGCGATCATCGGCTTGATCCTCATCGGCGCCGTCTGGCAGCTGCAGCGGCGGGCGGAACAGCCGATCAAGTTGATGCCGCCGAATGGCGCCCAGGAATCGGCCGATGGCGCGCCTGTCAGCGACGAGCGGGCGCAGGCTGAATTGAAAGGAGGCGCGTAATGTTGAAGCGCAGCAATGTTCTTCTGGCGATTGTATTGGTTGCGCAACTCATTCTTCTGGCGATCTCGGTTGTCACGTCGAGCAGTACTGAAGCGCGCCCCGCCGAGCCAATACTAGCCGGCATGACCGCCGCCGATGTGGAGCGCATCAGCTTCGCCGATGAGCTCGACAATGAAGTGATCTTCGCCCGCGGTGAGGCTGGCTGGGTCTTGCCCGGCGCAGACGGCTTCCCAGTTGAGGCTGAGAAAGTGGATGAGCTTCTGGACAAGATCGCGAACCTGGACACGCGGCGCTTGATCGCGACGAATCCGGTGAATTTCGCTCGCCTGGAGGTCGCCGATGATGACTTCCGGCGGAAGTTGAGTCTTGAAAGCGGGGAGGCCGCTCAGTTGCTGTATCTCGGCGGCAGCGGCGGCGTCGACACGGTATACCTGCGGCGGGCGGGCGAAGACAATGTCTACCTGGGCCTGGGCCTCAGTTCCTGGGAGCTCTCCACACAGACGTCGACCTGGCTTGACGCGAATTATGTGAATGCGCCGCTGGCGGATGTCGTCGAGATTCGCGTCGAAAATGCGGACGGCGTCTTTACATTCTTGCGCGATGGCGACAGTTGGCGCTATGCGGAATTGCCCGAAGGCGCGGCATTCGAAGATACGAAGATGCCAATCGTTTCGCGCAATGCCGCGAGCGTTCGTTTGTTGGAGCCGCTGGGTCTGGAGGCGCTCGACGAATATGGACTTGACGACCCGCAAGCAGTCGTCCATGTGCGTTATCGCCAGGCGGTCGAAAGCGCCGAGCCGGTCGCAGACCAAGACGCAGATGGATCGCGCGAGGATGAAGACGGGTCGTCAACTGGCTCGGAAAGCGAAGCGGCGCCTGAATTCACGGAAGCGGCATACACCTTGACCTTTGGCGCTCAATTGGAGGACGGCGTCGTGCTCAAGTCATCAGCCGCTGAGTACTATGTTTTGGCGCGCGAAACTGTCTTCAAAGCCTTCAAAGATCTCAAAAGCGCTGACCTGATCAAGCCGTCGGAGGCGGAAGGCGCCGGGCTTGCGGAACCAGCAAGTGAATAATGGCGCCGGCTGAGGCGACTGACGGAGAGTCGCATCGGCAGGGCGCGAGCCAAAAACCAGCTGGGCTTGATTCGCAGGCTGCGCCCTCGTTATTCGGCCGCGGCGCCAATATAATACTGCGCGACAGGTACCGCCATTCACGTAGTCAGGACGATTGATGCCATCACCTCTGACTTTCCAGCAGGTCATATTTGAGCTACATCAGTTTTGGGCTGATCAGAACTGCCTGATTTGGGAACCTTACAATGTGCAGGTCGGCGCTGGCACCGGCAACCCGGCGACGATTCTGCGCGTGTTAGGTCCGGAACCTTGGCGCGTCGCCTATGTCGAGCCGAGCGTGCGGCCCGATGACGGTCGCTATGGCGAGAACCCCAATCGCATGCAGAAGTACTACCAATATCAGGTGATGCTGAAGCCAGACCCGGGCAATCCGCAGGAACTCTATCTGGCTTCGCTGGCGGCGCTGGGCATCAATCAGCGCGAGCACGACATTCGCTTCGTCGAAGACAACTGGGAATCGCCGGCATTAGGCGCTTGGGGGCTGGGCTGGGAGGTCTGGCTGGATGGGCAGGAGATTACGCAGTTCACCTATTTCCAGCAGGCGGGCGGTCAGAATCTCGATCCCGTCAGCGTCGAGATCACCTACGGCATTGAACGTATTGTGCTGGCGCTGCAGGGCAAAGAAGCAGCATGGGATATTGACTGGCTGGACGGCGTCAAGTATGGCGATGTCATGTTCAACGACGAGGTCGAACATTGCCGCTATTATTTTGACGTCGCCGATGTGGAGGCGCTAAGAGCAGTTTACGATACCTACGAACGCGAATATGGGCGCGCGCTGGAAGGCGATGCGCTGATCGCCGCTTACGATTATGTATTGAAATGCAGCCATCTCTTCAACGTGCTGGACACGCGCGGCGCGATTGGCGTTACCGAGCGAGCGGGTTATTTTCGGCGCATGCGCGAGATGACGCGCACAATTGCCAAGGAATATGTCGCGCAGCGGGAAGCGCTTGGTCACCCGCTGATGAAGATGAGCGAGCGCTGGCTCGGCCCGGCGCTGCAGGTGGCGGGCGAATTGCCGCCTCCGCCAACTGAGGCGGCCGATTTCCTGCTTGAGATCGGCGTCGAAGAGATGCCGGCTGACGATGTGGCGGCGGCGTTGACGCAGGTGAAGGCGGCCGCCCCCAAGTTATTTGATGAGTTGCGCTTGACGCATGACGGGCTTGAGGTCCACACCACTCCTCGGCGAATCGTCGTCAGCGCGCGAGGGCTTGTGCCGAGACAGGCGGACGAAGAATACCTCGCCAAGGGACCGCCGGCCGACCGCGCCTACGACGCCGCAGGCCAGCCGACGCGCGCGGCGCTCGGATTCGCGCGCGCCAAGGATGTCGCCGTTGAGGACCTGAACGTTCAGAAAATGGACGGCGGGCGCTATGTGACGGCGCAAGTTCGCCATGCAGGCGAAGCTGCGACAACCGTGCTGGCGGACGCGCTGCCCGGCTTCATCGCCGAAATTAGCTTTGGCAAGTCGATGCGCTGGAACGAAACGGGCGTCGCCTTTTCCCGGCCAATTCGTTGGATCGCTGCCCTATTTGGCGATGCGGTCATTCCCTTTGAATACGCCGGTATAGCGAGCGGGAATGTGACGCGCGGCTTGCGTCCCAGCGGCTCGCCGGCGATTGCGCTTCGCGGTGCAAGTTCTTATCTTCAGAATCTCGATGATCAGGGCATTTTGCCGGAGGGCCAGAAGCGGCAGGCCTTCATCCGCCGGCGGGTCGCGGAGTTGGCGTCGGAAGTTGGCGCAAGCGCGTTGATGGACGCCGACCTGCTGGCGGAGGTGGCGAATCTCGTCGAAGCGCCGACCGTCTTCCGCGGCCGCTTTGACACCGCCTATCTTGAGTTGCCGCGCGATGTGCTGGTCACGGTTATGAAGAAGCACCAGCGCTACTTCGCGCTAGAGGACAATCGTGGTCGTCTGATGAATCATTTCATGGGCGTGCGCAATGGCGACAGCGAGCATCTGGACAAGGTAATAAGGGGCAACGAGCAGGTCCTGCGCGCGCGCTTCTCCGATGCCCAGTTCTTCTATCAGGCGGACATCAAGAAACCGCTGCGAGATTACTTGCCGCGCTTGGACACTTTGACCTTCCAAGCGGGCCTCGGTTCCATGCGCCAGAAGAACGACCGGGTGGCGGCGTCGATCGCCGCGCTCGGCGAGTTGCTCGGCTTCGACTCGCCGGCGATTGCTATCGCCGAACAAGCGGCCGCCATCGCCAAAGCCGATCTGGCGACGAGCATGGTCGTTGAGATGACATCGCTGCAGGGCGTGATGGGCCGCGAATACGCCTTGCGCGAAGGAATCGCCCCGGCCGTCGCCGATGCGATATTCGAGCATTGGCTGCCACGCGGCGCCGGCGACAGCCTGCCCGCCAGCGACGCCGGGCGCTTGCTCGCCCTCGCCGACAAGCTGGACAGTCTGGTCGGCCTCTTTGCCGTCGGGCTGGCGCCAAAATCGACATCGGACCCCTTCGGGCTGCGGCGAAACGCGCATGGCATCATCCAGATTCTGGTCGATCGCTCGCTCTCGGTGAACCTGCGGCGCCTCATTCTGGCAGTATCGAAGCGGCAACCGGTGACGGTCAGTTCGGATGTCCGCGCGCAAGTTCTGGCTTTTTTCGAGGGTCGCTTTGAAAGTTGGCTTCAGGAAACTCATGCCTATCCACTTGATGTGCTCAAGTCTGTGCTTCGCGCAGCTGCGCTTGACCCGACGCGCGCCTTAGCTGATATCGACCATTTGGCTCGCTGGGTGAAGCGCGACGACTGGGAAGGGATCCTCGATGCCTATGCGCGCTGCGTGCGCATAACCCGCAGCGAGGAAGCGCAGACCTTCGATCCGGCGCTATTGCGAGAAGAACAGGAAATCCAGTTGCATGACAGTTTGGCGACGGCGACCGCGAGCCTCGACGGCGTGGCTGGCGTCCATGCATTCCTCAGCGCATTCGAGAAAATGACGCCGGCGGTGGCGGCTTTCTTCGACCATGTTCTGGTTCATGCCGACGATGTCGCGCTGCGCAACAACCGCATCGCGCTGTTGCAGAAGATCGCCGCGCTGCAAAACGGCGCGGCTGATCTCAGCGAGCTGGAGAATTTCTAGCGCGAGCGCTTGCCAAACTTTGGTCGCGCCGCGCGTGAACATTTGGACGCCCAATTGCCGGCCAGATCGTTAATGGTGGTAGTCAACTCAGGCCGAGCGCGATTGGTTGGTTTCTGTCAGCTTGCTGTCGTATATGTGGCGCAGGCGCTGGGACATCTCTATAATTG
The DNA here is from genome assembly GCA_026706455.1 of Chloroflexota bacterium. Taxonomy (GTDB): domain Bacteria; phylum Chloroflexota; class Anaerolineae; order Aggregatilineales; family Phototrophicaceae; genus UBA6055. Next base: position 4,450 of record JAPOYS010000143.1, on the reverse strand, counting down.
ATGCGTAATCTCATCGGGGAGCTTCAGCATGTCCGTGACGGATGAGATCAAGGCGCGGATTGACATCGTTGAATACGTGCGGCGGCATGTGCCGGGGCTGAAGAAGGCGGGGCGCAATCACAAGGCTTGCTGCCCTTTTCACAACGAAAAGACGCCTTCGTTCGTGGTCAATCCGGAGCGGCAAACCTGGCATTGCTTCGGCGCCTGTTCGGAAGGCGGCGACCTCTTCACCTTCGCGCAAAAAGTCCATGGCTGGGATTTCAAGGAAGCGCTGCGGGAATTGGGCGCTGAAGCCGGCGTACAACTGAAGCCCCAGACGCCAGAACAGAAAACGCTCAGCGACCGGATTGACGGGCTCCGCGGTCTTGTGAAGGCGGCCGCCGAGTTATTCCAGGGCCGGCTTTACAGCGGCGCCGGGTCCTCCGCCCTTGCTTACATGCGCGAGGAGCGTGGATTGCGCGATGAGACGGTCAGCGCTTTCCAATTGGGTTGCGCTCCCCAAAGCTGGGATTGGCTTCTAAAGTCGCTGCGCGCTCTTGGATATCGCGACGACGATATCGTAGACGTCGGTCTGGCGATTCGCAACGAAAACGGACGCGTATACGATCGTTTCCGCAATCGACTGATGATACCCATCCGAGACGAGCGCGGACGGGCGGTCGGCTTTGGCGGCCGCGCGCTTGGCTCGGAAGAAGCGGCAAAGTACATCAACTCGCCGCAATCCGTGCTATTTGACAAGAGTCGTCTTCTCTTCGGTTTGGACCGGGGCCGGCGAGCCATCCGCGACAGTGGCACGGCGGTGGTCGTCGAAGGCTATATGGATGTTATTCAGGCGCATCAAGCCGGCTTCTATAATGTTGTCGCCCAGATGGGAACGGCGATGACCGAGAAGCAAATCCAGTTGATCGCGCCGCGGATCGCCCGCCGAATTGTCTTGGCGCTCGATGCGGATGAAGCCGGGCAGAGCGCCGCCCGCCGCAGCCTCGATGTCGCCCGCCGGACGGTGGCCAGGGATTTCGCGGGCCGGATGAATGTGGACCTGCGCGTCCTTCGATTGCCCGACGGCAAGGATCCTGATGACTTCCTGCGCAGATGGCCGGGCGAATGGGACTCGTTGGTCGCGGGCGCGCCGGCGATCGCCGACTTCGTCATAGAGATGGAGACGAAAAACCTGAGCCCTGGCGCAAGCGTGCTGGAGCGCCAGTCGGTCGCCGCGGATGTTCTTCCCATTCTACTGGCTTCCGAGAACAATCTGTATCGGCAGGAAAACCTGCAAAAGCTGTCGCGCCGCTTGCGCATCGGCGAGCGCGAACTCTTGGCTTGGGCGCGCGAGTCGCTGCCCGCCGACGAGCCCGCAAAGCCCCCGATGCCGCCGGACGCGGCGCCTGAGTTCTGGCTTGGGGAGCAGGACGCGATCCCGCCGGACGCGACCGGCTGGAATGGGACAAGCGCCGAGACTGCCCCGACTACGGGCGCGGGCGGCAGGCAGAGCCCGGCGCTAGAACCATACTGCCTGAGTTTGTTGCTGAAGAACCCCAATCTGCTGTACTTGGCCAATCGAAAATTGCGCGAGCTCGCCGGCGATGATGAAGAGCTCCTGCGCGGCCCCTTGAGCGAACTCGGCGTCGACGACTTCACGCGCAGCCAATATCGCGCGCTGATGGAGCGCCTGCTGGACTCCATGGCGCAGGACGATCAAGAACCGCTTGACTACCTCGCGTCGGTCCTTGACAACGCACTGCAATCCGAGATTAAAGCGCTGCTCATTGACTCGCCGGAGACCGTATCCAGAACGATGCGACGAAACTTTCAGGTGGACTTGAACGATATATTAAGGAGGCGCCCGCTTCGGGTGGCGCCTGGACCTGGCGAACACGAAGAATTGATTAGCCGGGCGCTGCAATTGCGCTTGATTCGATTGGAAAACGAACGCGTGGAGATGCAGTATCTTCAGGAAGAAGCGCAAGCTGACGGTGATCTTGATCCGCGGCAAAGAGATCGGCTCAATCTCAGAATCATGCTTTCCATGCGCGCGAAAGCGCGGATAAACATGGCTGTAAGCCGGAACTCGCTCCCATTGAAGCAAACATCGATGTCTTGAACAGGAGTCAACTCGATGAAAAGGACTAGCGACAACCGAATCGGCGCCTTCGTGGGCTTCGATGCGGATGAAACCAGCGAGCTGACCGAGACGGACAGCCGCCCAGGCGGGAACTACGAAACCGACGGCTATGATGCGGCTGAGTTGGAAAACGACGAAACGCAATCTGAGGCGCTTGACAGCCTGCCGCCCTCGGACGATCCAGTGAAGATGTATCTCAAGGAGATCGGGCAAGTCCCCTTGCTGGATAGCAACCGTGAGATGTGGCTGAGCGCGCAGATCGCGGCCGAGCGACATTTGGAAAGCCTGCGCGACGAGCTCATGAGCCTGGACAATACCAACGGCAAACCGAGCGCGCCCGATTACCTGGATGTCGAGCGATTCGCTTACAAACGGTTGCGAGAAGACTGGGGCAAGCTCCATGTCTGCGCGGAAGCGCGTGCCGTCGAGGCGCCCGACTTCTTCAAGGCGTTGGCTGAAGTGCAGGAGGTGGTCAACGATTGGGACCGCGATGCCGAGTCCTACATTCGCAGCTATCTTAACCAGAGAAACTGGGGCCGCGATGACGATTGGATAGAGATGGCGCAAGCGGTTTTCAGCGTAGTTCACGCGCTGTTTCTATTTCCCTTCGAGCACCAGACGCAAATGCAGCGCTACGTCCGCCGCGCGCATGAATTGCCGTCATTGCAGGAATTCGACAGTTGGATCGAAGACACGGTGGATCCCATTAGCCTGGCCAAGCAGCAGCAAGAACAAGTGGAACAGCACGCGGCTCAAGCGTCGGAAGACCTGACGCGGGCGAATCTGCGTCTGGTCGTCAGCGTCGCCAAACGGTATATGGGACGGGGCATCAGTTTTCTGGACTTGATTCAGGAAGGCAACCTAGGTCTGTTGCGCGCCGTCAATAAATTTGACCATACCAAGGGCTACAAATTTAGCACCTACGCCACCTGGTGGATCCGCCAAGCGATCAGCCGCGCCATCGCCGATCAGGCGCGCACGATTCGTATTCCCGTTCACATGGTCGAAACGATCAACCGCATGATGCGCGTCCAGCGCGATCTGGTTCAGAAACTGGGCGCCGACCCGGTCACGGAGCAAATCGCCCTGGAGATGGACTTTCTGAACGATGAAGAGCGCAGCGCCATTAAAGAGCATCAGCGAGAAAACCGGGCTTTGGACCCGCAGCTGAATCGCAAGCTGCGCCGCGCCACGCAGAAGGTGCGCAAGATTATGCGCATCAGCCAAGAGCCGATGAGCCTTGATATGCCTGTCGGGCAGGATGACAGCAGCCAGCTGGGCGATTTCATACCGGATGACAATCTTCCTGGTCCGGTCGATGCGGCAGGCCGACAACTGCTGAAGGAACAGATTCGCTCGGCGCTGGGCGTCCTCAGCGAGCGCGAGCGACAAGTTTTGGAGTTGCGCTTCGGCTTGCAGGACGGGCACGACAACACCTTGGAGGAAGTTGGGCAGTATTTCGGCGTAACGCGCGAACGCATTCGCCAGATTGAAGTGAAGGCGCTGCGCAAACTGCGCCATCCTACCCGATCGCGCGAGCTTCGAGATTATCTCGGGATGTAGCGGCGGCGCGCATCACCAATTGCGCAACTTCATGAAAATCGATCATCTGCACGATTGGAATCTCGCTCCAAAGGCGGCGGCCGCGTTGCAGCTCGAGCTGGCGCCCCAATTGAAGAGCGATGTGCCGCTGGCCTTTGATCGGCTGGAGACGGTGGCTGGGGTTGATGTCAGCGTCAAGGGCAAGGTATCGAGAGCCGCTATAGTTGTCGTCAGTTATCCGCAGCTTGAAGTCATCGAAACCGCAAGCGCCCAGCGAGAAACATCCTTTCCCTACATTCCGGGGCTCTTGGCTTTTCGCGAAGGACCGGTCATTCTGGCGGCGTTAGAGCAGCTTCGCAGCGAGCCGGGCGCCTTCATCTTTGATGGCATGGGGCAGATGCATCCGCGCAGGATGGGCATCGCCGCGCACCTCGGCTTGTGGCTGCAAGGTCCCACCGTCGGCTGCGGCAAGACTCGCTACATCGGTGATTATGTCGAGCCGGCGCCGACGAAGGGAAGCCGCAGCCCGTTGATATACAAGGGCGCGCAATTGGGCGTCGTTCTGCGGACACGCGCAGGGGTCAAACCGGTATTTGTCTCTGTCGGTCACTTGGCTGATCTGGAAAGCGCGGCGCGGCTGGCGCTGAGCACGACGACACGCTATCGCTTGCCGGAGCCCGTCCGCGCGGCGCACCGCTTGGCAGGTTCTTCGTCCATGGCTGATGACTAGGTGTTTAGTCTCGCAGTGAGGTGGTGTGGATGTTGGTGAAAGACGGCCGGGTTTTC